>QWOO01000244.1 GCA_003669615.1 Planctomycetota bacterium
CATTTTTTCTCACGCTTCGCCCAGCCATGCCTCCACGATTTCCTGCACCATTTCCTCATCCAGCGTTTCGTGTGCCAGCAGGTTATCGGCAATGGCTCCGATCGCGGCCCAATGGTTGTCGTTTTGAAAAGCCTCATACAGCTCGATGGTGTATTTCTCCAGCTGCGCCATCCGATGCGGAATGCTGGCGACATGCTCAAGACATTCGAACGCGGTCTCCCAGTCCTGCCGCCATTCAGCAACACTGGCCGGATGAAATGGCTTCTGAGAATACACCATTTCGGCGACCGGACCGGCCAAAGCGACCCATGCACCCTTCTCCGCCATATCTCGCTGAGAAAATCGCCGCCGGTTCCACAGGATCACCGTATCCCCGGTTCGCTTCGGGCCGTCATCGTTGTCCGGATCAATTGTGACCGACTGCACACGCGCACCCACATAAATCGCGGCGTACGCATGGCCCGCTTCATGAAAGGCGGTCAGTTCTTCGGTCATAAAACTTTCCGGCTGGAAAAGGCCCACGTTATAGTTGTGATGATCCACCTCGACCACCACGAGTGATGGTTCCCTTTCACAGGAATGCTCGATCTCGACCCGAACGAATCCCAAAGTCCAGGCGAGCTGCTACCATGGTACGGTATCCGTTCGATTTCCAAACTACATCGCCCGGCTTTCTTTCGATCTCCTTCACTTCCTTCTTAATCCCCAGTTGCTGATGAACAAACACGACGAAACAACGGAAACACTTCCTCGAATCGTTCTCGGTTCCCGATCACCGCGCCGACGCGAACTGCTTGGATCGTTTGTTGGCGACGACCAGCTGCTCATTCTTCCTCCGTCATCGCCGGACGAACCGGGCTTTTCTGATGTTCACGACCAGCCCCGCATTGAACAACGGCTTAATGAGATCACTCTACTGAAGCACGACGATATCTGCCGTCAGCTGCGCGGTCGCTCAGACCTGACGACACCTCCGTTTGTTGTCGTGGCCGACACGATTGTTGTCGCGCAGAATGACGGCGGAGCACGCTGCGTTCTGGGTCAGCCGGGCCCTGAACAATGGGCTGACGATGTTCGACACTGGTTCAGAAACTGGCTGTCGGGCAGAGCTCACGAAGTCTGGACCGGAGTCCGGATTTCGCGGGACACGGCGCGAACCGATTTTATCGTTCGATCCAAAGTCACTTTCTGCAATGTCAGCGAAGAAATGCTGGAGTGGTATGTGACCACCGCGGAATCCACCGGTAAAGCAGGTGGCTATGCGATTCAGGGTCACGCGGCCTCCTTTGTCACTGGCCTGGATGGCGGGCTGACCAATGTCATTGGATTGCCAATGATGGAAGTGCTGCAAGGTCTGAAACAACTGGGCTGGCAAAGTAGTCGCTCATGATTTCAGCATCTCAAAACACTGGTGACGCGAATGGCGTAAACGCAGCATTGGCGGCGTCCACGATCGAGATCGGCAATCGTCGTTTGGCGACTCGTTTCTTTCTCGCGCCTCTGGCCGGCTACACACAACTGGCGTTTCGACTTACCCTAAGGCGCGTCGGCGGGCTGGGGCTGGCCACGACTGATCTGGTTCTGGCTTCGATGCTCTGGTCGGAACGTCCGAAGTCAATGGACCTGGTACAAACGTGCGAAGAAGATCGCCCGCTGACAGTCCAGATCTTTGGCGGCGAGACGAAAGATCTGGTCAAGGCGGCTCGCTGGCTGAAGGCTCACGACTACGAAGCCATCGACATCAACATGGGCTGCCCGATGGCTAAGGTCAACAGCTCCGGCGGTGGAGCCAGGCTAATGTGCAACGTCGACGGCGCCGTCGACATGGTAAGCCGTGTGATTGAGGCGTCCGATCTGCCGGTCACGGTGAAGATGCGACTGGGCTGGGATTCATCCATGATCACCGCCCCGGAACTCGCCGCTTCATTGGAAAACATCGGAGTCGCCGCGGTGACGGTTCATGGGCGCACTCGATCGCAGGGTTTTCACGGCGCGGTCAACCGAGAGGCCATTCGTCAAACGGTGCAGGCCGTGCGATCGATGCCGATCGTTGCCAACGGTGATGTGCGAACTCCTGAAGATGCACTTTCCATGATGAAGGACACCGGTTGTGCGGCGGTGGCCATCGGACGAGGTGCGATGCTGGATCCCTGGATCTTTCGGCGCATCCAAAGCTTGCTGCATGAAGAAGCGATTCCATTTGAGCCGTCACGTGATGAGCAGATCGATTTTCTGGTCACTCATTTTTCACTTATGACCGAGCAGCATGATGACTTCGCCTGCCTGATGTTTCGAAAGTTTGCGGCATGGTACGGAGCGAGGCTCGGAATTCCCGAAGACCTTGAAGATCGGCTGCGGCGTTTCGAATCGTTTGCAGAGTTCGATGAAATTGTAGAACAGATTCGACGTCGACACGGGGAACGCCAGTGCGAAATCCCGACCGCGTTGATCAAAGTGCCCAATGGACCAGTGGAACACTGGTGATGTGGCTTCGCAAATTTCAAATTTCAAATCGCAGGTGCAGGTCATGGTCCAGATTCAGCGTATCGGCGATTCACCACGATGGTCGGACATCGTCATTCACAACGGCGTCGCTCGCTGGGTTGAAGTGGCCAATGACATGACTCAGGATGCCCGAGGCCAAGTCGCTCAGGTGCTGGAACAGATCAACGCCACGCTGGAGCAGATTGGCAGCTCACGCGAAAGCCTGCTGCAGATTCTGATTTATCTGTCGGATCTCGAAGACGGGCCGATCCTCAATGAACTGTGGGATGCATGGGTGCCTCGCGGACACGCACCCGTTCGAGCGTGCGTGCAGGCCGGACTTGGAAAAGGCTGCCGCGTGGAGATGGTGATTGAAGCGGCGGTGTAAGATTCAACGAAGCCTACTTGCGAATCGCCTTCCAGCGCAACCAATGATCTGCGATGACAATGGCCACCATGGCTTCTCCCATGGGAACGAAGCGAGGCAACAAACAAGGGTCATGCCGGCCCTTTGTGCGAATCGTGGTGGGTTCCCCATCGCGAGTCACCGTGGCCTGTTCCTTCGCCAGACTGCTGGTTGGCTTGATCGCCGCTCGCAGGACAATTGGCATCCCCGAACTGATCCCGCCGAGCATGCCGCCGTGGCGATTCGACTCGGTGGCAATCTCTGTCCCGGCACGAGTCTGGCGTGTCACAAAGATGTCATTGTTCTGACTGCCTCGCAGCTCAGCACACGCAAAGCCGTTGCCGTATTCCACACCCAGCACGGCCGGCAGACTGAAAAGAGCTTTGGCCAGATCAGCCTTCAGCTTGTCGAACACGGGTTCGCCAAGCCCAGCGGGAATATTGGTCGCAACGATCTCGGAGACACCGCCAATCGAATCGGTATCGCGGCGGACTTCATCGATCAAAGCCACCATCCTTTCAGCAGCGGCATAATCCGGGCAGCGAACAAAATTTGGTGATCCGTCCGGAAGAGTTTCCACCTGATGCAAAGTCACCTGGTCCGGGTGTGGAATGACGGCTTTAATGGAACCGACCTGGCTCACATAACCGATCACCTGTCCGCCGAATTCCTGAGCGATCAGCTTCTTCGCAATGGCGCCTGCGGCAACTCGCGCGGTCGTCTCGCGGGCACTGCTGCGACCGCCGCCTCGATAATCGCGAAAACCATAACGGGCATCAAACGTATAATCCGCATGGCCCGGACGGTACTTATCCTTGATATCCGAATAGTCGCCGCTGCGCTGATCGGCGTTGCGAATCAAAATCGCAATGCTGGTCCCGGTGGTTCGTCCGTCGAAGACTCCGGACAGAATTTCCGGCTCGTCTTCTTCCTTACGTTGAGTCACCAGGGGACTTTGGCCGGGCTTGCGTCGCTGCATGTCGGGGCGCAAATCATCAACGCTCAAAGGAAGCCCGGGCGGAACTCCATCAACGATAACCACGTTGCCCGGCCCATGGCTTTCGCCAGCAGTTGTGATGCGAAACAGTTTTCCGAATGAGTTGCCAGGCATGGGGGAAGCTAATTTGAGATCTGAAATTGGTAATTTGAAATCCAGCGGCGTGGCAGTCTACAAGGTCACAAGCTGTTTCATCTCGCGAACGGCTCGTTCAAAACCGACGAGAATCGCCTGAGACACTATCGAGTGACCGATATTCAGTTCGTGCACGCTCTGAATCTCAGCCACTCGGCGAACATTGCGATAGGTCAGCCCGTGACCCACGTTCAGCTTAAGTCCCTGCGCAATAGCGAACTGACCGGCTTCCCGGAGCTTGTCAAATTCAATTTCGACCTGCTCAGGAGTCTTTGCTTCTGCATACGCGCCCGTATGCAACTCAACAGCCTCGACACCCAATTCGCGGGCCTTTTCAATCTGAATCACATCAGGGTCGATGAATAAACTGGCCAGTATTCCAGCACCCTGAAGCTGATCGATACACTGCCGAATGCGCTGGAAGTGAGTGATCACGTCGAGGCCACCTTCGGTAGTGACTTCTTCACGTCGTTCGGGCACAAGAGTCACCTGATCGGGACGGACACTCAGGGCGATCTTCGTGATCTCATCCGAAACGGCCATCTCCAGATTCAGACGAACTCGGCAGATCTCCTTCACCAGACGAACATCGCGGTCCTGGATATGGCGTCGATCTTCACGAAGGTGCACCGTAATACTGTCCGCGCCGCCGAGTTCAGCGAGCACGGCCGCGTGCACGGGATCGGGTTCATTCGTTCGCCGAGCCTGACGGACCGTGGCTACGTGATCAATGTTGACACCCAACAATGGCATGAGAACCAAACTCCGAGAATAACGTTGTACCGAGCACGGAATGGCCGCTGGAACGCGTCGAGTCGTGAACAGTGTAAATTGTGACCTGCCTGTCACCATTTCTCCAGTGACTTGCCAGGCCGCCAGTCTATCCACAGCCTCAACCTGATACCACCAGACAATTTAGGGCACGACATCCGGGAAATTGTCTTCTGGAACGCTGTTTGCATTTTGGTTGCCTCAAAACGCGGACTGCTGCCGTTGAGGCAGTTTTGTGCCGAAAAACGGTGGGAAACGAGGGCTGTTCAAGGGCTGCCCAGATTTTTTGAGTTGGCAAACAGAGACGCTGAACATCGCGTTGGATTGTATTCCTGCCTGAAGTCGCGACCATGCGTGGCAATTGACCGGCGTCCGAGCCAGAAGTGTTTTGGAGAAATCTCCAACGATCGACAGCTCGGGCATATCGTTAAAGATCCATAGTTTCCGGCTGGAGAACAGCCGGTCCAGTTACTGACCAACAGACAGAGAAAAGGGCTCATGAGTTCGACTTCCAAAGCTTCGTCTGATGTCATGATCGAAGCCCGCGGGTTGAGCAAATTCTACGGCGAATTTGCCGCCACGCGGGACGTCACATTTTCGGTGCCCAAAGGCCAGGTGTGCGCATTTCTCGGCCCTAACGGAGCCGGAAAAAGCACAACCATGAAAATGCTGACCGGGTTTCTGTCGCCCAGTCGCGGGGAAGCGTTTTTGGCCGGATATAACGTGGCCGAAAACCGCATCGCGGCCAGCCAGCATTTGGGATATCTCCCTGAAAACGGGCCGCTCTATGTCGAAATGACACCCGAGTCGCTGTTGCAGTACATGGGAGAAGTGCGTGGGCTAAAAGGCGATCTGCTGGCCAGTCGCATGGCCTGGGTCTCGGAAAAGTGCTCTCTGGCTGAAGTCTGGCGCAAGCCGATCTCCAAGTTGTCTCGCGGTTTTCGCCAGCGTGTCGGCATGGCTCACGCGATGCTGCATGATCCGGATGTCCTGATTTTGGACGAACCGACAAGTGGTCTGGATCCGAATCAGGTGCACGGCGTTCGCGACCTGATTCTGGAACTGGCCAAAACAAAAACGATCCTGCTGTCGACTCATATCCTGCAGGAAGTTCGAGCCGTCTGTAGTCGAGTGGTGATGGTGAATAACGGGCGCGTCGTTTTCGACGGCCCAACATCCGACCTTGGCGGCAACGAAGTGGATATGGAAAAACAGTTCCGGAAGCTGACTCAGAGCGCCGCTTAAAACGCCGGCCAAATTCACCTGAAATTCCGCCAGAAGGCGAGCTTTCAGGATTGAGCTTTCTGAAACGGCATCAGGGCCGACGGACAGAAATGTCCATCCTACAGATTTGAGATTTCTAATCAGAGCGAAGGTGTGTTCATGTTTCGCAGTCATGTAATTCTGGCAGTAGCCAAGCGGAATTTCCGCAGTTACTTCTCCGGGATACTCGGATACCTCTTCATTCTTGTGTTCTGCATTGCTGCCGCGGCCATGGCTTTTTCAGCCACGTTTTTCGCGGCCAATCAGGCCAACCTGGATCAGCTGACACAGGGCTTTCCCTGGCTGCTGCTGTTCGTGATTCCAGCCATCACGATGACCGCATGGTCGGATGAGCGAAAGCTGGGCACTGACGAATTGCTGTTCACCATGCCTTCGACGGAAGTGGAAGTACTGGCCGGAAAGTATCTGGCAGTTCTTGGCGTTTACACAGTGGCTCTCGCGTTTTCACTGGTTAACGTGCTGATCCTCTTCTGGCTTGGTTCACCGGATCCCGGGGCACTGTTCAGCAGCTATGCCGGCTACTGGCTGGCCGGGGCCGCTCTGCTGACAGCCGGTATGCTGGCGTCGTCACTAACAAGCAGTTCGACGGTCGCTTTCGTACTGGGCGTGGTATTCTGCTGCGTGCCGGTCATGTTGTACTATGTGACCGACATCGTGGAATGGGTCTACGGACTTTCCGGCGCTGGTGCCGACCTTTACGACCTGCGAAATAAACTTTCATCAATGAGTCTTCAGCAGCAGCTGCAGGATTTCAGCGTGGGCGTTCTGCCTCTTTCCGGTATCGCCTGGTTTGTATTCTTCGCGGCGGTGATGCTGTATCTCAATCTGATTGTGATCTCAAAACGTCGCTGGTCCGCTGGTCAGCAGGTCGGCATGGGAATGCAGTTTGCCATTCGAACAGCCTGTCTGCTGGTGACGGCAGTCAGCCTGCTGGCGATCTTCTGGATCTATCCGGCCCGCGCGGACCTGTCCGCCGAAAATCTTTTCACGCTGTCTGATGCAACTAAGGAAACTGTCCGGAACCTGAAGGCCACACAACGCATTACGATCCAGTCATTTATCAGCCCCGATGTCCCGGGCGACTATGTGGAGACTCGCCGACAGCTGCGTGGATTGCTGCGAGAGTTCGAACTGGGCAGCGGCGGTGCCATCGAATGGCGTGATGTCGAGGTTGAACCTTTCAGCGAAGAAGCCGAACAGGCTCGAGCACTGGGAATTGAACCCGTTCGATTGCAGTATGAACGCGATGGAAAACGTGAAGAAGCAGAAGTCTTTCTGGGTGCATTCATCCAGAGTGCCACAGACGAACTGGTAATTCCATTCTTCGGCAAGGGCCTGCCCGCCGAGTATGAACTGACACGGTCTCTGCGAACCGTATCTCAGGAGAAGCGGCTGACCGTCGGGGTCCTGATTACCGATGCCCAGCCTCTCGCCGAGGGAGCAGGCGGGGGCAAATGGGAGATCGTACGGGAGCTGGAAAAGCAATATAAGGTCATCGCAGTCAATCCTTCGCAGCGAATTCTTGTCGACGACAAGGCTGAGGAAGAGAAGCCCGCAGACGGCGCAGAAGCTCCGAAAGACGACGATCAGAAAGAAGAGAAAAAGTCTGCTCAGACTTTCGACGTTCTCCTGGCGATCATGCCTTCGTCGTTGACTCAACCACAAATGGACAACCTTGTCGAATACGTCAAAGCCGGCAAACCGACGCTGATTTTTGACGACCCATGTCCGTTCGTGTTTCAGTCCCAGGCAGGACTGGCAATGGCTCCAAAACTGCCAAAACCGGGCGGTGGCGGCGGGATGTTCGGCGGTGGACCACCTCCTGAACAGAAGGCTGACGGCGGAGAGGCCACTTCGCTGATGACTTTGTTGAACGTGAAATGGGATAACGGCCAGGTCACTTACGATCGCAACAATCCTCACAATGAATTTGGCACGCTTCCGCCGGAATACGTGTTCGTTTCGCGAACAGGAAATCAGGAATCACCCTTCTCCGCCGAGAGCAAAGTGACGGAAAGTCTGCAGGACCTCGTCATGTTGTATCCCGGTTCGATTTTGGATCGAGCGGGCCGCAAGGATCAGGATTTTATCCCCTTGCTTCGCACCAGCCGCGAATCGGGTCTGCTCGACTGGGAAGATTACACGTCTCCTTCGTTCAATCCATTCTCGCCGTCTCAGGGCGTGGAGATCAATCCGAGTCCGCGTCGGCGTGACGACAACGATTCGCATGTAATCGCCGCTCAGATCCGAAACACTTCCAAAGAGACGCCTCTGAATGTGATCCTTTGCTCCGACATCGACATGATTACTGACTGGTTCTTTCTGGAACGCAATCGAGGCATGCTGGGCGTTAAGTTTGACAACGTCACATTCGTTTTGAATGCCGTCGACGCTCTTGCCGGTGACGAGACCTTCATTTCTCTGCGATCGCGTCGTGCGAGCCTGCGAACGCTGAAGTTTGTGGAAGACCAGACCAGTTCCATGAGGAAGAACCTGAACAAGGAAGAGAAGGATTCTCAGGACCAGATGGATGAGCAGCTGAAAAAGGCAGAAGAAGAGCTGAGAACGGAAATCAAGAAGATCGAAGAAAACCCGCAGCTCGATGCACGCAGCAAAGACGTTCAGATGCAGCAAAAAGAGCAGCAGTTGAATCGCCAGCTTGCACTGCAGAAAGAACAATTAGAACGACAGCTCAATTCACGCGTTCGAAAATCCGGTCTGGAGATGAAGCGTGAGATTCGTCGCGTGGAAAGTACGGTCAAAATTGTGGCCTGTATCATTCCAGCGATTCTGCCGGTTTGTTTCGGTATGTTGTTCCTCGGACTTCGAAATCTGGCCGAGCAACAGTCGATCAATCCCAGCCGCCGTAAAAGTTGATTCCCGCTGTTGATGGCATTGGTTGGCCGGAGCCGCAAGTAAACGCGACTCCGGCGAGGCAGATTTCTGCCTGCCTCCTTGAGATACTTTTGTTGAACCAGGTTATTCCATGAACGCAACAAGTCGAACTATGGTATTCGTTGGAGTGGCCACTGTTGCCGCTCTTGCCGCGGCAGGTGTTCGCTACGCCAATCGTCCGGTTGCCATCGAAGGTTTTTCTGACATGGGTCAGGAATTCTACGCAGACTTCCAGGACCCGCTGAAGGCACTGGAATTGAGCGTGGTCAAATACGACGCCGAAACGAAGGAGCCTCAGACGTTCTCTGTCAGGCAGAATGACAAAGGAATGTGGGTCATTCCATCGCATCATGACTATCCTGCGGAAGCAGCCGAGCGTCTTGCGAAAACAGCCGCGTCGCTGATTGGCGTTAAGAAGCTGGGCATTCGCAGTCGCAGCAAAGAAGACTGGGGTCGTTACGGCGTAGAAGATCCTTCTGCAGAAGTGGCCGCATCGGCCAGTGCCGAGAAGGATGACGAGACTGCCGCCCGCGGTACACGAATCACGCTGCGAGACTCCAGCAGCAATGCTCTGGTGGACCTCATTGTCGGCAAGCCCGTCGAGAATCTGGCCCAGCATTTTTTCGTTCGTCAGCCTGATAAAAATCCTGTGTTCATCACAAAACTGGATGTCGACCTGTCTGCTAAATTCGCAGACTGGATTGAGCCCGATCTTCTGAAGCTGAATCAGAACGATATCGTGAAAGTTGTGGTCGATCAGTACTCTGTCGATGAAGAACAGGGTGCAATTCTTCAGGGCGAAAAATACGATTTTGACAAGGATGCCAAGGCCGGCAAATGGGCAATGGCCGGGCTGGATCTGAATGTTGAATCTCTCAAAGAGGCTGCCGTCACGGATATCACTCGTAACCTCGATCAGCTGAAGATCGTGGGTGTTCGCCCGAAGCCAGAAGGCCTGAACGCAGACCTGACTGTTTCTAAAGACGTCGCTCAGAATCCGCTGTTGCAGAAGGTCCTTCAGACCGACATGCAGCGTCAGGGATTCTACATCGCTCGCGGGGCCAACGATGATGTGAAGCTTGTTTCCAACGAAGGCGAACTGATTGCCGGCACTAACAATGGTGTGAAGTACACGCTTTACTTCGGCGAAATTGCTCGCGGCACCGCGAAGGATATTGAGACTGGCTTGAACGATCCGAAAGCAGATGCTGAAAATAAAGACGGCGAAAAAGCAGCGGACGAAGCCAAAGCGGAAGAGAAACCAGCGGATAAGCCGGCAGGTCCGGATGAAGGGCCTCGCCGCTACCTGCTGGTAAAGGTAGAGTTCGACGAATCTCTGCTGGGCGAAAAGCCGGCAGCACCGGTCGCTCCGGAAAAGCCCGCCGTTCTGAATGATGGAACGGAACCCGCGCCACCGGAATCCAAACCTGCGGATGAGCCGAAAGCCGAAGCTGACGCGACTCCGAAAGAAGAGGCCCCGACTTCTCCTGAACCCGCAAAAGAGGCTTCTGTCGAAGAAGCTTCGGATGCGCCGGCAAAAGAACAATCTCCAGATCCAGGCTCCTGCGATGAACCAGCGGCCGCAGAACCTGCAGTGACGGAACCAACGGAAACAGCCGCTGCGCCGCAGTCAACGGAACCGGCTGCTCCTGCAGCGGAAACACCAGCAACGACGGAGACTCCAGCCCCTGAAAACCCTGCGCCTGCCGCAGAAGCTCCTGCCACACCAGCGGCTCCGGGCGATGACGCGGCTCCTGCTGCTCAGCCTCCTGTAGACCCAAAAGTGGAAGCTCAGAAACAATACGAGCAGGCATTAGGCGAGTTCGAAGCAGCCAAGGCGGGCTTCGAAGGCGCTGTGAAGTCGTGGGAAGGTCGATCGGCCGCGGGTAAGAAGAAAGCCGAAGAGCTGGAAAGCCGATTCGGCTCATGGTACTACGTGATCTCCGCCGAGAGCTTTGAAAAGTTTAAGCTGTCGCGAGATGCCGTCGTAG
The DNA here is from genome assembly GCA_003669615.1 of Planctomycetota bacterium. Lineage (GTDB taxonomy): Bacteria > Planctomycetota > Planctomycetia > Planctomycetales > Planctomycetaceae > SXXK01. The sequence goes on from QWOO01000244.1 coordinate 10,964, forward strand.
GGCCGAAGGACGAACCAAAGCCAGCGGATGGTCCAGCCATCCCGGGCGCTGGCTCCATTCCAAACTTCGATCTGCCGGGTCTTGGAAACTAACCAAACCCGCTGTGACGGATTTATCAACTCGCTTCAGAGACAACTCTGGCTCTGCGGCATCTGCCCACAACAGGGACCCTGAGCGGGTTTTCAATTTGTACGGCCACAGCTATCTCGGGAATTCGTGGCGAGAAAGGCCGGGGCCGAATCTCACGAATCGATCGTCGGCTCCTGGGTGCACTCAATACGGCGGAAGCAGTCGGCGAAAGCCGTGGAGGAGAACGATCGGAAGAAATACGAAGACGTTTCGTATCAGGCGATAGCAATACGAATCAAACTCAAGCAGCCTCGCTGGCCACTGCTCAGGGATTTCAAGAAGTTGTCCGAGCATCTCAAAAATCGCTTGTGGCTCGGTCAACGTTTCCTTCCATACTGACGGAATCGCCTGCGCGCCAACAGCTGCTCCCACAATGCCGCCCACGATTGCGGCAGTTGTATCTGCATCACCGCCACATTCGATCACGCAACGCACCGATTGTTCAAGATCATCCGTGAAAGACAACCACGCATGAAGACACACGGGAACAGTGTGATACATGTATCCCGTGACTCCTTTGGCCAGTCCAAGTGAGATGGCAAAATCCTGCGTCGACTGACCGGATTCAACGGACTCAACACACTGCGACATCAGTGACAACAATTCCCCAGCGTCCGATGGCAGATGTTCCGCAGCAAGTTTCAGAAACCTGCGCCCTGTGATCTCGCGGTCTCTTGCGGCAAGATGCGCGGCAAGAGCCACGACGAAGGCGCCGTATTCGGCCTTTGGGTCGGAGTGAGTCATTCGAGTCGAACATCGCACGAAGGACTTAAGGTCATCGATTTCGTCGAGAACCGTACCTAGAATCGGAGCTCTCATGGCCGGGCCGTTGCCCGCAGAAAACACTCCGCTCGTTGCCGGCGACCATCCCAACCACAGCTTGAGAATCGATCGAAGTGTGGCGAATCCGATCCCAGCCGGAATCGAAGCCAGCCACCACCTCAACTGTCGCGACAAGGATGCTTCGAACCACTCGAGTTCAAAGTGGTGACGAGAGTCGTCACTTCGGTGGAGCCAGGGTTTCGTCGCCCGAAATCCCTCCCATCGCTCCGACTTTGCCACAGCGGACATTTCGGCACCATCGTCCGGCGAATCGGGCCTGCGCCTGGCTCGGAGCAACCCGGCCGCCGTCAAACGAGCATGATCGGTGTCATCAGAAACCATTCCGCGTCCGAACCAGAAACGATAACGGTCGGGTGGCCCCAGCATTCGCTTCGCACGCTGCGGCGACAGCCCTTCGTATGGCAACCCCAACGCGTCGCCAATAGCCGTGCCAAGAAGGCTTCCGTTGATGCGATCCGCTCGCAAGCACCAGTCATCCATCAGACCCACCCCGGATAAGAGTCATGCTCTGTCAGTGCCATACACTTTGCGAGTTTGGTGATACCAAAACCCGATGCTATTGTCTTTTTCTTTCTGCCGTTCGCCTCGACGGAGTAGCTCTCCATTCCGGCTAAGCACTTGCATCAAGCTCGGCGACAGAATTGAGACCACTCAATCACGAAACATGATGTGAACAAAAAAACACATTCATAGTGTGTGGTGATAATGACTCAGGCACCAGTGCCCATTAAAGAAACAGGCACTGGCGGTGGGTCAGTTGAGCAATTGAGAAGTTTGGGTCCTTGATGAATGCATTCTGGGATTTTGCCGAAAGCCGTCTATAACGCAGTTGATATGGAACCGCGGTGACGGATCTGAACCTATCAAATTTGCTTCTTCATTGATGTAACTTCAGCCGGAGCGATCAGATGATCTCATCAGGAAGTAGTGGTCGATTTCCCAAATGGCATCGCACGTTGCTGAAAGCGGCCGCCGTTTATAACCTCGTTTGGGGGGCAGTGGCGATCGCGTTTCCTATGCTGCTCTTCAAACTGGTAGGTATGGATCCGCTGCCCAACTATCCTGAGCTGTGGCAGTGCATCGGAATGATTGTGGGCGTTTATGGTATTGGCTACTGGATTGCCGCCAGCGACCCGGTCCGTCATTGGCCGATCGTGCTTGTGGGCCTTCTGGGAAAGATCTTTGGGCCGATTGGATTCGTTCAAGCGGTACTTGCAGACCGATTCCCGCTCGCGATGGGACTTACGATTCTCACCAACGACCTGATCTGGTGGGTTCCATTTTCCCTTATTTTGCTGAACGCCAAACACCAGGAATTCGCTGACGCAACCGGCGTGGAAGAGTCGCCAGGGCTTCCACCGAACGCCCTGTTGCGTCGCGACAGTGCTCAGCGAAGCAAGATTGTGTACTCCTCACTGCAGGGCGCTGTTTCCGATAAATAAACGGCCACAGCATTCAGATGACGGGGACCAGTTTTCCGAACAGCAGCATTGCGGTTCTTAAACTCGAACAGCGCGCTTTCAGAGTTTCTGGCATCTGATTTGGAAGCCCTAACACAACCGGAACGGGATTCGTGAGAGTTCATGAACCCCGTCCGAATTGTCACGAATCCGGCGTGAGCAAAAGTTCTAACAGGCAGTCTTAGCAGCATCAGTGCAACGGCCGACATCAGTCAAGATACAGAAATTCGTTCAGATTGAGCATCACCAGGAAGAAGTACTTTCTTGCCTTTTCAGGCGACAGTCCATCCTACTTTTCCAATGCTTCGATTAGTTGCTGTCCACGAATGACATCTGCCTCCGTAGCCGGCCGCTGAGTCACTCGCTGAAGTGCCAGACGGATTTGACCTTCGACAGAGTCCGGATAAGCAGCTGCCGCCATCGCCGAGAACAATTCGGCCTGCTCAAGAATGAACTGGCTGTTTAACAAACTCAGTGCCTGAGTTGGCTGAGTGGTTACAAATCGAACCGGGCAGGTCTGATCAGTATCGGCCATGTCAAAGCTCTCCAGCAGCGGATCCAGCAGCGATCGCTTCACGTGAATGTAGATGCTTCGACGGGCCGCGTCTTCGGCAGAGGAGTCTCCCCAGCCGGCGCCAGGTTGAGACTGTCCGGCTTTGACTTCATCGGGGATCTTCGTGTAGACGGACGGACCATACATGCGTTCGGCATGGAGCGTCCCATTGGCCCACAGAATGGAGTCGCGAACTTCTTCGGCCGAAAGACGACGCATATCATATCGCCAGAAACTGTCGTTCGTCGCATCTTTTGCCAGTGCGTCGTCGCGACCTTCAGAACTCATTTGATAGGCGGCAGAATTCATCATCAGTCGATGCATCGACTTCATTGACCAGCCATCTTCCACAAACCTGGCCGCGAGCCAGTCCAGCAGTTCGGGGTGCGTCGGTTTGCTGCCCTGAAACCCAAAGTCACTTGTGGTGCGTACAATTCCGCGTCCAAAATGAAACTGCCACATGCGATTGACCATCACGCGGGATGTCAGTGGGTTTTCGGGACTGGTGATCCATCGAGCCAGCGCGGAACGACGGCCGCTGGAAGAACCTGCTGGCGGCGACAGAATTTCCGCCGACGGTGGAGACAGCACCGATGGAAACGCTGGCTGAACTTCGTCTCCAGGCGACCCGGGATTTCCTCGAAGAAGAATGTGAGTGGGCTTCATTCCCGGCACATCCTCTTTGACACAAAGAGCCTTTGCCATTCCAGACGGAGGATTATCTCGCAGCTGATTTCGTCGATCCGTCAGGCCACGATAGTGATTGACCTCGTTCTCATTCAGCAGGCCCCCCTTGCGTTTCTCGATCAGACGAACACGATTCACTTCAAACTGAAACTCGTCGTTCTCGACGCCGGAAAAATCGCCCTTCACCTTCTCTTCAAGATTCTGCAATTCGCGTTCAATGTGCTTCAGCTCACGCTCGTGCTGCGCCATTGCAGCGCTGTGCAAAACACCTTCCTCGGGTCTCGCAATTTCTGTGACTGAGTTTTCCAGCACAGACTCGCCCGACCTTACACCGTATCTTCGCACTCCGCGAAAAAACGCAATCATGCGGTAGTAATCAGCCTGAGGAATCGGATCGATTTTATGATCATGGCAGCGGGCACAGTTGATGGAAAGCCCCAGCAGCGATTGACCCGTCGTGGTCACAATATCATCCAGATCATCGTAGTAAGCCAGCTCCGGATCGGCCGGCTCATCATCCCATCGGCCCAGTCGGTAAAATCCTGTGGCCACTATGGAGTCCGGGGCAGCATCAGGAAGTTCATCGCCGGCCAGCTGTTCCGTAACAAACTGGTTGTACGGCTTGTCGCTGTTGAACGACTGAATGACGTAATCACGATAACGCCACACGAATGGCTTGACCCCATCCCGTTCATAGCTGTTGGTTTCTGCATAACGCACCAGATCCAGCCAGTGACGTCCCCACTGCTCGCCATAATGAGGTGACTCAAGCAGATCGTCGACCAGTTTGGACCACGCCGCGGGCGAAGGATCCGCAGCGAATGCCTCCACCACTTCCGGGGCAGGTGGCAATCCCGTCAGATCGTAATAAGCGCGACGCACCAGTGATCGTGGATCAGCCACTGGATTGGGGGTCAGGGCTTTTTCCTGAAGCTGTGCCAGAATGAAAGCATCAATCTCAGTCTTGACCCAGTCCGAATTCAGCTCAGGGACCTGAGGCTTTCGAACAGGCTGAAATGACCAGTGCTTCTTTGTTTCCTCATTAACTGCTGGAGCTTCCCGAGGGACCTCGAAGTGCAATGGCTTGCCATCCTTTGACCAGGCAAGCCCATCGGTCACCCATTTCGTGAGCGTCTCAATTTGCTTCGGCGACATCTGGCCGGTCGGCGGCATTTCATACCCGTCGTAATTCACAGCCTTCAGCAGCGGGCTTTCCGACACGTTGCTCAGATCCACGGCCGGTCCGGATTCTCCACCTTTCAAAATCCCTTCGCGACTGGTCAGATCGAGTCCGCCTTTGGGCTTTGCACCCGCATGGCATTTGAGACAGTTGGCTTCCAGAATTGGAACAACGTCCTGCTCAAAGAGTTCGATCTGGTCGACAGCGAACGAAGCAACCTCATCGGCCGCTGTTGCCGCACTGCTGAAACACCAGGCAGCAGGTAAGATCAGGCCCAGAAGGCATAAGCGAATCAGCATGAGAGGCTCAGAATCAGTGGGTGGGGAAACAGGAACGTCCGATGCTGACGGTCAGGCCATCAGATCAGACCGTTTGAATTTGTCCGGCCAACTGACAGGCTACTTCTCACGCGCAGTGGTGTCAACGTGGTGGAACGTTGGCTGAAGGATTGCTATCGACTTCCAGTCGCTGGCAACTCAAAGGATTGGCAACGCGGCGTAGAGAGAAGAAACGGAAAGAGCCGCCTTATTCGACAGCCAGCCGCTCAAATCCGGAAACCCCACCATTTCGAGCGAGATACGAGAGGATTCTGGTGAGCAGTCGTGCATTTTCGTCATAGTTGCCACATCGATGGCAGATGCGGAGGCAGGCCCCGGCGGCCAGACTCTCGCGCCATCCATCCGGCAGACAACAGGCCGCCGTCTGACCACGAACTACGATCAGCGGTCGGATGATGTTTGAACCCATCCGCTCGACCCAGTTCACAGGACACTCGCGAGGCCGAAAGACATCTTTCAGACAACCGAGCACGGTGTCGTTGGGAACCAGAAGTTTCAAATGCCGCTGATCAACTCGGTACAGGACTTCAGTGAGCCCCATCCTCACGGTGCGTTCGGCATGGTTGTAAGTATGCAGCCCCTGCTCTCCCGGCACGATCACCAGAAACCGAGCACCCAGCTCCACGGCGATGTCGGCAGCTCGATGCACATCGTCAATTGCACGGTTGTACGACATGCCAAGGGAACCTGTAAATCCCCCGGCAAAACCCAGACAACTGATGGAGATCCCTGAATCACCCAGAACATCATGCAGAACATGTTCGCCAAGTCGCAATACCTGCTGCCGGCGCACAGAGACGTAGCGAACTCCACGGCAGCGAAGTTGTTCGGCTTCGGCGATCAAGGCCTCGACCGAGCACGATTTCAGAGGCATCGACACTGCAATGCGCGCGACAACAGATGGCTTTGTCCACTGGTCTTCTTGTTCAAGAAATACATCCATGTAGACGCTGCAAAGCCAGTGAGAAAAAGATCACACGCCATGAACACCTGCCTGACGCATACGTCAGACGATCAGCAATTTTCTGTCGAGCATTGCAGACCCGCGAACTTCGACCGGTCCACAATGAGCAGGTGATTGCTGTTACGTCTGCACTGAACGACGTCTCAATGCCACGCGCGAGAGATACTGTGCTGAAATCACGTCTGCTTGTAAACGCTGAACGCCATCCTTTTTGATGACACCGGAAACTCACAAAACTGCAGCGGGTAACAACTCATAAACAGCTTGACGCAGATGCGAATCGGTTGTACTGCATAGACTCAAGTCGCACGCCTGCCAATGATCGGATAATCCCGTCGCGCAGCTTCGATCATGCTTTCATTCTCTCGCACGGCATGCTGACTTCAGCAGTTTCTGTGCGGTAAAGCCGACAGGACAGCAGTCTCCAGAATGTTCTCCAGCCTGCGCGCCGCAGCATGGATCGACCACTCTGATTCCACGACCGCAAGCGCAGTCACTGCCCTGCCCTTCGCTTCCGCCGAATGATTCAGGACGTTCTCAATCCCAACCTCCAACGCTCGGCTGTCTCCAACATCCACAAGTTCTCCCAGTCGCCCGTTGTCCAGTATCTCGGCTGGTCCGGAATGACAATTGGCCGAGACGACCGGTGCTCCACAGGCCATCGCTTCCAGCAGTACATTCGGCATGCCCTCCATCAACGAAGGAAGTACGAAGACATCCGCAGACTTGTACCAGGCAGCCGCATTTGTCTGAAAACCAGGCATACGGACGACATCAGACAGGTTCAGCTGACGAACTTGCTGCTCCAGCAGATTTCGATGTGCGCCTTCGCCAAGAAGTGCGACTCGAAAGTCGATCGTCGGATAACGGTCACACAACTGGCGCACGGCCGTTACCAGCAGATGAAATCCTTTTTCCTGATTCAGCCGTCCGGCGGAGACAATCCGACAGACGCTCGAAGACCCGCGACCGCCAGGTGAATTCCACCACGTATCGTTCACCGGAATTGTGGCCTGCTCCCGAATCAACTCTGCGTCTACACCATTGCGATGCGTCTGGATCTTTTCATCGCGAATCCCATAGAACCTCTTCGCCGATTCACGAGCTCCATCCGAGACTGCAAGTACCTGAGTGGACGCGTTGTAAAGCCGATGCAGCATGCGACGCTTAAACCACTGAAAACGACCTGCCACAGGAGCGAATCCGATTTCAGGGTCAGTGACAATCGTGGAAATATTCGGAACGCCAATACGCTGAGCCCCCGCGGCCGAAATCAGCGTCATCAGGAATGTCCGGTCGTAGCTGACATCAGCTCGAACTTCCTGAAGAAACCTGGCGTAGTCGCGGACGCGACGGGAATGCATCAGCCCGGGCAGATAAATTCGTGAGGGAGTGACGCGTTCTTCGAATGAAGCGATGTGCACATCGGCAGGAACCATGTTCAACAGCGGACCGGAGCGATACACAAGATAAAGAAACGGTTCAAACCTGGACCGGTCCAGATGGCGCAGCAACAGTATGATTTGCCGCTCTGAACCTCCACCATGCATAGCCCCAATGGTAAAGACAACTCGAATTCGAGACATGTCAGTTGGACCAAAAACAGAATTGCAGAATCGAACAGAGAACTCGCACAATGGTGTGCAGTGAATCAGATCGGCAGAGTGTAGGGCGATGCCATGCTGGAGTCTCCTGATGAGCCCCTTCAATCCTTTTCCGACATCTGCGCGTCTGGTCAGCGATTTCCAGGCAGGGTGACATTGTGGAACGAACCAACTATTCCGATGCGTGACATTGTCAAACCCGCAGGAGAATCATACCTTCGTCGCCCCATCCCACACACTGCATCATGCGATACGAGACCATTCAGTGAAAGAACTCCGTACACGATCTAAAGGCCACGAGCGAACTCGCAGCGATCACGCGACCGAGCTGACTCAGGATTACGTGGAAGCCATCGCCGAACTGCAGCTGCGACTTGGTGAGTGTCGCGTGCGCGATCTTGCCAAACGTTTTGCCGTCAGCCATGTGACTGTGAACCGCGCCGTGGCTCGTATGAAACGCGATGGCTATGTCGATACGGAACCCTATGCGCCTGTGACACTGACAGAGAAAGGCCGCAATCTCGCAGAGTTCTCTCAGCGTCGACATGAGATTGTTTATCAGTTCCTGCTGACCCTTGGTGTAAGCCAGCGAACTGCGTCCATTGACAGCGAAGGAATTGAACACCACGTGAGCGATGAAACACTTCGCCTGATGGAAAATTTCGGCAAGACCACTCCAAACTAATGTAGTGACTCACGCTGCTGATGCTGATGCTGTTGATTTAGTCGTAGCGGAATTTATCCGACGTCCAGGTTCTCACGAACTCGGCAACAGGGAAGAAGCAGTAAGCTCAAAGGCCACGAAATTGAGAACCTCTTAACTCATTCGCCGCACCGGTGTCGCCGCCCCGAAGTGTTCTCAGCACGGTCAATAATTTCCCAAATACCGCATCCTGTCTTCCGATCGTAACTTGCATCGCACCAGCACTTTGTGAACATTCGTGCGTTTGCCATGATCCGGATTCAAGCGGCCTGCGTTTAGACATGCATCAACAGGACGTTTCCAGTCGCTGCTGATTCAATTCGCCACAGTTCCGATGATTTTCGGACCCGACGAAAGCTCGGAGTTCCAGGTTTCACAAAGAGCCTGTGCGATGTCGACCAGTCGAAATGTAGACATGGAGTTTGCGTTTTTCGGCAAAGGACCAACTATGAACAATTCACCCGGATCATCCACATCGGCCCGTGCTGAAGTCCAGCCTCGAAAAACTGACGCTGTGTCGCATGGCAATTCGGGCAATGCAAGCCTGACACCGATCACCTCGGCGCACGCGGTCATGTCGGAAGTGCCTGCAGAACCTCGACGAATGCAGCCGCTTCAATTTGCCTGCGGTGTGCTGGTCACGACCGCCGGAATGGGGCTGATTCTTCTGCTCGGCATCAAGATGCTTGAAGTAAGCCAGATCGCCGGAGACTTTGCGCTGGGTCTGGTTGCAGTTGGCATTCTGACCGGGGTAACTCTGCTTGGCGGCGGCTTTGGCCTGATGGCGACGGCTTCTGGTGGATTTGATGAACGTGAGTTCGACCAGCTCATAGAGGCCGGGAACATCTCCGCCGTGGCCCCGAACGAATTTCCTTCCGCAGCATCGCAGGACGCTCAGCCGAAATCAGCCGCCTGAACTACCAACGGGCAAACAGACCGACAACCGGCAAACAGACCGACAACGCGCAAACAACTAACTGAACAGCTGCCCGCGACCAGTGGGCTCAAATGCGTTCAGATAGTGGCTCAGCTGAGGCTCACCGTTTTCCTCTGGCCAGAGGATCGAAACGATGTCGAACCGGGCTCGCTGTTCCAGTCGCCCGTGCTTCTTCAGCCACGCCAGTGCCACACGGGTAATCTTAGCCTGCTTACGACGATCAACGGCTTCAAACGGCTGTCCGTCGTCGGCCGATCTTCGAGTCTTCACTTCGACAAACACAGTGGTCTCGCCATCCTGTGCGATGATGTCCACCTCGCCAAAATCGTTCCGAAACTGTCTGGCCAGAATTTTGTATCCCAGCTTCTTCAGAAACGCAACGGCTGCTCGCTCCCCGCGATCTCCTAACAGCTTCTGAAGCAACTTCTTCATGGTCATTCCCCAACGGTTCTAAGAGCAGGCTGGAAGTCGAATTGCCAACTTTCTGTGTGTACTCAGGTGCCTGACAAAACTTTCGCCCGTAGCCGGATGCGTGAAAATTCAGACGGGCTTCTGAACTCTCACGAGTCCAGCTGCGGTTTATGGGAGGGGTTGTAAGTTCTATGGTCAGCGGGAGTCTACCGCGCAGCGAAAAGGCGACAGCCTGAGGAACCCGAAGTCCAGGCTGTCGCCTATCGTTATTCAGCAGCAGTTTTCAACGACCCTGGCGAACTCAATTCGCGGAGTCGTTGACCTGTGCTTCCCATGGCTTTGACTTACGTTCTTTAAGGCGTGTGGCCTTGCCGGTTCGCTCACGCAGATAGAAAAGCTTTGCACGACGAACGCGAGCATGACGCTTCACTTCGATGTGCGAAATCTTTGGCGAGTTCACTGGGAACTTTCGCTCAACACCTTCGCCCTGCACAATGCGGCGAACGATGAAGGCTTCGCTTGTGCCGGTGCCGCTGCGGGCAATCACAACACCACTGAAAATCTGGATGCGCTCTTTGGTGCCTTCCAGAATTCGAGTGTGAACATCAACACTATCGCCTACTGAAAACTGCAGCGGCTGCTCACGCAGGCTGGACTTTTCAACAGCGAGGATCAAATTGTTTCGCATGACTGGGTTCCTTTCGACCTATTCAAACTGAGCCGCATCAGACTCGGAAGTTGTCAGCAGATCCCGCCTGCGTTCAGACGTTCTCTGCAGGCTCTGAGCCTTCTGCCACTCTTCAATTTTTCCATGATCACCACTGGTCAGCACATCCGGGACTGTCATTCCGCGAAACTCACGAGGCCTCGTGAACTGCGGATGCTCCAGCAACCCGGCGTTGCTGAACGAATCATATCGGCTGCTGGTTTCGTCGCCCAGAACACCCGGAATGAGCCGGATGACCGTATCCACGATCAACATTGCCGGGACTTCTCCACCATTGCAGATGAAGTCGCCCACTGAAATCTCAGTTGGCTGCAGCCCCTGGCGAATGCGGTCGTCAAAACCTTCATATCGCCCACAAAGCAACAGCAGTCGAGGCTCCTGAGCGAGCTCCTCAACCAGCTTTTGATCCATCTTTCGCCCCTGAGGGCTCATCATCAACAGTCGACCGGGAGACTCACTTTGTGCCTGCACTGTTTCGACACAGTCGAACACCGGCTGACACATCAGCAACATCCCCGGACCACCACCAAACGGCTTATCATCAACCTGCCTGCGCTTTCCGGGAGCGTACTCCCGAAAATTATGCAGCTGAATATCCACCAGACCGCGTTCAATCGCCAGTTTCAGGTGACCTTGCCCGAGATAACTCTCGAACATCTCCGGAAACAGGGTGAGGATATCAAACCGCATAACAGCTGACTCATACGTTGAAGAGCCCACCTATGGGAGGGCGAAGCTCCTGCTGAGCCGACCGGTTTGAATACCGGCATCTCAAGCACAACAGCTCGGCAGACACAATGTTCTTCCGAACCGGCAGCAACTTCCTGCCACGCTTCCACAACAGCGGACGGGCAGAAAGCTCTGTTCTTTACTCGGCAGCCGGAGCTTCCGCAGCTTCTTCTGCAGGAGCAGCCACTTCCTTGACCTTTGGAGCCAGCATCGGAGGAGGCGCAAGAGCCTTTCCGAACTTATTCTGCTTCACCTTGCGGATCAAAGCATTCACTTTTTCGCTCGGCTGCGCACCCACAGACATCCAGTAGTCCACTCGCTCAATGTTGAGCTTTACGCGAGCAGCCTTATCCTGAACGGATGGATCGTAGAAGCCAACTTCTTCGATTGCCTTGCCGTCGCGCTGAACGCGGGAGTCCATCACACAGATGCGGAAGAACGCACGGTGCTTGCGTCCCATCTTCTTCATACGAATTCGAACAGCCATTGCTACTCCTGAACTGACAAAAACAAATCACTCATTGCTTCACAACGCGGTCTGAAATTGTGAATCAATCAGCGTAACAGGTTTCTCGGCAAAACATCATTCGTTTCACCCGGGCTATCGGCGAGACACACAGGTCGCCAATGGCCCGGACTAAACAATCTCATCACAAACTCCGGCAAAAACTGCCGGTTCATTTCCATTCACAGAACTGCACAGAAGTGGTCCTACTTCTTTCGGTTACGCTTCTTTGCTTTTTGTGCTTCTTTCTTCTGTTTCTTCTTCTTCTCGCGAGCTTCATTCGGATCCAGTGGTCCGCGAGTACTTCTCATCTTCTTATCCATGAGCTGCGCACCCGGATTCATAAATCCGCCGTCCGCCATGCCCTTGACCGCCCGCATCCGGTCTCGCAGCCCCAGATTGGACATCCCCTGCATCATTTTGCTCATGGAACCGAAGTCCTTCAGCAGCTTATTCACGTCTGCTGCCTGAACTCCACTCCCACATGCAATTCGATTTCGACGGCCCCGATCGATGATATCAGGATTCTGACGCTCTTTTGGAGTCATCGAATTGATGATCCCCTCAATTCTCGCCATGTCGTCTTCGGGATTCATATCTCCCAGCTGATCAACAACCGCCCCCATGCCCGGGATCATTTTCATGATATCCCGCATGGAACCCAGTTTTTTGATCTGCCGCATCTGCTTACGGAAGTCTTCGAGGGTAAATTTACCCTGCTGCATCTTCTCCTGCTGACGCAGCATGTCCTCTTCGTCGAATTCCTTCTGAGCTTTCTCAAAGAGCGAAACAATGTCGCCCATGCCCAGAATTCGACCGGCCATGCGGTCCGGATGGAACTCTTCCAGCTTATCCAGCTGTTCGCCCACACCGATAAACTTGATCGGCACGCCAGTGACAGCTTTAACGCTCAAAGCGGCCCCGCCGCGAGTGTCGCCGTCCAGCTTTGTCAGAATCACACCGTCCAGCTCAAGCGCTTCGTTAAACGCTTTCGCACTGTTGACGGCATCCTGACCGGTCATCGCGTCGCAGACCAGCAGAGCCTGGTCCGGCCCAACACTGTTATCGATCTGCTGCAGTTCTTTCATCAGAGCCGCATCAACGTGCAATCGGCCGGCGGTGTCGAGAATCACGACCTTCGCACCGACTCGCCTGGCTTCTTTCACCCCGTTTTTACAGACCTGCACAGGATTGCTGGTCTTCGGGTCTTCCGCATAAACAGGACAGCCAATCTGGCCGCCAATCACTTTCAACTGCTCAATCGCCGCAGGACGCTGCAAGTCGGCAGCAACCAGAAATGGCGAATGGCCTTCTTCCTTAAGCTTGCGAGCCAGCTTTCCGCAAGTCGTGGTCTTACCAGACCCCTGCAGACCACACATCATAATAATGGTGACGCCGTCTCGCTTAATCGCCAGCGAATGGTCAACCGGCCCCATCAGATTGATGAGCTGCTGATGCACGATCCCGACGATTTGCTCGTCCGGACGCAGCGATTTCAGAACCTTTTCGCCAATCGCCTCTTCGGTGGCCCGCTTCACAAAATCCTGGACGACATCGTACGCGACGTCAGCTTCCAGCAAGGCCGTTCGGACCTGCTGCATGCCGTCGCGGATGTTGCTTTCCGTGATCTTTCCGGTTCCCCGAAAAGCCGAAAAGGCCTTACCCAGACTTTGTGTGATGTTTTCGAACACGACGAAGAAACTACTTTTGAGGCGACCAAAGGAGCCATCATCGCCCAGCAAAGGCGACGAACTGACTGACGCAAGTCCTTGACAGTCAAGGACTTCCACCGCAAACCCACGCAAAACGCGAGCCGCTGTCCGCTCTGCGCGCAGAACGGGCCGGAAAAATCGAAACGCGGATGATACCGCCACCCCAACTCGCTGACAAGCCGTTCGTTGGGATTGCCCGCGTTTGGATCGAATTCTGGTGCAGCCGACAGCTCGGCCGCCAGAGACTGCCAATGAATCGCACCCCGAAGCCGCAATTTTGACGGTTCGAGCTTCCCAGACAGCGGGGAACAAAGGGGCGAAACAATAGAGACTTATCACAACCCGAAGCGTCAGCGAGGGATTTTCCGAAACACTGCGGAAAGGCAAAATTGCAACCCCTCGCTGACGCGTCGGGTTGGGATAGTCGCAAACGCGCACCTTCAAAACTGAAGCTTCGCGTATTGACGAACCATCCACGGCTCAGGCAGCGAAAGGCCCGTGCTGCACCCGCGTCCAGGCCCACACAATCGGCAATATTGTCAACTCCGACAGAAACACGCCCCCTTTGACTGCTCCGGAGATACGCACGAGCAAGTCGTTGAAAGAACTGGATGTCCGGTTTGAACATCTGAAGCAACAGGGTGACGTCGCGCGGCTTCTTGATGAAACAAAAGAAGACAAGGCGCTCGCGCCACTTTTTGTTGCCGCCTTGAAATGCCTGACCATCGAACATCGGGATTCTATACCCGGGAATGTCGACACAATTGTTGAGCAGGATTTTCCGGGTGCCGCAAACTCGCGACCGTTGCATGCACGACTGCGTTTGGTTTTTCATGATGAGAATGGACGAGAAGAACACTACTGCGTTCGGGGCATTGAATGGGCGAATGCACGGGCGTATCAGAACCGTCTCACCGCGGCGATAACGCAGTCAGGCATCGACAGAAAGCTGCAGTTCCGTCGACTGACGATCGCTCGCACTTCTCCGTCTCCCGGGGGAGACAAAACGGCGGAGATCAATCAGAATTTTGTCAATGCCGGCGGACAATTCCATAAAGCATCAGAGACAGAACTGAGAACGCTTTCAGCGTTGAGTCATCTTCTGTCCGAAAATGATACGCTGCTGGATACATGGCTGCAAAATCGAAAGCCAGTTTCAACCCTGAAAGAGCTGGTTAACCGACTTGTGCGGGGATCTCTATTCGTCGAAGTGAAGCCTGTTTCGGGCACTGAGGGAACCTCTCGAACGACCGCGGGCGAAAGCCGCATGGATGACGCGGAGGCGGCTGCCGTTCAGCCGTCCGAACCGCCAGCTTTGTCCAAAGCTGAAGGTCCGGCTCAGCCCGATGATTCCCTGATACTTCCACCCGCCGTTAACACAAAGGCTCTGCTCCTTCCCCTTGGAACTCGCGTCCAGTCCTTTGGTGATCCTGAACTGATCCAGATTCCGGCTGGTGTGTTGGCAAAACACACGATCATCATGGGAGGCGCAGGTTCCGGAAAAACAGTAACCGTTCGCAGAATCGTCGAAGAAGCGGCACTTGCTGGCATCCCATCGATTGTCATCGATTGCGCTCAGGACATGTCGACATTCGATGAAGCTCGCAAATCGGCCGATCCCCATTGGCGCGCCGGCGATGCGGAACGAGCGAAACGATTTGCCGCTGCAACCGATTTCGTTGTCTACACACCCGGTAAGTCTGCTGGACGGCCTCTGACGCTTGAACCCATTCCGGACTTGACCCCATTGAGAGAGGACGCGGATGAACTCGAGTCGGCTGTGGCGATGGTACACGGCGCTCTTGCTTCTGTGGTTGCGTCCGGCAGATCGCAAAGGGCTCAAAGCAAGCTGGGAATCCTCACAAACACTCTGACGTTCTTCGCCAAACACGTGTCGAAAACATCTCTGCCGGCTCTCATTGAACTTTTGAATGAACTCCCGGAGCAGGCACTGTTGGGCATTGCGAATGAACGAAAGCTGGCCCGGGAAATGGCCGATGCCCTACGCATCGAACTCGTTGGCAATCCGCTGTTAAAAGGATCAGGGACCCCGCGATCTTGTTTGGTGATGACAAACCGAACGGCCGCACTCGCATTTCCTCCATCAGCCTGGTCGGTCTTTCACAGGATCTGGTGGGCCATCACAACATTGACAACTGTGGGATACGGAGACGTCTATCCGATCACAACAGGCGGTCGCATGTTTACCTTCCTGGTGCTGTTCGCCGGACTTGGAATCGTCTCCGTCCCTGCCGGCCTTGTCTCAGCCGCACTGCTGCGAGCAAGATCGATGGAGGCCGATGAAAAATCAGGCAACGAACTGCCGAAATGATCACTCGCTGATGGCCGCACAATATGAACCGGATCCTTTGCTCTCAGGCTGAGAAATTCCAGTACCTCCGTTAGACCGTCAGCCGATGCCTCAAGAGTTTTTTTTCGAGATCCCTGCTGCTAGAACATGAACAACTGACGGCTCGTCCCAACGAAATGCGACAGCTATATTGCGGATCTTGGAATGCCGGCAACTTTCCAATCTAAAAAGCTCATACAATGGTTCGATTGTTTGCTCTTGTGATCACTCTTTGCTGCCCGCTCCATGCCGTGGCCGATAATCGCGTCACTCTGGAATATGCTCCCGGGCCGGTGGCGAATCCGTTGAAGGGGTTGGTGCCGTATGCGGGTGATGAGAATGGGAACTTTCCGCACTCGATGGAGTTCAACTACGTCGGATTCGCAGAGCTGATGAAAGGCTATGACGAATTCGACTGGCAGTCGATGGAGGATCTGCTGAATGAGATCTCCGGGCGAGGTCGTCAGGCGGTGTTTCGGATTTTTCTGGAGTATCCCGGCAAGACGAACGTCATCCCGAAATTTCTGATCGACGATGGTCTGAAGGTTCACAAGTATCTCAACACGAATACTCAGCCAGAACCCCCGGCAGAAATTGAGACGCCGGACTACGAAGATCCGAATCTTCGCCGAGCCCTAAGGAACTTCATCGCGGCTTTCGGAAAGAAGTACGACGGCGATGCTCGGATAGGTTTCATCACGGCCGGGCTGCTGGGCACATGGGGCGAATGGCACACGTATCCAAAGGAAGAGTTATTCGCTTCAAAAGCCGTGCAGGCTGAAGTGATGGATGCGTATGAGGCCGCGTTCAAGATGACTCCGGTTCTGTTGCGATATCCAGCCGGCGAAGACACATGGGAAAAAGCGTCGAATGCCGAACGGCCGTTTGGCTATCACGACGATTCTTTCGCGTGGGCGACGCTCGATACCGGAAAAAAGAAGGACGACTGGTTCTACATGCCGGCTCTAAAGCAGGCTGGCTCAGCCGCTCTGGAGAAGTGGAAGACTCAGCCCATCGGCGGCGAAATCCGTCCGGAAGCATGGGGCAAAGTGTTCGACGCAAAGCCCGGCAATAAGCAGATTCAGGACTTCCGAAAATGCGTCGATGAGACTCATGTTTCGTGGCTGATGGATTCGGGCCTGTTCGAAAAGAAGCCCAGTAAAGAACGCAGGCAGCGAGCAGAAATGGAAGTCCGCCGGATGGGTTATGAGTTTCATGTTCCGGCCGTCAGCGTCGTTTCTAAAGACAACACGCTGCAGATCAAACTGGAACTGGAAAACCGAGGCGTCGCTCCGTTCTACTCCGACTGGACTGCCGAGTACGCCTTGATCGCCAATGGCAAAGTCACCAAGTCGACAACGTCCACGGGCAAGCTGACGGGGCTGTTGCCTGGCGACAAGGTTCGTGAGTGGAACGACATGCTGGATCTGTCCGACGTCCCGCCCGGAAAGTACACGCTCGCCGTGCGAGTCCCCAACTCTCTGCCAAACGGCTTGCCACTTCGCTTTGCTAACGCGACGCAGGATCGTGATGTGGAGGGATGGTTGTCGCTGGCTCAGATAAGTCGGTGACAAACCTCCGCCAGTCAGCCGATTTCATGCACTGCCGCTCAACGAACGGCGATTCAAGTAGCGGAACCGTCGCAAGCCGTCCGGTGTGTGCGTATCTTTGCTGGCACTCACCGAGCAGCTTGCGCTGCTTCGCTACTTTTTGAACCTTAGTGCAATTACACGGATGCCTGCTGCACAAGCAGTTCAGGCTTTGCCACAACCGCCGCCTCAGCAGCCGTGACCGAATCCACTGTCACGCCAAACATCCGAGCATAGAGCAGATAAAACGTTGGCACCAGGACAAGAACCAGCACGGTCGAGGTCATCAGTCCGAAGCACAGACTAGCGGCCATCGGGATGACGAGTTGTGCCTGGAAGGACGTCTCCGTAAGAATCGGAGCCAGTCCGGCGATGGTCGTCAGCGAGGTCAGCATCACCGGTCGGAATCGTCGTGCTCCGGCCTCCAGAACGGCTTGCTGAAGCGGCATTCCGCCTCGCACCGCACTGTTGATGAAGTCGACAAGAACAATGGAATCATTGACCACGATGCCAGTCAGAGCGACAAGTCCGAGCGTACTGAACAGAGTCAACGGAAGCCCCATGACCCAATGACCAATCACCGCGCCCACAATGCCAAACGGGATAATGGCCATCACCACCATCGGCTGACCATACGACGTAAATTCCATGGTCAGCAGAACGTACATCGCCAGCAGCGCGATGGCCAGACCGATTCCAAGACTGCGAACGGATTCAGAATCCTGCTCCTGCTGACCCTCCCAGCGGACTCGCAGTGACGGATATTTCTTCAACAGCTCTGGCATGAAACCGGCCTGAAGATCGGCCACAATTTCCTTCGCATTGCCTTCTTTTTCACTGATATCCGAAGACACTGTGATCGACCGCTTCTGATCAATACGATTGATTTCCGAGTAGCCTCGACTGACAGAAACATCGGCCAGTTCCGTGATCGGCCGCTGAACTCCGTCACCACCATCCACGCGGATATCATCAAACCGAGCCAGCGACTTGCGATCTTCTTCGGGGTAACGCACCATCAGTTTGACTTCGTGACGGCCTCGCTGAAGTCGCATCACTTCTTCGCCGTAGTAAGAAGCTCGCACAGTGCGTGCGATACTCTCCAGAGGCACTCCCATGGCGACAGCGTTCTGCTTTTCTTTGAGCTGCAGCTCCCACTTACCGGGACGCGAATCGTCCGTCACATCGAACACACCTTTATAAGTGGCCAGCTTCTGCTTGGTCTCCTCAACGGCCGCTTCGAGTTGCTTCATCTCAGTCGCAGCTCCGAGCAACTTGAACTCAATCGGCTTTCCGCCCGGGCCTCGAGACTGAGAGCCAAACGTCAGAGTCTCGACGCCGGCGATCGGTCCGACGGCTTCACGCCACTCCCGCACGATCTGGTCACTGGTCACATCACGCAGTCCGCTGTCCACGAGCTGAGCATAAACGGAACCCGCATGACTGCCTTCGGTCACCTGGCCACCGCCAGGTGCATCGTCCTTAACGACGCCGACCATCCGATGAGTTGCCAGCATCAGCGGTCGATCGGGTGTTGAATACTTTTCGTTGATCGCCTGAATGGCTTTTTCGACACGCTCCGTAGCGGCTTCCGTGACGCGACTTGGCGTGCCGTCAGGGAAGATCACCTTCGCCATCACTTCCGGCGCGTCGAGTTTCGGGAAGAAGATGCTGGGCACGGTCCCGCTGGTTACCAAACTGGCCGTGAGCAGCAGAAACGAAATCGCCGCACTGACCGTGATCGCCGGATTTCCCACACAGAACACAACCACCGGCTGATAGAGCTTCGTGATGAAGTTATCGAGAGCCCAGTTTGTAAATCGATTCAATCCGGACGTCAGCGGCGATGGTTTTCCCGAACCGTGTGCGAGGTGACATGGCAGAACAAAGGCAGCTTCGAGCAGCGAAATCGTCAGGATCGCAATCACCGCTAATGGCATCACTGCGAAGAATTTCCCCATCACGCCTGTGACGAAGAACATCGGAACAAACGCAAAGACAGTCGTGGCCACTGACGAAAATACTGACGGCACCACTTCAATCGCACCGTCAATTGCTGCCTGCATCGGTGTCTTTCCCATCTGGCGATGCGCGTAGACGTTTTCACCAATCACGATGGCATCGTCGACGACAATCCCCAAAGCGATGAGGAACGAAAACAGCGACAGCATGTTGAGCGTCTGATCGAACTGCCACAACACGGCGCAGGCCCCGAGCAGCGAAATCGGAATTCCGAGTGCCACCCAAAACGCGAGCTTCAGGTCCAGGAACATGGCCAGAATCACGAAGACCAGAATCAATCCCTGCATCCCATTTCGCACCAGCAGGTCCAGACGGTCGCGTACTTCGATCGATGAGTCGCCCCAGATCGCGAACGAGTATCCGGGTGGCAACTGCTTTTCCTTCACGTAATCCTTCACCGAATCGGCCATCGCCAGCAGGTCTTCTCGCGACGCGGCATTGACATCGATCGCCAGACCCGGTTTTCCGTTGATGCGGCTGATCGATGTGGTGTCGACGAACTCATCTTTGACCTTCCCGAGATCACTCACCTTCAACACCACGCCGTCTTCACGCGTGATCAGCGGGATGGAAGCAATCTCTTCTCCCAGAACACGTTTGTCTTTGCCTCGCAGCAGATACGTTTCGCCCTGGTCTCGAATGGTCCCGCCGGGCAGTTCGAGATTTCTCAAGCGTATACGCCGTGAGACGTCCGTGAGCGTCAAACCGTACTGTCGCAGAGTCTTCTCGGGGATCTCCACATCGATCTGATACTTGCGTTCGCCGGTAATTTCCGCCTGCGAAATCTGCGGGATGAGCAGCAGGTCGTCGCGCACCTGTTCGGTGATTTCACGCAACTGCAGTTCGGCATCTGGTGCGGAAGAATTTTCCTGAACTACGCCGACTGTGATGGCTTTGTTTCGAAACGTCACCTGCTGCACTTCCGGCTCTTCGGCAAGATCCGGAAAGCTGGGAATGCGGTCGATCTGCGACTGCACTTCGTTCAAAACTTTCTGCACGCTCGGCACGTCGCTGCGAAGTTCGATCACAACATTCGCAGCGCCTTCCAGCGCGACCGACGTCACTTTCTTAATACCGTCAACAGAACGAACGGCCTCTTCAATCTTCTGACAGATGCCGCTTTCCACTTCGTCCGGACTGGCTCCCGGATACGGCACGGTAACGAGAACAATCTCCAGTTCAAACTGCGGAAACACTTCACGCCGCAGCATGAAAGCCGCCAGCACGCCGACAACCAGCACGCCGACCACAATCGTGTTCATCGCCGGAGTATTCTTGATGGCCCATCGCACGGCAGAACCACTCATGGCTGCACCTCACGAACATTGACGGCCGTAGCCGACGGCTGGGGCACTGTCGCGGAACGCTCACTCGAAGTCGGGCTTTCCACCGATGTTTCTGACGCCATTGTCACCTTCATGTTTTCGCTGACAGAAGCCAGTGGCGACACAATGACCTGATCGCCAGCCTTCAGTAGTCCACCTTCCTGCCGTACCAGCGCCATGTCGCCATCCACGCGAACCAAGCTGATGGTGACCACTTTCAAATGTCCATCTCGCACGACCCAGAGCTGTTCGCCAGGCCGCAAGGATTCGGCCGGAACCTGCAGCAGCGGTACCGGTGAATCAATCGGAATTCTCACTGTGACGTACATTCCGCTCAGCAGCGTCGGCGGCGAAATGGATTTAGCACCCTTGAGCGATTTAACACGCGTCTTTTCCGGCTGCTCAACGATCACACGACAGGGAAACATCCGAGTCGCTCGATCCATTCCGGTTCCTTCGTACCGTGACAGATAGCCGTCCCAAACCGTTTCGACACCTTCGAAGTCAAAGGCGATTTCACACGGAACGTTTGGCATCTTGAAGGGGTCCGTCTTCCTGGAATCACCAGACGCGGCCGATTCGGCAACAGCCGTTTCAGATGTCTGAATGGGCGGAGCATTCATCTGCTGACCATGTTGCCAAACCCAGGCCAGTTCATCGCCCTTCAGGCTGCATTTGACTTCCATCCGGCTGGAATCGCTGACGTGAACCAGTTCATCGCCCGGCTTCACGTAGTCCCCTTCTTCCTTCATGTCATCCACAATTCGCCCGGCGATCGGCGAAGTGACTTTGCATCGCTGCAGGTCAACACGAGTCCGCTCAAGCTCGGCCTGCGCCAGTTTCAGAGCGGCCTCCTTGGTCTTTTTTGACTGAGCGAGCGTATTCAGCTGGTTCTGCTGCATCTGGACGGCATTGCGAGCCGTGAGTTCAAGGCGAGTCGCGTTGTCCATCTCCGTTTCCGAAGTGGCCTTGCGATTGAACAAAGATCGCATTCGCTCCATATGATCTTTTTGGAGTTCATTGTCTTCCTTTGCCAGCGTCAGCAGCGTGGAGACGTTTCCCATGTCGACTTCGATGGCTCGCAACTCTTCCTGCGCCTGATCGACACGAGCTTCAAGTCGCTGCTCATCCAGTTGATAGTTGACTGCGTCGATTTCGAACAGCACATCACCTTTATTGACAAAGGTTCCGCTCCGGCTGGATTCCGATTTCATCAGTACTCTGCCAGTGACTTCCGCTCCAACCGTGAGCACCCGATAAGTCGCCGCTTCTCCATCAATATCCAGATGAAACGGCTGATCCCATACCTTAACTTCGGCCGTTTCCACCAGCGGGGCAACCGCGGAGGCATTCAGCCTGGATGTGTCCGTGGGAACCTCCGGACTGCGGCCAAAAAACAGCAGCCCGAAGACGCCCAAACCAAGTATCAGAATGGAACCGACCACATTGGCCAGCACATGCTGGGTTCCGCCTTCGGGCGAAGTCAAAGGTTGAGACGTTGAAGATGTCACTTTGGAATTCATAAAGTTAATCCGGCGAAACGGGATTTCAAATCTCAAATCTTCGATCCGGCGACCTTGTCACCATGAACCTCAAGGCCATTCAAAATCGTGTCCACGAGGATACGAACATAATCCGCCGTGGAATGACCGGTCGGATGTTTGCCCAACAGGTCGGTCAGCATCGCTGGCCCGTGCACCGCACTAAGCAGCATCATAGACACGGCATGGAAATCAACTTGTCGAACCAGTCCGCGATGAGACGCTCGGTCGAACCAACCGGCCAGCGTTCGAATATCCAGAAGTGGCGGTGGCTCATCATGCTCATGCATCAGCTGACGGCACTCGGCATGACTCCATCGCAGCACAGACATTCGTCGAGCCATTTCCACAAAGAAAACGGCAACATCGGTCAACAATTCCGTCAGCTGGATTTCCAGTGGCCGCTCGTCCGGTCCGGTGCTGAGCTGAGGTATTGAAGACGCCAAAGTCTGCGGCTTTAAAGCGGCGACCATCAGGTCCTGCTTTGTGCCAAATCGCTTCAGCAACGCTTGCGGCGACACATTCAATTGCTGAGCAATCACTTCCGTGGCAACGGAAGGACCGTGTTCCAGAAAACACCGCAGGGCGGCTTCCAGAATCTGCTCATCGGAAACTGTCTGAGGCCGAGCCAAGCAAGTCGTCCAACAACCACAGGGAACGATCTCTGAATGAAAGGACCGTCACAGGTGCTCGCAAATCAGACGTTAGTTGTTGGATGGTAACTAACCAGATTGATTCTGGCCGCTGCAGTTCCTGGAAGTTCCTGGATCCGGGAGATTTCCGACTGCGAATGATCGCGGGGAAAATTCTTTCCAGCCGTTCATGATGAAAACTTCAGATCACTGACTCCGCACATTTGCCGACAAATTGCGGATTCACCGATGGCAGCGGCCAGCCTACTCGGTCACCAGTTCGCTCTCGGCGTTGTCGCGGATGCGGCGAAGCTTCATGTCCACTTTCTTGATGGTAACCGGTTTGAATTCCGAAACCGGAGCCGCCGAGTCTTTTTCGTCGGTGGTCACAGTCACTATCCACCGCGCGAGCCCGAATGGGACATCCTTTGAAACCCAATACTCGGCTTCGTTGGTCGACCGAGTCCGCTGGCTCTCCATGACCATTTTGCCCTTCATCCGGCGAGCGGTAATCGACTGGCCCTGCAGAAGCGTTTCCGGAGTATCGGTGGTTGCAACCACTTCCGGTTCAATGTAACTGCTGAGCAATGAAATCGTCGGATAGAAGCGCAGAGCGGGCGTCGTAATCGGCTGAACTTCTTCTTCCCCCAGTCGACGAAAACCTCTGACGATTGGCATCATTTCGTTCGGGATACCATCTTCATCTTTCCAATCGTCAACAATCTTGCTTTCCGGGACCAGCACTTTATAAATGCGAGCACCCACCGGGCCGGGATCGATACCGGCCGCAGTCTCTTTGCCAGTCAGCGATTTGATTTCCAGCCAGCGACATGGCTGAAGTTTACCTTCGAATTCTGCCTGTTCCTGACCGACCGATTTAATGCTCAGCTCGCACATCCACGACAAGGGTGCTTGATCATCCGGACCATTCGACTGACTCAGCGTGCCGACATATTCGACCGCCGTACCGTCTGCAGGAAGGTGAAAAATCAAGCTCTGTGCTGCAACGAAAGCGCTGCCAAACATATTCGCAAGGCAAAGAGTTGCGGCGATTGCCAGATGAGTCGGGCGAACCATACATCAAACCTCAACGGTGTTTCACGGCCACGAAGATGCAGAGAACCGGGAACTTCAAAACGTATTTCCGGGCCGCAAGTGTCTCAGAGAGAACCGCGATGAAGCAAGAGGAATCACGTTTGTCCCCCAGAATCGACTTATCCTGCGGCAATTTTGCCGATTGAACGCCCATTTTATTGGACGAGCGCCCGTTCGGCCGGACCCTGCGGCTGGCTGAAAGACTCCCGGATGGATACTTTTCCCGCGAATCACAACTTTCAGATCTCCCGCAGATGCCCATGCTTCCTGCCAATTCAAAGCAAAGTCCCTATGACACGCCACGACAATCGCACGCCCGACCAGCTGCGCACTATTCGAATTCAACGAGGCTTCACAAAAACTTCGATCGCCAGCGTTCTGTTTGAAGCCGGATCTACGATGGTGCTTTGCACCGCCAGCCTTGAGAAGTCACTTCCTCCGTGGCGGAAATCCAAAATCCCGGGTGCTCCGGCTCTCGGCTGGGTCACGGCCGAATACAACATGTTGCCGGGCAGCACATCGCCTCGCAAACAGCGTGATCGAAAAAGCGTCGATGGTCGAACCACGGAGATCCAGCGTCTGATTGGTCGCAGTCTGCGAGCCGTTGTGGATTTCGAAGCACTGGGTGAGCACACAATCACGATCGACTGCGATGTTCTTCAAGCCGACGGGGGAACTCGCACCGCCAGCATTACCGCCGGATATATCGCACTGGCCGAAGCCATCCGCCACATCGAATCCCCACGCCCCATTCTGCTTGATTCCGTCGCGGCGATCAGCGTGGGCGTTGTGAATGGCAGACCGGTCATGGACCTGGATTATATCGAAGACAGCACCGCCGAAGTCGACATGAATGTGGTGATGACGGGCTCTGGAAAATTTATCGAAGTCCAGGGGACCGCTGAAGGAGCTCCTTTCGATCAGGACACCTTGAATGCCATGCTCGACTTAGCGAAGTCCGGGATTCGACAGCTGACCACCCTTCAAGGCTAATCACACCCGCAACTTTGCAACAACACAGAAGCTCGGCTTTTTTAAAGCCGGGCTTCTCGCTTTAAAGGCCAAACCTCTGTTTGCGACCGCGAAGAAACGACAACCGCATTCGATTTCGATACAAGACATGCTCGAGCCTCGCGGTTTCCACCAAACTGCAACGACTCCTCAATACGCCAGATCGGATTTGAAATGCTGACAACCGAACAACGCCTTCGTGACTTTCCCTCCCTGACGGGGAAAACTTATCTGAACTCCGCCGCTGAAGGCATCCCGCCGCTTGCGGTTGGTGAAGCGCTTCAGCAGTACTTTCGTGACAAGCAGAAGGGCATGGACGGACGACTGGACCATGCCGCTCAATGGGAAGCGGCCAAAGCGCGAGTCGCCGAGCTGTATGGTCTGACGGCCGACGAAGTTTCCATCTGCTCATGCTCTTCAGAAGCGTACAATCTGGCCGCGATGGCTCTTCGCCTGAAGGACGGCGATGAAGTGATCGTCAACGACCTGGACTTTCCGGCCGGTGCCACGCCATGGCTGCAGAAAGAGAGCCCCGCCACTGTGAAGATCTGGCGATCCCGCGACTGGACTCTGCATGTCGAAGATTTGATCCCGCTGCTCGGCCCAAAGACGCGGCTGGTGAACACGTCGCTGGTGAGCTTCTTCAACGGCCATAAAATTTCGCTGCCGGAAGTCGCCCACGCGGTTCGAACACACTCCCCTGCCCTGCTGTCGGTGGATGTCACTCAGGCGCTGGGACGTGTTCCGCTCGATCTTTCTGAAGCCGATCTGATTGTCAGCAGCACTCACAAGTGGATTCTGGCTTCGCATGGGGGCGGACTTGTCGGAGTTCCCTCGCGTCGCGCGGCCGAATGGACCGTCCCGGCCGGCGGCTGGTTCAATCTGAATGATGCGTTCGGCGCGAATCGCTTTCAGGAAGCGGTCAGCAAACCAGGCGCAGCCAGCTTCACCGTCGGCATGCCCAACTATCCGGCTGTCTATGCAATCCGCGCGGGTCTGGATTACATCTGCAACACAGGTGTTGCCAACATTGCCGCTGCTGCCGATCCGCTGGTGGAAGCGTGCCTTCACGGGCTCTCGAAACTGCCGGTCGATTTGATCACGCCTGCCCGAAAAGGAAACGTCGCTGGCATCGTGGCGTTTCGTCATACGAATGCTCAGCAGATCCACCAGCATCTGCTTTCCAAAGGCATTCACGTCATGCATCAGGCCGGCCGCATCCGTATCGCTCTGCACGGTTACAACACGATGCAGGATGTAGAGCTGGTTATGCAAGAACTGAAAGTTGCCTGCGGCCCATAGTCGTTGTTTGCTCCGCAAACAAAACGGATGATGCAATCAACACCCGACAAGTTCCTCAACCACTGTTCAATGACCGTTCCTGAAAAACGCTTAACTCACTTTGCAACGTGCAATCCATAACCCGTTTTGTTCGCGGAGCGAACAACGACAATACACAACGAAATCAACCATGAAAAAGCGACGCATTGATTTTACGGACATCTATCCTTCCGGCCCGCATTACAGTCGCGGTGTTCGCGCTGGCAACATGCTGTTCCTCTCCGGCTGCACAGCAAATGGTTCCCCCGCGCAGGACGGAACACCCATGGAACAACTGCGAGTCATCCTCGACCGGCTGACTCGCATGGTCAAAGCTGAAGGGGGCCAGCCATCGGACATCTGCAAGTTGACCATGTTCGTGGCCGACCCGCACAAGTGGCATCCCTTCGAAGGCGAACAGATTGCCATCTACCACGAATTCTTCGGTGATGATTATCCCGTGAACACGCTCGTCGGTGTCACCTTCCCGATGGACAGCATTCACATCGAAATCGACGCCATCGCAGTCCTCGATTGATACAAGCTCGAAGCGCCAGCGAGTGGGCCTTGCGATCAAGACCCACTCGCTGGCGCTTCGAGCTTGTAAGTGCATCGATTCTTCTACTCGCTCACCCGGCTCTTTGCACCCGCATCAATCCACAACCACAAGACCGCACCCAGCACACTCGTGCAGCAAGCCACACCAAGCGCCGTGGGCCAACTGTAGTACTTTGCGATCAGCGGCGTACAGATCGGAGCCAGACTGCCACCCACGTTTCCGATCGTGTTCAAGAACGCGCCGGCAATGCCTCCCTGAGCGGGTTCAAGCGCAGGAGCGGACGTCCAGAAGATGCCTTCGCACATACCCAGAGCTGCCAGCGCCAGTGAAAACAGAATGATCACATCGTTGGGATTCTCCGCCGAAATCCCCAGCCACGCACAACCCGCACTGACGAGCATGCCAAACATGGCAATGCTGCGATAACTTCTGCGCACTCCGATGCGACGGCTGAGCTGGTCCGTGAGCAATCCACCGAACGCCATGCCAATCGCCATCGCCATCATCACGATGAAGGTCGCGCGGCGACTTTCGTTGTCCGGAAGCTGCAGCTGTTTGCCAAAGTAAAAATCGATCCAGTAAAAGAACAAATACTGGAAGTAGCTGTACGCCGCATAACTGCAGGACAGAACAACAAGGCCCCGATTCCTGAACAGTGACAGCAGATCGCCGAAACTCGCGCGATTCCCTGACGAAGGCACTGCACTCAAGGCGACCAGTTCCTTCTCGGCCGAGTTGGTCCGAGGATGTCCGAGCGCATCATCGGTTGAAAGCAAAAACCACACGATCGAAAACACCATCATCGCGCCGCCGGAGATCATGAATGCCATTTGCCAGCTCGTCTGATCCATCAGCAATCCAAATCCCGGGGCCGTGACTGAAATCCCGACGAGCGCACCGGCTGTGACAAGTCCATTGGCCGTCGAGCGACTGGTCAACGGCAGCCAAAGCGAAACACTTCGAGCGGCTCCCGGATGCAGCGGCGAACTGAACGCTCCCGCGATTCCTCGCACCATTAACAGGGGCAGAAACAGCGATGCGATCGGCAATCCGAACTCACCCACTGCTCCGGTCAACACAACACAGAATCCCAGACCAAACCCCATCGCGGTCATCGCACGGCGTGGCCCAATGAGGTCAATGACCCAGCCGCCAGGCAGCATGCACAGCGTGTAGATCCACAGAAAGGCGGAGTACACCTGTCCCATCTGAACTTCAGACAGAAGACCTTCGCCAATGAAGTGAGCCTTCGCAGCAACGGTAATGCCATTTCGATTGAAGTGCCCGAGAAAAGTAAAACCCATCAGCATGGCGACAATAAACCAGCGAACATTGGTGGCCTTGTCAGCATTCTTCAGATCGGACATAAGCGAGCCATCACCTGGTTATTGAATTCGATACATCTCCACGAACATCGCAGGCAGTTGGTACCCGATGCCCGCCCTTTCGGGAAGCGCGACGCTCCCGTTTTTGCCCGGAAACCCAGCCTTCTGCAGCTCGCACTGCAATGTCATTTCGAACACCTCCACCGGTGCAAATTCGATGAACGCAGTTCTCCCTCCTGAGCCTGAGGCGCTAGCCGAATCCCCGGAAAAAAATCGGCCAGCGACTAAAACGGCAGCCGAATACTCGAAAAGAAATCGGCTAGCGCCTCAGGCTCAGGTCCAG
Source organism: Planctomycetota bacterium (assembly GCA_003669615.1). GTDB lineage: Bacteria > Planctomycetota > Planctomycetia > Planctomycetales > Planctomycetaceae > SXXK01. The sequence goes on from QWOO01000244.1 coordinate 39,558, forward strand.
GGGCTTTGGTAAATTGGCAACGCCGAGTTGCCGCAGACACCCGCACGATTCACTTTGCAGACTCAGGCCGGTTGTCCGCTGGCCTGCGGATTTTGTGGAGCCAGCCGATTACTGAGCCGCTTTGCAGAGAAGCCCGTGGAAAGAATTCGCGAAGAGCTGGCCGTGATTCAGAAACTCATGCCGCGACCAATGATCGAGTTGGCAGACGACAATACATTTGCCGGTTCACGCGATGTGAATCCTTTGTTCGACGCGCTGCAGGATGCAAAGGCTCGCTGGTTCACAGAAGCGGACTGGCGGATTGGCGAACGTCCCGAAATCCTGAGCCGGCTGGCTTCATCCGGATGTCAGCAGGTGCTGATGGGAATCGAATCGCTGGTCTTTCGCTATCCCGGCATGGGCGAAAAACAGGCGGAGCTGAACCGCATCATGAAAGCTGTTGACGCCATTCAGGATGCTGGAGTGGCTGTGAATGGCTGCTTCATCATTGGGGCAGACGGTGAAACTGCTCAGTCGCTGGAATCTCTGACCGAGTTTCTGCTGAACTGTTCTCTGGCTGAAATTCAGGTCACGCTGCAAACCCCGTTTCCCGGGACCAGTCTGTATCGTCAGCTGCAATCGGAAGGACGGCTTCTGACTGAACGAGGATGGTCGGCCTATACGTTGTTCGACGTCACGTATCAGCCGGACTGCATGTCGGTGGAAGACCTGGAAGCCGGCTTCCGCAACGTTCTTTGCCGCGTCTTCTCCGCCAGCGCCAGTCAGCGCCGCAATCGGATTCGTCGCCAGATCCGCGGAGTTGCGAGAAGCAATTTTCGCACGAACTAACCGAGGTCAGAGATTCGCGTTGACATCATCCTCAATCGGTTCAAACGTCACGCCGCGATACAGCTCTGAGATCGCTACTAAGATGCCAAGCGATTTCAATTCAAAATCTGCCGACAGATCATACTGTTCATGAAACATCCAGTCGCCGTTCGGTTGCCGGGTGAATCGTTCGACATGGGGACGATCCTGTGTGATCAGAAGCAGTTCTTTCAGTGACGCAATCTGGCGATAATGATTGGCCTTCTTGCCGCGGTCGTATTTTTCCGTCGAATCGGACAGGACTTCCACGATCACCGTCGGATTGATAATCGTGTCCCGCTGATCGTCATCGAATTCTCGTTCGCCACAAACGATAGTGGCATCAGGATAAGTGTAGAGCCCCGTCGAGCGGACCTGAACACGCAGATCACTGTTGAAGACCGCACAAGGCTTGTCTTTGAGAGCATTGCCGGCCTCGCGTACGAAATTTGCCGCGATCAGACTGTGATTCGCCGAGCCGCCGCCCATCGCGAAAATCTCACCCTGATAAAATTCGCTTTTGCACGACGCCTGACGTTCACGAATCAAATATTCCTGCGGCGTGATTCTTTTGAGTGCTGTCGACACGGTGTGATCCTTTCAGAAACACGAGACTGCCTCAGGATAACTCAGCAATTCAGAAAACGCATCACGTTCTTCGCGCGTCTTGTCACAAATAAGCCACGGAGTTGCCGATTCGGCGCTCACAAAGTTCTCTGTTCAAATCCTACGTCCTGTAGCCGTGTGATATGGCATGAAAAAAGGAGTCGCAATGATGCGCGACTCCTTCAATCGAGGTGAAATGTATTTTTGCAGCACACTCAACCGAATTACTCAGCTTCCGTCAGTTCCGCAACAACGTCTTCGGCTTCAGGAACAACCTCTTCCTGGCTCTCAGTGAGATCCACAGCGGCTTCTTTGTCTTTGCAGCAGCTCTTTTCGCCGCTTCCTTCGCATTCAGCACCACCGGCGGAAGTCAACGTGGCTTCTGCGTCGCCTTTCGGACAGCAACTGCCGGATGCTTCACTGCAACATGATGGAGCGTCGGCTGAAAGGCTTGTCAACAGGGAAGCCGTTTCGCCCGCACAGCACGGGCCGGCTGCTGGGTCCGCTGAGGTAAAGACAGGCTCGCCCGTCATTGGGCAAACGAGGCAGCTTTTGCCATCTGTGGAGCTGTACGAGTAACTCACGTACGCAGTGCTGGCAATGGCGGCAAGAAGCAGTAGTGATTTCATTTCGAATGATCTCCGGGGAAGAAAGTTTGGACTTGGTGCGAGTGGATTTCCAACACAGGCTGACTACCAGTCGGCGTCATTATTTCTGGACCGGACGTCTGTGAACTCGCTCACAATTGACAGGTCTTGATGAAATTTCGACTTCGGATTTTACGCTGAGTCAGGCTTTTGGACTGTTAAATTTCAGAACCTGTCAAACTTTCGACCAGTCTGCGACAAATCCCGAGTCTCCGGCCATTTTCACTTCGTGATTCTCACCCGTCATTCGTTTGCCGTCAATCTAACGTCTGTACAGACTCAAAAATGCTGTTTCCCCATGCTTCATCCTGATTTCACCGCTTGGGCCGCATTGTTGGTGGCATTGGCAATCGCAATCGGGTCGTCGAGTACTTCACTCGCGTTGCGGCCGGTGAGGTCGGCGGCCAGGTTGGCCAGAGTCGCTGTACATGCGGCATTGATGGCTTCCTTCTGGGCCGTAGTCATCGCAGCGATGGCACTGTGTTCTCGCAACAGCGCAAAGCCCGTGGCCGAAGTCGATGCGATCAGATTGACGCCTATCGACGCCACCACATATGCATGGACTGCATCCACCGCGTCATTCGATGCCGTCAGTGACGCATCAATGCTGGTGTTCGCAAACGTCAGGTCCGCCGCAGCCCTCACCTGCACCCACGCCTGACTGGCCAATGCGGACGCAATCTCAGCAATCGCCTCAGCACCCGCCATCGCTTTCGCTGCGGTGGTCGCCGCTGTCGCTTCTTCGGCGGTGGCTGTTAAAGCATGACCAACACTCGCTATGACGCGAGCTTCCGCGGCATCCGCCTGAGCGTCAGACTCCGCCTTGGCCGCCGTCGCGACGCTGGTGACGTACGTTATCAGTGCCGTCATTCCCGTGCTGGCAGCAGACGATTCGGCCGTCGCGCTGGTGAGTGCAAACTGCTGCCACGCTGTCGCAACGTTCAACGTCGCCTGTGAAACGGACGTGCCGGATGTGGCGACTGAGAACACAGCATTCGCGACAGAGTTGGTCCATGCCACCGCTGCGGAACCCAGCGACGACAGGAAGTTGGCGACATCAGTGGCTTGTCCAATCGCAAGTGCAACACTCGCCGACGAAATTGCTTTGGCTTCTGTCGTCTGGGCTGATGCACTGGACACGATGAACGTGCCTTCGGCCTGCGCGAGTGCGTTTGTCAATCCTTCGTTGGCATCAATAACGGAGACTGCTTTGGCGAGGGAAGCGGCTGTATCGCCGATGGCGTAGGATGCCGCCGCGTTGACAATCGCAATCGTGCGATCCTTGTTCGCAGCAGCGATTGCAATGGCATGCGTTGCATTGGCGGCTTTGTCAAAGACCTGCTTGGCTCCAGCTTTGGCGATCTCGGCAATCGCACGATATCCGTTGATCACGATCTGATAAGTCGCGTTTTCGGTGGCCAGTTGTCGCAGGTAATTGGCCTTGTGATCGGCATCCCTCAGAGCCTGGGCTTTTGCCGCGTTCGCTCGTGCGACCGCCAAAGCATTGTCCGCCGTGTTGATCGTTCGATCACGCGTCGTGTCGGCCGGACGTTCACTGGTAACAAAGGCCACGGTCGAAGCGCCGTCCGCGGCAGTCTTCGCGACTCCTGCGAAGCCGACATCAATGGCATATTGCTTAGCCGCATTGTACAGGATCGATGGATCTCCCATGCCCATCATGCCGGCCATGGCGCCGGTGTACGACATCCAGTAATTTATGTCGCAGCATGATGCGATCCGTGAGTGAGGACGTCCTGCCCGAATCGCAGTTCGTCACTCGGAGAGTGACGGCGACTTTAAAATCCCGGCGACTTCAGATTCTGAATCGATCCAGGATGTCAGGTGGAAGCTGGTAGCCGATGCCAGCGCAGTCGGGAAGTGCGATCGCTCCGTTGATCACAGGGAAGCCAGCGTTCTGGAGTTCGCGACGCAAAGGGGATTCAAAGACCTCGGCCGGGGCGAATTCGATGAACGGGGTGATCGGTGAGTATGCTGCGAGGTGAACCGAAGCCGCGCCCAGAATCTGAGTCGACCAGTTGCCCGGACACACCTGAGCGCCACGAGCCAGCGCCAGTTCGACGATGCGTTTGGCTTCGGTGAGTCCTCCGCAGGTGGTCATATACGGCTGCACGACACTCACGCCACCGCGATCCATCATGTCCAGAAACTCCCAGCGAGTCACCCCGTGCTCGCCCATGGCCAGAGGGATGTTTGTCTTCGCGGCCAGCTTTGCATAGGGCTCAGGCGTATCGACCGGAAATGGTGTTTCAAAGAACGCGATGTTGAATTCTTCGAGCTGCTGACAGACTCGCACGGCGGTCGGCACGTCGTTGAACAGATAACCCACATCGACCATCAACGTCAGATCGTCGCCGATGGCTTTGCGGCAACGGCGAGTCAGTTCGACCACATCCCGCGGAGTCGACATCATCGGTTCCACTTTGAACGCGAGGTAGCCCAGCGCGGCGAGAGTTTCTGCGCGAGCGACCTGCTGAGTAAACATCGGCTCGCCGCCCCAGACGTCAGACACCAGCGTGCAATAGGGCACGACTTCCACGGCACTTCCAACCGTTGACTGAAATGGACCGCGTTGCGCACCGCTGAGCAGTTTCCAGACCGGCTGATTCATCTTCTGACCATAAACATCCCAGATCGCAACATCCAGCGCGCCGAGAATAATAATCTCCCAGCCGCGACGATTGGTATGCATGAACGCATCCCACATGTGCTGCCACAGTCGTTCGGGATGAGTGATCTCCTGACCGATCAACAGTCGCCCAAAGTGAGTGTGCGCATCTCCGACGGTGGCCTGAACAACTCCTGGCGGAACGCGAAACACTTCGGAAAGCCCGCTCAGTCCTGCGTCCGTATGGATTCGAATGCAGGCCAGCGGTTCGATGCCGCCTTTGTCGGGATCAATCTCAGGGCCATCACCGATGACAAAGACTTCAAGACGCACGATCTTCATATCAAAATGATCCGCCAGAGGACTTTCAAAATTTTGCCAGCGCAAGTTTTACCACAGAGTTCACAGAGAGCACGGAGGAACCACAGAGGTTTCAGAGACAAGCTTTCAAGAGGATTCAAATTCTCAGACACGCAGCTGAGACAGTTTCACCGAATGTGTTCCACCGGATTATCATCGATCGGCCTCGGCCATGTACGCTCTCGATTAATCGCCATTTTGCGGTGCGCCGCTTCGATCAGTTGCAACGGGGAAATGCCTGCGCGGCGAGCCGCATCCAGAATCAACAGGAAACAGTCGGCGTATTCTTCCGAATCCGTGGGAGCCTCCTGAGTTTCGCGTGCTTCCTTCTCCAGGTGACGTAACGCACCGAGCGGGCCGCGTTCCTGATCTGTTCCGAAAGTCGCCTGCGACCATTCAGCCTGATTGTTGGCCAGATCGTGCAGACGCTGGCCAAGCTGCAGGAAGTCGTCGCGACGTTGGATGGTCGCTTTAACGCTGTTTTCCATGTGAGATATCCGATGAGACTTTCGATTATTTTGAGCCACACGCCGGTTTCCTTTCTGACCCACAGTGGGCAGCATGCCGGGCGATCGTCTTACATGGTCGATGGTCGACCAATGCTCCGATCGGTTAGCACCGTGGCTGGTTCCGGTTCTGTGGATAGTACCTTTTTTCCTGCTGAAAATCGGGTCCGGGAGCTGTATCTCTCAATCGGAACGACGTTTGCTTCATCAGAGATTATCACAGTCTCAACTTCAAGGAGCGTAGCGGTGTTTATACAAACAAAACTTGTCGGCGGTCTTGCCATCTTCGCGATCTCTGCGGGCACATTCACGCAGATTGTCAACGAAAAAGATTCTACCAACTCTGCAGCAGCCGTTGTCGCGGCCTCGGCGGCACGAACCAGCCCGGCTGCACTGGCGACCGCGGAACGACCAACACAGGCGGCCTCAGGCGCTTCCGTTTCTGATACCGACGCACCTGACTTTGCCAGCCTGCAGCGAGTTCTGGACGAAGCGGAAAATGCCTCGGTCCAATACACCAACTACACAGCCACTCTGGAACTGCAGGAAGATCTTCAGGGCAGTTTGCAGCCAAGTGAAAACATCAAGGTAAAAATGCGCCGGGCACCGTTCAGTGTCTACATGCGATGGGAAAGCAAAGATCAGGAAGCCATCTTTGTCGAAGGGCAGAACAACAATCGCATGCTGGTCAGACCCACGAAGGCCCTTGCAACGCTGCGACGAGTCTGGCGACTGGATCCCGAGAGTCGAATGGCGAAACAAAACTGTCGCTATCCGGTCACAAATTCCGGGCTTGAGAAGCTCGTGAAACGAACCAAACTGTTTTACGCAAATCGAACTGACTGGGCCAACCATGTGAAGTGTCACTACTCCGCAGACAATGTCGGCGGTGTCGATGTGATTGTTTTCAATGCGCACTTTGCCCGAGCCGCCTCGCCGGACTTCTCCCACAGTCGTTATTTTTTCGACGACAAACGAGGTCTGATGATCGGGGTTGAAAACTACGGATGGACTGCTGACGACAAAGAAGGACTGCTTGTTGAGCGATATGTGTATCACGCAATCGATTCAAAAGTGGCTCTGGACGACAAAGATTTCGATCACGAAAACCCAGAGTACAGTTTTGTCGCTCGATAGTGTTGGCCAAGGCAGAGATCTTACTTCACCGTTTTGAATCAGGCATTCAAGTTTGAATCAGGCATTCAAGGAGTCGCCACGATGCCGGAAACTTCACGTCAGGAAATCATTAAGCTGCCGCAGACAGCCTGTCGAATGGAGTTGAAAACGGTGACCAACTATCTGGCCAACAGCATTTTCCTGGACGGCGTGGACGCAGTCGAAGTGAAACGTGCGTTGGCAAGCGATGTGCCAGAAGAATTGCATCACGCTCAGCTGCCGGGAAATCGAATCCAGCAGCTGGGAGGTCGGATTCCCGGATCTCTCGAACTGAACTTCGATCAGCAGTCTCTCCTGCCGCCGGAAGATCCGCTCAACATTGTGTCGGTAATCAATGGCGTCGTCGAAGCGGAGCAATCTACTGAAGAATTGCTGCCGCTTCGACCGCGAAGTACGTCAGGACTCCATCTGCCCCCGCTCGTTTAAAGCAGAGCAGACTTTCCAGCATGGCGGCTTCGCGGTTCAGCCAGCCATTGGCGGCGGCGGCTGAGATCATGGCGTACTCACCAGACACCTGATAGGCAAACGTGGGAACTCCAAAAGAATCCTTCACGCGACGGACGATATCCAGATAAGGCATGCCTGGTTTGACCATAACCATATCGGCGCCTTCCGCGATATCCATCGCAACTTCTCGTATCGCTTCGTCCGTGTTCGCTGGATCCATCTGGTACGTGCGTTTGTCTCCGCCGCCAAGATTCTTCGCTGACCCTACAGCCTCACGAAACGGGCCGTAGAACGCGGACGCATACTTGGCGGAATAGGCCATAATCTGCACGCTCTGATACCCCGTACCATCGAGAGCCTGTCGCAAAGAGCGAACTCGGCCGTCCATCATGTCTGACGGCGCAATGATGTCGCACCCTGCGCTGGCCTGATTGATGGCCTGTCTGTTCAGAGCTTCCAGAGTTTCGTCATTCACGACATAGCCACTGCGAACAAGGCCATCCTGGCCGTGCGTTGTATAAGGATCCAGCGCTACATCGGCGACAAGACCAACAGAAATCTGAGCGTCCCGCACCGCGCGCATGGCGCGGCAAATCAGATTGTCAGGATTGCAGGATTCTTCGCCGTCGGCAGTTTTCTTTTCCTGCGGTGTGACTGGAAAAATTGCGATGGCCGGAATGCCAAGGTCCGCTGCTTTGCGAGCTTCTTCCACAAACACATCAACCGAGTACCGTGTCACACCCGGCATCGAGGCCACGGGGATTCGCTGGTTCGTGCCTTCAACGACGAAAACAGGCCAGATCAGATCGTTGACGGTGACTTCGTTTTCTCGAACCAGTCGACGTGCCCAGTCCGTGCGACGATTTCTGCGGAGACGAGTATGCGGAAATTCGGCAGTCATCGAATAAGATCCAGTGTGTTGCTCAGGTCAGGTCGTCGCGGACCAAAAAATTCAGACACTGCAGGAGAACGCCTGATTGGGACGCGGCCCGCAATCGTGGGATTGTGGACTCCAGAGGGCCGCACGGGAACCGAGCGGCTATTTCTCTTCAGAAATTTCTTCCGCCACACTGTGAACGTGATCTCGCACTCGCGAATACGCATTCAGCGCGGCCGTGAAAGCGACCGTCACTGACGGAGCAATCGCACCCCGAGATAAATCTTCCATGTGTTTCTTCCCGTCGGACATGTGCTTCATGCCCAACAGAAAGATGCCCAACCCGCCCACAAGCTGAGTTGCCAATTTAACAATTGCTTCACTTTCCAAAGTTCACCGCCAGCCGAGTCCATTTGTTAAGATTTCATGAAGATCGGCGAATCTACGGGGCATGAACAAACTTGCAATCAGGGTCGACAGCCGGCATGGGAGGTGGTGTTTCCCCTCATTCCCTTTCTCGGATTCCGGACTGCGTTCTGATTGCGGCAACCTTTACGAGCGTGCTTGAACGTCACTGAATCTACGCGGTTGGAAATGCTCGCCGATTATTGACGGCCCCCTAAAACATCACGCAGTCGGCAGCACTCGGCCTCAGGACACGCAAAACCGCCCCACAGAATTGTTAACTTCCGGAAGTCAAACCCGCCGGGATCTGCACTCTTTGCTATGCCTGATATCATTTGCCGGTCGCAGCAACTCACAATGGACCTGCGGTCGGATACGGGCGTCGGAATCAGGTGTTGGGTGAACTGGATCAGATCACGGCTATTTTGGAAAATCACAGGGCTTTATGCCCTGCTTTCGGCCATTGCGCTGACCGGTTTAATCCTTGCCCTTGCCGGTCAGATGGAAAACCAGTCCGTAGCACAGCAGCAAGCCAGTCTGCAGCAAACACTCGACAGAATGGCCGAAGAACTGGCATCCGGTCGTTCGCCCGATGATGTCGTGGCGACATGGAAGCTCCGACTGGCAGCAAGCGGCACTCAGGTCTGGCTGCTCAATGAAACACTTGAGTCTGTTGTTTTCACCGATGAGCCTCCTCCGGGCGAAATCACGATTCAATCGGTTGTCCGCCAGGCGCTCCGAACCGGACAGTCCATACGCCGCATCAAGCTGGGAGACGGCGACGAAGAATTCCTCGCCGGCGGCAGAAAAGTAGTATCCCGGGAGCCCACGACTTCTCAACAGATCCTGTTAGCTCTGGTCACTCCTGACTCTGTCACAAAGGACATTGCCCCGGTTCGCTCAGCTGCGATGCGATCCTCGATTTTCACATGGCTGATTGGAATCCTGTGCATGGCATTTGTCACAGCCGGAATCGTCGGGCCTCTGCAGTCCATGTCTGTCAATCTGCACCAGTCGATCGACCGGTCGCAGCGTGAAGACATGCTGTTGACGATTTCTGATCGTCACGATGAACTGGGGCAAGTCGCGAATTCACTGCATGAACTGGAAGAAGAACGTCAGGACCAGATCAGTCGCCTGCAAAACACCGAACGCATGGCTCGCTCATCTGCAGAACTGCTGACGACAGTCCTGGATTCCATGATTGAAGGTGTCATCGCCATCGACATGGAGCAGCGAATCGTCTTCATGAATTCCGGCGCTCGCAACCTGCTTTCCATCAGCAACGCGATCGGGATTGGACACCGTCTTTACGAAGCGATCCGAGTTCCCTCGTTTCTGGAAGTGGTCACCGAGTCCCTTTCCAGTCGCCAGATGCAGACGCTTGAATATCGAGCCGCGCGAGAGCAGCTGGATCTGGTTCTGGTGGCTATTCCTATTCTGAAAGGTCCTCATGCGGGCGCTGTGGCCGTGATTCGGGACGTTTCTGAAATGCGACGACTGGAAGCCATGCGGCGGGATTTCGTCAGTGGCGTTTCCCACGAACTGAAGACTCCGCTGACGGTCATTCAGGCCTGCACCGACACGCTGCTGGGAGGTGCGATGTCGGATCCAGTCGCTGCCGACCGCTTCCTGAAGCAGATTGAAGAACAATCCGAACGTCTGCTGCAGCTGATTCTCGGAATGCTGCAGCTTGCCCGAGTCGAATCCGGGCAGCAAATTTTTCAGCACGAACCGGTCGACGTCTATGCCATTGCTGAAGATTTACTTCGCGGCTTTCGTACCGTGGCTGACAGCAAGTCTGTAAAACTGGCCCTGACCGGCGACACAGAGATGACTCTGATCACTGACTTTCAGGGCCTGCAGACGATTCTGAGCAACCTGATCGATAACGCAATCAAGCACACTCACGCGAATGGCACGGTCGTGGTGGAGTTGCTTGCCGACCGGTCGGATCCGGTAATCATCGTTCGAGACACGGGTACGGGAATTCCCGAGGAATTGCTCGGGCGAATCTTCGAACGGTTCTATCGCGTCGAAAGAGATCGTTCACGAGAACGCGGCGGTTCCGGTCTGGGCCTGGCAATTGTTAAGCACCTCTGCCAGAGTCTGGGCGCCACCATTTCAGTGAAGAGCGAACTCGGCCGCGGCAGCGAATTTCGCGTACAGTTTCGCCCCGAAGAGCCTGTCGCCAGTTCCCGGCCGTCGTATTCTTAACAATTGGGATCACCCAAAACGGCCACCGGCCCGTGAAGATTCATTAAATCTTAACAATCCCTCCATTCAATGCTTCAGCCGCGGTTTTCCCAGTGCCACGGCACTCAAATGCACTCATTATCGATGAAGGGTACAGTTGGATGAATCTTAGACGCAGGCTGCTTTCCACCTTCGGACTTTTTGCTCTGTCAGCCATGTTCTCCGGCTGCACGATCGAAACGGACAATCCTGCGGGCGAGGGTTCGGCACAGCCGGCCGGAGCAGCCGTGGAACCCTCGGGCAGTGGCGAGCCGACTCGAATTCAGATTGACGGCTCCAGCACTGTAAAGGTGATCACTGCCGCGGTCGCAGAAGAGTTCGAAAGCAAATTCAGCGACGTCAAGATTGCACTGAAGGTCACTGGCACTGGCACTGGCTTCAAGGAAATGATCGCTGGTCGCATTGATGTCGCGAATGCCTCACGAAAAGTGAAGGACTCCGAAAAGGCTGACTGCGAGA
>QWOO01000300.1 GCA_003669615.1 Planctomycetota bacterium
ATGATCCGGCGGTGACCTTGCTGCAAACCGGACATCAGCTGCCCGGTCGTCCCAGCTTTGGAGCGTGGGCCAGTTACGGACTCGGGAGTGAAAACAGCAACCTGCCGTCCTTTGTGGTCCTGCTGTCCAAAGGCAGCGCGGCTCGCCCGGCCGATCCTTTATACGCGAGACTCTGGGGCCCCGGGTTTCTGCCGTCCAACCATCAGGGAATTGCCTTTCGATCGGGCGGCGAACCGGTGCTCTATCTTTCGAATCCCCAAGGCGTAGACGTTGGCACTCGCCGCGATCAACTGTATGTCATTGCATCGCTGAATGCACGGCAGCAGCAAACCCAACTCGACCCGGAAACTGCGACGCGGATCGCGCAGTACGAGCTTGCCTTTCGAATGCAGACGTCCGTTCCCGATCTTGTCGACATGAGCGATGAGACCGAATCGACTCTGGACGCATACGGTGCCGGTTCACGTCAGCCCGGCACGTTCTCACGTAATTGTCTTCTGGCTCGGCGTATGGCCGAACGCGGCGTGAGATTCATCCAGCTTTATCATCGAGGCTGGGATCAGCACTACAACCTGCCGAGCGACCTGCGTCTGCAGTGCCACGATGTCGATCAGCCAGCAGCGGCATTGATTCGCGATCTGAGGCAGCGAGGACTGCTTGATGAAACGCTCGTCATCTGGGGCGGCGAGTTCGGCCGGACGACTTACAGTCAGGGGAAACTCGAACCGACGAACTACGGCCGCGACCATCACGGCCGTTGCTTCACAATGTGGATGGCGGGCGGCGGCATTAAACCGGGCATCGTCTACGGTCAAACAGACGACTTCTGCTACAACGTGGTCCGTGATCCAGTCCACGTACACGACCTCAATGCAACCATCCTGCACCAGCTGGGCATCGAACACACCAGCCTGACCTATCGCTTTCAAGGCCGCGACTTTCGCCTGACCGACGTGCACGGAAAAGTGGTCGAAGCAATTCTTGCGTAGCGACCGTACCAAAACCGGAGCGACCGGGCATGGTATCACGGGCGATTCAAATGGATTCCAGTAGCAGCCACAGTCCGTGCGCCGTCCGCTGACTCTCAAAAAAACCTTTTTTCGTGTCGTTTGCTAACTTCAAAACTGGCGCTCATGTCGGGCAAGCCAACATGGGGCGACGGTGATCCGACTCGCGGAACGGGCCCAGTGCGCAGCCGCATGCTTTAATTCAAAATCCCCGCGAAGTTGCAACACCATCAAACGTGCACATGCAGTTTCTTTGATCCGTCGGCCTGCTGTTGCCAGTACCAGTGTCCGAGCATTCGGAGTTTGCCAGGTTCGTCAGGCAGCTCAATAAACAGAAAGGGGTCGCAGGCGATGACGGCAGCCGGGGCCAGAAATAAGGGCACAACCTGAAGGGCCATCATCGGAAGAATCGCTAGTCCCACAGCCGCGTAAGAATGCCGCTCCATAAATTCTTCGGTGAAGTCCGCTGATCGGCCCAGACGGTACTCCATCTTCAGCAATGACTGCGCGGCTCGAGATGCATACTGTCCCATTCGAGTACTGTGTTCGGGGACAACAGTCGTCGATTTCCCTGTGCGATAGTATTCAAAGTCCGCGCGTGCTTGTGCTCGTGCACGACCTTGAGCGTCCTTGCGGGCCATCCGATACTCCGTCACCGTCCGTTGCCAGAGGCTCTTAATTTTCAACACTTCGACATGGACCGCCTGTCGACAAGTCTGTGGCAGTCGATTGATTCGCAGCAGCATTCGGTAAAACCAACCGAGCCCCTCGGCGTGTTTCTAAGCGGCCATTAACCGACTCAGGAACCGGACAGCAGAAAGGTCACTGCCATTATTGCGAAGCAGTCGCTGTCAATCGGGAGGACTGGATTTTTGCTGCAAAAGACTGGCAAAATGTACTGCGATGGCGCTGCCATCGCATTCTTTCTGTGTTCGGTCTTCCCCGGAGCGTCAATCCTTCCCCTTGTGACTTTGCTCCAGCGGTCACTCCCTGCAAGAATACCGAAACACAACGTCTGATGATTGCGGACGGACGCATCAGACGTTTCTGACAATTCAGGTTCACGCTTCGAAGCACACTTTGCTGCCTGCACTTCGGCAAAGGTGTTTCCGGAAAACGATGGAATGGCAACTGGACTCACTCCGAACCTGCGGACAGATCGAATCTTCGAATGTCCCTCATTCGTTTATAACGAGGTTTACCAGGTCGATGGTCAGCCGCGGCCTCACTGGCTGAAATTCCTCCACGCTTTGAAGACAGCTGCTCCGTCCGAGTTCGCGCGCCGCAATGGCCAGGCCGATCGGATGCTGCGTGAGAACGGCGTCAATTATCATTCCGCCACAGACAGTGGCGAAGGTGCGCGTCCGTGGCGACTGGACCTGCTGCCGATGCTGATGACAGCGGCCGACTGGTCTCAGATCGAACTGGGACTTAGTCAGCGTGCTCGCCTGCTGAACCTGCTGATTGCAGACATCTACGGTCCTCGCACATTGATTGATGACGGCACTCTGCCACCAGAGGTGCTCTACGCGAATCCGGAATTTCTGCGTCCATTTTGTGACATTCGCCGGCCCGATCTCTCTCCGATGTTTTTCTACGCCGCAGAGCTGGCTAGATCGGTCGACGGGCAATGGTGGGTGATGGCCTACCGTGCCGAAGCACCGGCCGTACCTGGCTTCGCTTTGGAAAACCGCATCGTCAGTTCTCGTTCGATGCCGTCGGCGTTCAAGCAGATTCAGGTCGAACGACTGGCTCCGTTTTTTGCGAGACTACAGAACTCCGTGCGTCGTCGAGTTCCGCGTCCCACGGATAGTCCGAGGATTGTTCTGCTTTCCAGCGGTTCGGCTCACCCGTATTACTTCGAAGACGTGTATCTGGCTCGCTATCTGGGCTACACAATGGTCGAGGGCGGAGATCTGGCCGTTCGCAACGACGTTGTGTTTATGAAAACGCTGTCGGGCCTGGTGCAGGTCGACATCGTGATGGCTCGCTGTGCTGAGTCCGGACTGGATCCACTGGAACTTGGTGGATATGCAGCGCACGGAGTTCCCGGTCTTCTGAACGCGATGCGAGCGGGCAATGTCACGATCGCAAACACTCCCGGTTGTGGAATTGTGGGTGCTCCTGTCTTCATGGCATTTCTGCCGCAGCTTTGTCAGCGGTTGTTGGGTGAGCCACTGATGATGCCGTCGATTTCCACATGGTGGTGCGGTGACCCGATCAGTTTTCAGCACGTCGTAAGTCGTGCCGCCGATCTGGTATTGAAGCCGGCGTTTCAGAAAAGCGGTGGAGAAGAACTGATCATCGGCGAGATGTCGCCCGAGCAGCGTGAGAAGACGCTGGCCCGAGTTCGCGCGGAGCCCTATGCATGGATCGCGCAGGAGAAGGTTGCACGTTCTGGAATACCGGTTTGGTCGGAATCCGGCATCCGCTGTGGTCATGCGGCGGTGCGTGCCTTTCTTGTGGAAGACGAAAATGCATGGCATCTAATGCCCGGCGGATTGATTCGCGTTGCGCCGGACACCGGCCCGATGCAGCTGTCTGTTGCGGCCGGCGAAGGCAGCAAAGATCTGTGGGTTTTGGCTGATCGCAAAGTCGATCCCGTGTCGCTGCTGACTCCGCGGGATCTTCCGGCCGAGCTGCGTCGCACGAGTGCTCTGTTTCCAAGCCGAGTGGCGGACAATCTTTTCTGGCTCGGTCGTTCACTCGATCGTTGTGATTTTCTCAGCCGCCTGGTTCGCGCATTGGCGGATCGGTTGATTGGCGAAAGTAATGTCGATCTGACGGAGATTCGTTTTCTCGCTCGAGCTCTGAGTGAAATGGGTCAGCTGGAGCCGGGATTCGTCGTCGATGGCATGGAGTCGCAGCTGCCTTCGCTGGCGGAGGCTCTGCCGATTGCGGTCTACGATCCCAATGAATACGGTGGACTGGCCAGAACGGTCAAGGATCTGACTCGCCTTGCGTCGCTGGTTCGAGACTGGATCAGTCCGGACACGTGGCATCGTATCAACGTGACGGCCGAATCTTTTCGAGCGTCCCCGGTTAAAGAATGGCATGACCTTGCCGACGTCGTGAGTTCCACCAATTCGCTGATTGGCGATCTGGCATCCGTGAGCGGCCTGATTTCTGACGGAATGAATCGCGGTCCATCATGGCGCTTTCTGGAACTCGGGCGTTCGATCGAACGTGCGGGAGCAACCGCGCGAATGTTGATTTCCGCCGAGCTGAAGCGTGGCCCTGTGTCACCTGCGCTTCTCAAAACGATGGTAGAAATACTCGACGTACGGATGACGTATCGTTTCCGCTATCGTGAAAATCTGCAGCGGAATGCGGTGCTCGATCTGGCCATCACCGACGATACCAATCCGCGTTCACTGGCCTATCAGATTGATCGGCTGGTATCTCACGTGGATCGTCTGCCGGGTTATGAAGCGCGGCCACTGCGATCGGAAGAAATGCGACTGGTTATGGAAGCAGCTCACGCCGTTCGCATGTTAACCGCGGAAGATCTCTCAGCTTCCACTCCTCGCAATGTGCTGGTTGCGTTGAAGACCGTCGATGATTCCATGACAAAACTGTCAGATACACTGACCAATAAGTACCTCGTTCATTCGGGAGTGCCACGGCAGTTCACGGATAACAGCGGAGGCACACCATGAAGTACCGAGTCACTCACAAGACCACATACGATGGTCACGAAACAGTCTCCATCGGACACAATCAGGCCTGGCTCGAATTCCGATCGATCGATCGACAGCAGGTTGAATCATTTCGACTGACGATCGAGCCCGAGCCGTCGATTAGGACTCGCCGAGTCGATGCGTTTGGAAATCCGGTGCAGGTGTTTTCCTTCAATGAGGGCTATCAGCGGCTGGATGTGATTTCGACCACGATAGTGACCGTTCGCGATTCCGAGTTTCCTCGCACGGCGACAACCACGGCGTGGGAAGAAGTCGCTGCGGCATTGCGACGGAAGGATACGCCTCAGGACCGCGACGCGCTGGAGTTTGCATTCCCGTCGCATCGAATCACATCGTCAAAGGCCATGAAGGAATACGCGATCGAATCGTTTAAACCGGGACGTCCGGTGATTGAAGCGGTCGAAGAACTCACACGCCGGATTCATGCCGATTTTGTTTTCGACAGTCGTGCCACCACCGTGAATACTCCGGTCCAGGAAGTGTTTCGCCTGCGACGCGGTGTCTGCCAGGACTTTGCGCATCTGCAGATCGCAATGCTCAGATCCCTGGGAATTCCCGCCCGATATATCAGTGGTTACCTGCGAACGATTCCGCCGGAAGGCCAGCCGCGGCTTGTCGGGGCCGATGCTTCTCACGCGTGGCTTTCCGTGTATTGCGGCAACGGCGCGTGGCTGGATGTCGATCCCACCAACGACACATTTTGCTCCACCGATCACATCACGCTTGCCTGGGGGCGTGACTACAGCGACGTGCCACCACTGACCGGCGTCTTTGTCGGCGGCGGTCAGCACCGCTTGCTGGTCAGTGTGGATGTGATGCCGCTTCCCTGACAACGGGATGCGGTGTTCGAATCAGCGATTCCAGCCAACAGATCTTGACGACAGAATCGTGGCTGGCTGTTGCGTGCTTTGAAATTCCGCCAATGCCCAATCATCAGCAGTACTGCGCCGGCAGTTGTCAACAAGGCTCGCAATGAAGAATGCGAACGGCCGGGTGCCCAGTCTTCTGCGGGACCCGTGAGCGGAATCAGCTGAGCGTCGCCGTTGATCGATTCCGCAACGCACATACCGACAGGAATCCCGCAGTACGCGGCGCACCGACAATTGGCCGAGTGACGTACAGACGCACTTTCACCATGAACATGGGAAGCAAACGCAGTCGCAAGCACGAATATCAGACCGGTCACTGTCAGGCAGGCTCCGACCCTGGATGGTGCCGATCTAAGCGTTGGGCCCACACTGAACCATGCAAACACAAGGCTGGCAAGAGTCAGCATTTTGTCGGCTCCGTTTGTCCCCCAGATGCCAGATCCGGCAATGGCCGGCATAATGGAAAACAGGAGCGGGCACGCAAGGCAATGAGTTGCGCATAAACCCGAGCAAAGAATTCCCAGACGATCCGCGCGATCGCACGCGCGGCGCAGGTCTTCGAATTCTGTCGCCCGATCCAGCATCAAGATGGCTCCGTCTTTAATTCTGCATCGCCCGCCCCATGGCACTCAATCTTGAAGGGCTATCGTGGCCGAGGCAGTTGCCACGACTTCCGGACGACCTTTACGGACTGGCACTCAGAACAAACTGAATGCATGCCCCAGCTACCGGGCTGAGCAGCACAGGTACAGACAGCAGGTACAGACAGCAGGTACAGGCAGCAGGTACAGGCAGCAGGTACAGGCAGCAGGTACAGGCAGTATCTATTGGCAGCAGCTTTTGATCTCCAGCAGCTTCTTCTTTGATGGCGGAACATCGTTGCCCGGATTGCAGCGGAAGAAGCCGTTCGGTTTGAGCAGGAAACCGATGTAGGCCGTCGGCATCACTGGATAATCCTCGGGCCGAGGAATATGAGTATGCCCGAACGTGTACCAGAAGACGACGTCTGTATTTTCGATCGGACGATCCTGTTCGGTCCACGCAATCAGCCCGTCGCCACCTCGACTTTGATTCGGATAGTCGCCTGCTGCAAAGCATTCGTCTTCCTTAAACGGAGTTACCCAGACATGGTGATCGACGAACCCGGCACGCTTGCGCCACCACGCGTTCTTCGTCGCGAATGGAAAGCAATTGTCGCCCGGCATGAACTTGTATCCGACCGACTCGCCAACGTGATTTTTCTTCGACGAGTTAACAATTTTCCACGTGCGAGCGGTCTCGAGATTTAGATTCGCCCGAGCCTGCTTCTCGGTACGCAGCGGAGTGGCCTTCGCTACAAAGGCATTCTCAAACGGATTGTTTTCATCAACAGGATCGGCAACCGCATCAATCTGCTGAACGGTGTTTGGCACACCATCAAGATCGAAGTCCAGACGCACATTGAAGAAATGCTGATGGTTGGGCGCGTAGAGCTGCGGCGCGATCAGGTTCCCGTATTTTGGCTTTTGATCGGCTTCAAATGAGCCCATCGACAGAATGCCGGTCAGTTTCACTTCCAGCTGAATGTTTCCATCCTGATACAGATACCAGAAGAAGCCGTATTCATAATTTTCCACCGTCGAAACGGACGAAATCACCAGTCGACGAGAGCGGCGCACTTCGGGAACGTTCATGCGACGATCTGTATGTTTCCACAGGATGCCGAAGTCTTCTTCGTGCATGCAGATCGCATTTTTGATCTTGAGCGATTCCCCGCGGCTCGTGCAAAGGTCGGCATCAAAGTACTTGATCAGACCGAGACAGTCGCAACCCAGCTCCAGACTATTCGCACACATGCCCATTCCGTATTCGCCGACGTCGAACGCGTTCTTTCGACGTTGAGTCGGACCAGGGTCGCCGTAGGGAACCACCATTTCTGTAAGCGAGGCTCGATAAAGAATGGACCGATCTTCGCCGTCATCGGTGTAGCGAATGTTGTGCAGAGTCAGGCCTTCGCGAGCATTGAAGCCAATCACAAACTTCCAGTTTTGCCAGCTGACCTGATATCCGTCCACTTCAAAACTCGGGCCTTCCGGCTGCAGAATGTCGATGGGCTTAATGTCGGTTCGCTGATTGGGAACTCGATCGGCAGCATAGTTCCCCGCTTCCGGCGGCAGCGGCCACTTGCCATGTTCTTCAATTCGAATCACCTGCATCGTATTCAGATTGACAACCGGCCGTATGCCTTCAATCGGACGCGCGTATCCGTTGTCGGTTGGGTCGGTGCGAAGAAAGCACAATGGGCGCGCGAGTCGCATGCTGTTGTCTTCGTCCGAGCCGTAATTGCCCGCGCTCCAGATGTCGACCATCACCAGGCTGGTATCATCGGTTCCACAGTGGCGTTTCATCGCCGCTTTGAATTCGGCAGAAGAGAGCACAGCCTGCTCACATTCCGTTTGCTCATCGATCGTCATCGTTGGCTGAACACCAGGAACGACCTTCCATGACAGCAGCGACGACTTTGTCAGAGACACAACGGTCTCAAAGCAACTGTTCGTGGCGTTATCGAAAAGAATGACAAACGCTTCTCGATCCGGAGCAGCGGTCGGCCATCCCGCATGGACGGAATCCTTCATCGGTTCTTTCAGGCTTACTGAAACGAAACGAGTGGTCGGGGTCACCTTACCGAATTGAGACAACAGTGACACCGCTTGCTGGACTTCCGCAGCGGTCAGTGGTTCGAGCGGATGCATGCAAAGAACTCCCGAATAACTACGAGGCGAATGAACAGACGTTTTATTTTAGATTTCCGATGCAGTGCCCCTGCTACGAAGAGCGAACGGAAAACGCCAGCAATTGAGGAATCGCGAAGAGACCAAGTGGACACTCGTGGAGATTTTCTGACGTCTCTGTCTAAAAAAACGGCATGCTGCAGGAAATTTCATCCACATGCTGGAGTCGCAGGGAGAGAACGGCAGCTTTGTTGCAAGTCCGTTGAGCCAGTCTCGCGGATTGCGATTGGCTGCCGAGCAGCCGCATTTTGATAGCCTCGGGCTTTAGCTTGAAGGACGGCTGGACCCCTTATAATCGAACGTTTCGCTGCACTTTTCACTGAATCAGCCGTCTTTCCGCTTTGCGGACGCGTCCAATTTTACGATGCTGTGTATTCACTCCATAACGTCCACCCCTGGACCATGCGAAAATGCTCAGGCCCACCGTAATGAAAAGTCTTCGCTGGATTCTGATTTCTCTCGTGATCGCCTCGCCGATATTCCATCCGCCGAGCGTGGTTGCTGATGACGCAGGTCTGATTACAACGCCAGCCATCGCATCACCGCCATCCTTTCAGCAGGATGTATTACCCGTACTGACTCGGTTCGGCTGCAACCAGGGCGCATGCCATGGAAAGCTGGCCGGACAGAATGGGTTTCGTCTGTCGCTGCGCGGTTACGCGCCCGACTGGGATTACGATTCGATCACACATGAATTTTTCGGACGCCGCATCGACCGCGCGGATCCCTCCAACAGCATTCTCGTGACAAAGCCAGCCGGCGTTTCGCCTCACGGCGGTGGCCGCTTGTTTGACGCCGATGGAGATGCCGCCAGGGTGCTGACCGAATGGATCAAAGCCGGAACACCCGGGATTGTTGCCGAGGAGGCGGTTGTTCAAAGTCTGAAAATTCTGCCGGGCAATCAGACCATGCGTCCGGGCGAAACTTTACAGCTCACGGTTCACGCGACTTACTCTGACGGACGAGTTCGCGACGTGACATGGCTGGCTCAGTTCTTTTCCAATGACTCAAGCGTCCTGGAGGTTGATCCAACGGGTCTTGTGACTTGTCTGCGAGCGGGTGAAGCTGTCATTCGAGTTCACTTTCAGGGTGAGGTCGCTGTTGTCGCGATTACTCTTCCTTTTGATCAGTCTGTGGATCCGCAGCAGTTTGTCGAGCGTCGTGGGTTTATCGACGAACATGTTTTTAACAAGCTGGTGGCGTTAAATATTCCGCCGTCCGCCGATGCAGGCGATTCCACTTTTCTGCGACGCGCTTATCTCGACACAATCGGCACGTTGCCAACTCCCGAAGAAGTGAAGGTCTTTCTCGCCGACTCCAGTGCGAACAAGCGCGCTGCCGAGATCGAACGATTGCTCGAAAGACCCGAGTATGTCGATTACTGGACTCTCGTATTGTGCGATCTGTTGCAGAATCGCAAGGAGCGCGATCACGATGTTCGCGGAAGCAAGGGAGTGCGGGCCATGCAGGCGTGGGTTCGCGAGCAGGTTGCAAACAATCGTCCGTGGAACGAGATCGCTCGGGATGTGATCACAGCGACCGGCGATTCGGTGACGCAGCCTCAGATCGGTTACTATATCGTGTCCATCGGCGAGTACCGTAAGGTCGAAGATTCCGACGTTGTGGCGTCCGTGGCTCAGGCGTTTCTGGGAACTCGTATTGGATGTGCCAAGTGTCACAACCATCCGCTGGAACGGTACACGCAGGATGATTATTACCACTTCGCTGCGTTCTTCAGCCGCGTGAATTTCCAAAGGCAGGAGTCTCACAAAGGAGCGACCTCTCTGGTTGTCGTCAATGAAGAGGAGACACGGGCCGGAGCACAGATTGAGGAGACTCGCAAACGCATCGCCGAACTGCAATCCTCTATTTCGGACAAGCAGGGCGATGAACTGACGAATCTTCAGAAGCAACTGGACGATCGAAATCGAGAACTTGAGAACCAGCAGAGACAGCTGACGGAAATTCAGGCTCGTCCGCCGCGAGTTCGTCAGCCGCGAACCAATGCACAATTGGCAGCTCAGCCGCTGGATCGGTCACCCACTTTGTTCGCCCCCGGAGCTGACCCTCGCCTTTCGCTCGCCGCATGGATGACCGACCCGAAGAACGAAAACTTTTCCGGCAACATGGTCAATCGCCTGTGGCGTCACTTCTTCGCGGCTGGGCTTGTTGAACCGGTGGATGACCTGCGAGTCAGCAATCCGCCGACAAATCGAGAACTGTGGAAAGCGCTGAATGAAGAGTTCGTGACGCACAACTACGATCTAAAGCACATGATGCGTCTGATTCTGAATTCTCGAACGTATCAATTGAGTTCCGCGACCTTGGCTGCGAATGAAACGGAGAGCCGTTTTTATTCTCATTATTACGCCCGCCGATTACCGGCAGAAGTGCTGCTGGATGCGATCAGCCTGAGCACTCAGGTGCCTGATTCGTTCCCCGGTTATCCATTGGGAATGAAAGCCGTTCAGTTGCCGGATTCTACCGTGGCCTCACCGTTCTTAAGCATGTTCGGACGCAGCGATCGAGTGACCGCATGTGCCTGTGAACGAAGTGGCGATGTCACTCTGCCTCAGTTGTTGCACCTCCAGTGTGGTGATGGCCTGAATCAGAAATTTGATGACGCCGAGGGCCGCCTGAAACAGATTGTGAAAGAGTTCCCGGATAACCTTCAGGCGACCGAGCATGTTTTCCTGTCGACGCTTTCACGTCTTCCAACCGACAAAGAAGAGGAAGCGGTGATGGCCGCATTTTCCGACAGCGATAACCGCGATGAAGTCTTTCGAGACCTCTTCTGGGCACTGTTGAATACTAAAGAGTTTGCATTTAATCATTGAACCACTGGCGATTGCTGTCATTCCAACGCACCAGTGTCCGCATCAGGATTCAAGTCATGCTGAACATCAATCTTGGTTCTCGATCTCATCGGTTTTGCAACGGAGCAGCGCGGCGCGACTTTCTGAAAGTCGGAACGCTGGGGCCGCTGGGTTTGTCGATGGCCAATTTGCTTCAGCTGCAGCAGGCTGGCGCTGGTGAAGAAGTTCCCGAACGCAAAGCCAAATCGGTGATCCTGGTTTACCTCGGCGGAGGCCTGTCGCACCATGACAGCTTCGACCTGAAGCCCGACGCACCGGCGGAAATTCGCGGCAAGTACAAGCCGATTGATACCAGCGTGTCAGGAATTCAGATTTGTGAACTGCTGCCGAAGATGGCGCAGATCATGGACAAGGTTGCTCTGATTCGATCGGGATCGCACACAAACGATCATCATGAAACGGCCACGAACTGGGCATTGTCCGGCCGGTTTGGATCGGCATTCGGTGACTTCCCGGCAATTGGCGCCGTGGTCGCTCAGCAAACAGGATTCACCAGTCAGATCCCGCCGTACGTAGCGATTCCGCAAAACCCATCGTTCACATGGGAACTGGGAAAAAGCGCGTTCCTTGGCGGCCGTTTTGAGTCGTTTCGCGCGGGTGACCCCAATGCCGCGGGGTATCGGGTTCGGGATCTCGTTCGTACCACGGCATTGTCCGACAAGTCCATTGAACGTCGCAAGTCGCTGCTGCAGGCTGTTGATTCACTGGCCGAACAGGTTCAGGGCAATGATCAGATCGCAACGTATGACGAGTTCCAGAAGCGAGCCGGGGAGATGATTCTTTCCCCGCAGGCTCGCACTGCATTTGATATCGAAAAGGAATCGACGGAACTGCGAGACAAGTACGGCCGCACGACCTTTGGACAAAGCTGTTTGCTGGCGCGACGGCTGGTGGAATCCGGCGTGACATTTACGACCATCAATTACGGCGGCTGGGATCATCATGGAAAGATCTTCCAAAGTCTCGATAACAAGCTGCCGGAGTTTGATCGAGGCTTATCGTCGCTCATTATGGATCTCGACGAACGCGGTCTTTTGAACGACACACTGGTGGCGTGCTTCGGCGAATTTGGTCGCAGCCCGAACGTCAACAAGGACGAAGGCCGTGATCACTGGGGACCAGCGGCTTCGTTGCTGTTTGCCGGAGCCGGTGTTCAGCCTGGCCAGGTCATCGGAGCCACGGACCCTCACGGCGGTTATGCGATCAAGCGGCCCGTGAAACCAGCCGATGTCGCCTACACGATCTTTTCGTCGCTCGGAATTCCACCGCGACGCATGATCCATACGCCAGACGGGCGCCCTGTGGAAATTCTCGACCAGGGCGAATTGATTCAGGAACTTTATGCTTAATCGCGTCACGGTTTTGAACACAGGATCAACATTGCACACGAACTTCGGTGGCCGGGGAATCTGGCGGGCGAGTCGGCTCACTGTGGTCGGCAGCCTGGTTTTGTTGCTGATCTGTGCCACGCGAAGCAGTGTTGCTCAGGAGAAGTCGGAGGCCGCAAAGGAGCGCCCGAAGATCCTGATGATGCATCCTCTGTTTGTATCACCAGGATTGGACAGCCTGGTGATTGTTCGAGGGTTGCGAATGGATGAGATTACCAGCGTTCAGTTGGCCGGTCTTGTCCCGAGCCCGGAAGTCACGATCGTGAAGAAGGAAAAATCCGGGCCACCAGATCGAGTCGAAGCGTCTGTTGTCGGAGACACGCTGACGGAAGTTCGATTCACTCTGTCGGCAGATTTTTCAGGCTCAACCGTGCCCGTGACTGTCACGTCTGAAGCCGGAACGTCGGCCGCGTTTGAATTACTCGTTCTTGGGCAGGACCAGATCATCGCCGAGGTGGAGCCGAATGACAGCCTGCGAAAGGCGCAGTCGATCACCGCAGGCAAATTGATCAGCGGACAAATTGGGCAGGCGCGTGACGTCGACGTGTATGAGTTCAACGCCGAGACTGGACAAACTGTCGTCGCCGAAGTGATGGCCGCACGTCACGGTTCGCCGCTGGATGCTCAGTTGACGCTCTTTGATCCCAGCGGTCAAATCGTCACCATTGCCGATGACGCGGAAAAGAATCCTGACCCGCGTCTGGAAACCACACTGTCCGGCTCCGGCCCGTGGCGGCTCGTTCTTCTCGATGCCACAGACCGAGGCAATTCGCTCAACAGCTACCTTTTGAAATTGACTGTCAGATAGAACGAGTTCTCCGATGACTGTCCCTCAACCTCAGACACTGCAACTCAACGGCGTTGAAATCGTCGATACGTTTGCAGAAGCCTTTCCCATCAAAGCCGCACGACTAATCATCACGGCTGATAGTGTTCGCTGGGCGAATACGGCGGCCACCGTGATGTGCGGAAATGCCACCAGCGTCATTGCCTGCGATGTGGAGGCCGCCATTGAACGGCAGCTGGCCATTGATGAAACGCCCGACGGACGTCCGGGTGTTTCAGTTCTGGTGTTCGGATTTAGCGTGGATGGACTTGGAAAGGCGCTGCAAAGTCGAGTCGGTCAGTGCATCCTCACGTGCCCAACGACGGCCTGCTACAACGGGATTTTTGATTGTCCCAAAGAGAAGCAGATTCGGATTGGTGGCGGAATTCGCTACTTCGGAGACGGCTTTCAGGTGGCCAAAAAGTTCGACAATCGCCGCTACTGGCGAATTCCGACAATGGACGGTGAGTTCGTTTGTGAAGACTATTTTGGAACCATCACCGGCGTCGCAGGAGGGAATCTTCTGTTCTGCGGAACGAATTCTTCCGTTACGCTCAGGGCTGCCGAAGCGGCCGTGGATGCGATTGGTACTGGTACCGATGTGGCGTTGCCATTTCCTGGAGGCATTGTGCGTTCTGGCAGCAAAGTGGGTTCGCGCTATCCTAAATTGAAAGCCAGCACCAATGATGCATACTGTCCGACGTTGCGCGGGCTGACTCAAACAGAATTGCCGGACCAGTGTCATGCGGTCTACGAAATTGTGATTGATGGGCTATCTTTTGATGCGGTCCAGTCGGCGATGAAACGCGGGCTGCACGCGGCCGCGGGCTGTCCGGGGATTCTGCGGATCACCGCTGGAAACTACGGCGGAAAACTCGGCAAGCACCATTTCCATTTGAAGGATCTGCTCTGAACCGCCAGTGGCATGCTTGCTGGGCACGTGCAAAGATAAACGCAGGTTCGATCGCCTGCAGGACAACGCTACAACGCAAGCTCATTGCTTCGATGCCGGAACAGGATTTCGCCTCGACCGATAAAGACAAGGTCGCCATCGTAGACATCAAAGTCGGAATTGAGCAGAGACGGGTCGACACGAAACCCCTTCTCAATCAAAGCCTTCAGCATCAAGGCCACGGTCGGAGGCCTGAAGGTCGACGCAAAC
>QWOO01000331.1 GCA_003669615.1 Planctomycetota bacterium
CAGCGAATTGCCTCGGCGAAATTCAGGCATTTCAATCACCTGGCAGCGATCAGGTTCCGGCAAACGCAAGATGTCGTGGCTTTGAATAAACTGCTTGATCTGACCAACGGTCGCTCGGGCATCTGCTACCAGAGCGTCGGGAGTTCCATGCTCCTGACTGACAGCACGAGTCACCAGTGAAATCGTTTCACGACGTCCTGCAGCATCATCCGGAGGCAGCACTTTGCCGGGCACGTAACGACTCCACAGCTGTCGTGAGATCACATACATCTCACGCTGCACACGAATGAATTCTTCTTCCGCATCTGCCAGCACCTGATCGGCTGATAGCCCTGCATTCAGCACCATTTCCAGTTTTTCAGAGAACAGCTGACGCCCGAGCCGCCATTCTCCATTGGCTCGCAGACGACGACTGTCTTCCAGAAAAAGCTGGTGCTCGTTCAAAGCCAAAACGGCTTCGGCAGCCACCTTCTGCAGCACGCTCAGCTGAGGAGTATCGCCGACAAGTTCAAAGATGCCTTTTTCATAAAGCCCGCTGGCGCCTCGATTCTGCAGGATCGCGGTTTCCAGAATCGACGGCGGAGAGTCTCGCAAAGTCTCCCTCGCCGTTTTCACGATTCGAGGAATTTCGGCGATGCGTGCGATCGCATTGGTAACGTTGGTTTCCTTCGGCAGAGTCGACTGAGTCAGCAGCGTATAAACACTGTCGCTGATGTAGCTTCCGTACGTTCGAGGATCTTCTTCAAAAGGACGAGTGTTCTCGGCCAGCCAGATGTTGCGTTGCAATTCGTCTCGAAGAATCTCAAAGTCAATCTGAGAGTTGCGGGACAGCTGGTCGTAGGGAACTTCTTCCGGCAGTCGTTTTAATTGCCGTTGGTAGTGTTCCAGCCAGCCGCGCCGAGCGTCGACAGAGATGTCGTCCAGAAGATGGTCAAAGCGATGATCACCCAGCATGGTCGCTTCGAGGGGACGCAGGCGAAATGATTCTTCAAGATGGTCCTGAAAGAATTTCTGCAGCCGAGCATCGGCGTCCTGCGCAGTTGCAGAGCCGGTCAGCGAGGTGCTGAGGAAGACGAACAGGACGCCGGTCAGAAAACAGATGTGCTTGCTCATGATCGGCAGCTTACACAAGGAGACGAACAGGCTGAAGCGTCCAGCGATTGTTGGTGATCGCCCGGGCCGTCCGCCCATTCATTTACGTTCGGTGGCCGTGGCTGTATTCTGTCGAGTGCTGCATCCGAGGGCATGCAGAGTACCTGAAACACGTTCGGCGTCAGAGGAACCTAAAGATGTGGAAAACGAGAGTCGCGTTCGCGCTGTGTGTGATTTTGGGGCAATTTGCGAATGCGGAGGAAAATGAATCCCCCGCTTCGCTTAAGATCGTGACTCACAATGTCTGGTACGGCTTCACGAAGAAATCAGAGCCGCGATATTCCAACTGGAAACGGTGGATGGCCAGTCAGGCGCCGGATGTCGTATCGCTGCAGGAACTGAATGAGTACACGTCGGACAAATTGTCTGAAGACGCGAAGTCCTGGGGACACCAGTACTCGGCCTTGCTGAAGGAAGATGGATTCGCCACGGGAATTACGTCACGCTATCCGATCTCGGACGTGAAACGAATTCGAGAAGGCATGCATCACGGGCTGTTGCGATGCCGTATTCAGGGAATCTGGTTCTACGTGATTCATTCTCATCCGTCGAATTTCGCTCGACGAATGGAAGAAGCCGCACTGTTAGAGGCAGACGTGAAGTCTTTGCCCGAGCCACATGGTCAGATCGTTCTGGCCGGCGACTTCAATAGTTTTTCACCTGCCGATCGAGCCCAATATGATCAGGATGTGCAACTGGTCCCGTTCTTTAAAATGCTGGACCAGCGTGACACGAACGCGAAAAATTTGAACGAGGGAAAGCTCGACTACGGTGGAGTCACTGCGATACTCGCTCAAAATTACGTGGACCTAGTTGCGCATTTTCGTGAAGACGCGGAACCGTTCGTCGGAACTTTTCCTGCGTCGCTCGTCAGTGACGAAAATCACGGAACAGACAGACGACTGGACTACATTTTTGTTTCGCCCGAACTTTTGCCGAAAGTAGAGTCCGCTCAGATCCTGCGAGACGCTGCCACCGAAGGATTGTCGGACCATTTTCCAGTTTCTGCGACGCTGAGGCTGCGAAAGTCTTCGCAGCCGGAGCCGATCTTTTTGTCCGAGCCTGAGCTGCTGCAGGAGCATGGTGCGGGCGAAGGTCCAGCGTGGCATCCTGAACTGGGACTACTCACCAGCGGTGAAGGCAACATCAATTTAAGAAGCAAAGACGGGACCACTGCGGTCTATCGTGCAGACGCCGGATCTAATGGGCTCATGTTCGATCGTCAGGGTCGTCTGGTCATTTGCGAACCCGTTCGTCGGCGTGTTTCGCGTGTCGAAATCGATGGCTCGACGTTGGTCCTTGCGGAATCGTATGAGGGAAAGAAATTCAACCAGCCAAATGACCTGACGATGGATTCGCAGGATCGAATTTACTTCTCAGATCCTCGCTATGGCGATCGTGAAGGCATGGAGATTCTGGATTCGAACGGTCGCGAAATCGAAGGCGTCTATCGGATCGATACGGACGGAACTGTTTCGCGAATTATTACGCACGAGGTCGATCGCCCCAATGGGCTTGTGGTCACTCATGATGATCAGTTTCTGTTCGTGGCCGATAACAATAACGCTCCGGGAGGCCCTCGAAAGCTGTGGCGGTTTGCACTTCTGCCAGATGGAAGTGTGGACTTCGCGACACAGACGTTGATTCACGACTGGAAGACAACTCGAGGTCCGGATGGAATGAAACTGGACGCTGCCGGTCGACTTTACGTGGCCGCGGGATTGAACAAGCCCAATCCCCCGCATGAGACCGCTGCTGTGCCGACGGCGGGCGTGTATGTCTTTTCGTCTTCGGGACAACTATTGACGTTTGTGCCGATCACTTGTGACGAGACCACGAACTGCGGATTTGGTGGTGGTGACTTAAAGACGTTGTTCGTGACTGCGGGAGGAAGTCTGTGGAGTCTGAAGACGGCCGTCCCTGGCAAGCCGGTCTGGCCGAAGTCGACGGGGTTTTAAAACAAGATCGCATTGGAAATCGCCGCCTGGGGCGGTCACTCGAGTTATTGAGGCGCCTGAAACTCGCGCCGATTTGAAGTAAGCAGATCGGGACGAGTTGCCTGGACATGGCAGAGAAACAATTCTGCATCGTCAGCAGCAGGCTGGTCACCTGAGTTGGCTGCAGGATTTTTCATGCAGGTCTGCGCAAACTGAATGATGGCCCGCTGTGTGGAGCGATCACCGGAGCATTCACCGTTGAACATCTGTGTCAGCAGAGGAAGTGTGGACCAGTCTTCCCAGCGGGACAGATTCGTAATCGCGATCTCTCGCATGGATTCCCTGTTCAGCATCATCCGCATTGTTTTACAGATACGGTCCGGGCTGATGATGTCCTTTTCGTAACTCCACATAAACTGCAGTGCCTGAATCAGTGCATGGCACGCAGTGTCAGGGACATCGGCGGGGACCAGCAGAGTCTTCTCCAACTGGTCAAGACCGGGCTCTCCAGTGAGCAGCAGGTAACCGCCCATCAGACCTTCTGCGCCAAAACGAAAACGCATTGGCGAAGGTTCAGCAGCGGTATCAGGCTTCTGGTTCTTCTCTCGCATTTGTGCCAGCAGGAACTCGGAATCTTCAGCGGTTCCGCACAGGCCGAGCATCATGCCATAGAGGCCCAGTCGCTCGGGGCTCATCTGAGGATCTGCGATCCAATCACGCAGTTTATCTCGAGGCAACAGACTGCGAATGGCAATCACGTCTTCGTACGACGAGTTGCCAAACTCGGCCCACGCATCAATCGCGATCATGGCCTCCGTGTGTTCCAGAAACGGAACGAAATACTCCAGCCGTTTCTTCTGAGGGTAATTGCGTGCCGGCATATGCTTCATATAGCCGACGGTATGAGATGTGATGGCCATCGTTTCATTCCATGAGATCCATTCAGGAATGATCAGAGAAGTCTTCTGAATATCTCCACCCGATAAATCCAGCGGGTCAATCTTCAGGTCAGCCGTCACAACGGTGTTGAGTGAGCTCTCGTTTACCGTGGACGTATTGGCATTCTTCGCACTGTCATCGACGGCAAACGTCGATGAAGCCAGCTGAGCGGAGTTCTCGGGCAGTGTGCCGTACATCAGAAACAGATCACCCGGATTTCCAGTGGCCTCGGCAGCAATCACAATCGCCTGCCCGATGGCCAATTCGCGACGCGTGCCTGCGATGGATTCTCCATGAAGAAATTCGCGAATGCGAAGAGTGGATTCCGGACGGCTACCGCCATCGTACACGCGGAAACGCACCAGTTCGGCGATCAAAGTGATGTCCGCTCGCGCGATCTGTTCGGCCAGGGTTTGTGGTGGAGAAAGACAGAACGGGCAGGCCAATGTCTTGTGCAGGATCGTCCCCAGCAGGAAAATCACTGTGGCGGCCGCCCACGTGGCCATGCAAATTCGTCGATTTTGAGTGAGTCCGTTCACGTCCTGGATTCCATTCAGAAGGGTATGTGCCTGATATCCTTCAGACTTGTGCCCATTTTCGCAATTCACCGCTTTTTCGGAAAGAGCAATTGAGATGTTTGTGTATCGATCTGCACAGCCTTCTGATGTGGGCAGAATGGCCGAGATGAACTGTCGACTGGCTCGGGAAACAGAAGGCAAGGAGCTTGACGAAGTCATGGTACTCGCGGGCGTTCGACGAGGACTGGAGCTGGCTCCGGAAGTTCGCTACTTCGTTGCGGAATCGCATTCCGGCATCGTCGGGCAGGTCATGATAACTCGCGAATGGAGTGACTGGCGCAATGGCTGGATGGTGTGGCTGCAAAGCGTGTACGTGGATGCCGATTACCGGGGCAGAGGTATCTTCCGCCGGCTACTGAACCATGCTGTGGAGGCCGCTCGCGCTGAAGGTGACGTGGTCTGCATTCGTCTGTACGTGGAGCATGAGAATCAGTCGGCACAGTCGGTCTACCGCCGGTTGGGCTTCGATTCGGCTGGGTATGAAGTGATGGAAATGCGAGTCGAAAGAGACTGAGAAATCAGCCAACTTCCGGGATCGGCTCAGGGCCTTTGGCCACTTTGTAGATCGCTTCCGCCTGCATTTTTGCGGCGCATTTCGGGCACTTTGCTTTCGCGATGCTGCGTCCTTTGACGCCACCAAGTTTGGCCTTCTTCCGGCCTTCTTCACTCACTGCCGTTCCGCACGACTTGCACTTATAGCCGGTCAGTTCAAGCTGGTAGGCCGCATCCTGCTGATAGAAGATCAGTCCTTTGACTGCGTCAATCTTCGACTGATTCAGGAAGCAGCTAAGTGTCTCTGTCTTATCCGTTTCCGGGATCCCATTTTCAGTCGACGGAAGTTCGGTGCCGAAGCGAGTCTTCAACTGCTGGTTGAACGTGCGCCAGTTGCTGAGCGTAAACGACAGGTAAGCCTGTTTGCCTTCTTCAAGATCCACGGGCAGAAACACCGCGATTCGGCCTTCGCCGAAAACCGGGACGCCAGCAAACATCGATTCGGAAACTTTCGCAACAGGCTGGACCAGACGAAGCTCAGACATCCGGTCGGCCACTATCGTGCGAACTTCAACATTTTCAAGATTCTTGAAGTCCCCGGAGTTTCCTACCTGGTCGTGAATCTGCTTACGGCGGAGCTGATGATCCGCCTTTTTGTTCGACGAAACGAAGCTGAACAGGGATCGTTTTTTTGCGGTCCCGCTGAAAGTCAGCACCTGCAGACCGGCGTCCGTAACGGCAAGGTCGACTTCGATATGTTTTCCCGTGAGGCTGCCGGGCTTCAGGACCAGAGCGGCTGGCGACAAAACATGATACCAGGCGTCATCGACCCACGAGATATTCAGTTTCGGCTGGCTGCCTTTTTTTTCCGCGGACTTCTCAGTCTTCTCGGGTTTCTTGCGGATGCCCGGTACCAGCACGCCCTGTTTGCACTGTTTGCAGCGGACGTTTTTGCCGGCCTGATCTTCGTTCACACGGATCCATGCACCGCACGAACAGGGAACCATAATCTGCTTCCGCAGACGGTCGGCGGTCTTCTGACCACGTCTCTTTTTGACTTCCTTCTGCTCTTCGACGGCAATCGAGAACAAATCGTCGTCGCCGCCACGGGCCGGACGATTTCCGCCGCCTGCACTGGATTTCTCGGCAGATTTCTCGGCTGGTTTTTCGGGCTCCGCGGCAGCCGGTTCGGGTGCGCGCTCAGGTGCTATGACACTGGACGTGACGTTGGTTGTTGTCTGAGGCTTATCCGGGCCATCGGAAGCGGGTTTAGTGGCTTCCCGGCGAGCGGGCCGTTTCGTTTTTTCTGGTGACGACGGCTTTTCTGACGCAGGGGGAGTCCCCGAATTCACGGCGAATCCGCCATCGAGGTCAAAATCTGAGCCCGAGCCTGACGATTCAGGAACGGTCCCGGAATTAATGCCGTTCCCCAGCTGGAAACCGTCAGTGTCCGCTATCTGGCGATTAGCAAAGTCCGACAATTCCGCTCTGGGTGGAAGAAAATCGGTTCTCTGTTCGGGCGATATTGTGCTGTAAATGATGGGTTGCGGTTTTGTGGTCAGGTCTCGATAACGAGCGGCCACGTCGGCTCTCATAAATCCATTGCAACTCCAGCAACGGACGAGTCCTGTGCGAACCAATTCTCCGCAGTGAGGGCACGGGTCCTGAATACTGGCGGATTTCAGAGTATCGGGAGTGTTAGGGGCGACGCCCGACGATTCCGTCTTACGACGTTCGTAAAAGACGTGACCGCACTCAGGACACTGATCTGTGTCCGAAAGAATTAGGGATTTGCACCCTGGGCATGATCGAATGACTGTCGACATATCAGTCCGTCTTTGCCGCCGAAATACTGCAGGGATTCAAGACATGCCCTACTCTGAAGTCGACGACAGGCCCTGGATCATAAATTCAAACGAAGATACTGCGAACACTGCCATGGAATCGGAGATCAGCAGCGGTCTCCGGCCCAAAAAAAGAGGCACCACGACACTCTACGTCACAAGGTTCCAGTAGTGTTGCCAAATTCTCACAGTAGTTCTCCACTCTTACGGAAGTTTAGCAAGGGGGCATTTGCCCCGAGCCAAACGCATGCAATTGGCCCAAACCTCCGCCTCCATAATGACTTCATCCAATCGATGTTGCTCATGTTTTTTAGGACAGAGTGGAAAACTTCGCCAAATCGGTGTCTCTTTACATCAAATTCACATCTATTGGAAGAACTGTCACGCTTTCTGGTGAACAGAACAATTTTTTCTTGCTGAAAGGTGTTTGTTTGTTCATATGTGGCGGGAGGATTGGAGCATTTAAGCAGCGCCCATTCCCGGATCCGGATTCGAGCCTCTGCTATGAGTTTTCCTGACCGCCGAAGTGCATGATCAATGGGGCGATTATTCGCTCAGTCTGAGCCATCATAAAGGCGCGGCGGTAAAAAGAATTCCCAGACAGGAAGCAACGACTCCCCAAGCGTGGGACAAATCCCTTACGAAAAAAGCCTAACAAAAATCTCACAAGCAGCCGGATTCGTGTGAATTCGCAGGTGTTTCTGAACTCTCATGAGTCCATCTATTGTGTTAGGGCTTCTAAATGTGACTCCGCTGTTTGGGACGCTCCGAAATCTACGAAGGTTGCCTGTTGCAAAGCGGAGCTGGAAATCGTGAGCCCCGACGACGCCGGCAAACTGGCGACACTGTCGGAGAACCTCTCAAGGAGCCAGCGACAGAGTTCCCTCCAACGGAGTGGTGCCTTTTCGGTAAATCTGGCACTTCATGGTGGTCGTTTTCTGAATGCGGTCGGCCTTCAAAATGTAGCTCAGATTAACGGCCCCCAGCGTTTCGAATCCATCTAGCCCCAACAGGATATCACCTTCCCGAATGAAGCGTGACGCAACGCTGCCCTCTTTGACTTCGACGATGCGGAGTCCGCCATTATATTTTACGTTCCCCTTCACTCCGGCGAAAGAGCGGCTGGTTACTTCCTGCTTATCGACATCAGAGAGCGCTTCAAGTCGAAGCCCAAGCAAATCCCAGGCTCGAGTCAGAGCTTGTGCATCCGGGTCGGACGATTGAGAAACAATCTTCGTTGGGACCTCCGCGGACTTCGTCTCCACTCCGGCGACGACCACATCGTTTTGACGAGCAGCGGCCGCAGGCGTTGTGACTGATTGCTTACCCACGCCGACGGTAAATTGCATGGTCTGTTCGCGACCCTCTCTCAGCAGCACAACGTCGACAACTTTTCCGCGAGGCAATGCCAGCAGAGAGCGTTCAAAATCGGTGCTGTCGTAAATTGTCAGGCCACGAACATTTCTGATGATGTCGCCGGACCGGATTCCGCAAAGTTCGGCGGCGCTGCCCATCGACACTTGTTCCACCACCAGTTTCTTTTCGGTCGCCGACTTTATATCGGTAGTCACAAGCCCGTGCGGAATTCCATCCAGACGTTCGACACTCAACAGGCGAGCGATCGTTTTGCGAGCGTCATCGATGGGAATGGCAAAGCCAATCCGCTGAGCACCCGAGCGAATGGCGACGTTGATCCCGATCACTTCGCCGTTCACATTCAGGAGCGGCCCGCCACTGTTGCCCGGGTTGATGCTCGCGTCGGTCTGAATCAGATTTTCATAGGACTGAGTTTCATCGACTTCGACATCACGATGCAGAGCGCTGATGATGCCTGCTGTGACGGTGTGTTCGTACCCGAAAGCATTACCAACCGCGTAGACCGTTTCAGCCAGCATCAGGTCGGACGATGTTCCCATTGGCATGACGGAAAGTGGTTCTTTCGCGTCAATGCGAATGATGGCCAGGTCGTGCTTGCGATCGTAAGACACCGGGCGACCATCGAATGTTGCTCCACCATCGAGCGAGACGGTGATCACATCCACATCCTGAATCACGTGATAGTTCGTGACAATGTAACCGCGTTCATCCACAATCACGCCGGTTCCCATTCCGGTCACTTTTCGTGACTTGGGAGAAAAGAAACGTGCCTCTTTATCTTCCGCCGCTTTCTTTTCCGTGTGGATATTTACAACGGACTTGCGAGACTGCTGAACCGCGCGCACCAGAGGTGTTTCGCGGGAGTTGCTTTCCGCAAAGGTCCGGGAATGAAGCAGCCCGACAATGGTCATCATTGCCAGCAGCGTGCCTCGATTGAACATATCTGACATTCAGAACCTGCACGATCTTGTCAGAAGTATTCTTCTGGTTCAAAGTGCTCCGGAGTGATTCCCCGGATTCTTTGGAGTGGATCGACTTCGCAGGTTTTCCCGCTTGAAGGTGCAGGGCTGGGGGTGAAAACTCCACCCCTGTTTGACATTGTTAAGCGCGGCAAAGGATTAAGGCGTCGCTGCATCAGAATGGACAATCAATCGATTTTTCGGAAATTCGCCTTATCCAACGCAAAACACCGGCACTTTTTCAAAACAAACTCGTTCCAATACGGACTCTGTTCTTTTGTGCAGGAATTCGGGACCAGCAGTTTTCGCTGATTGAGCTTCCCTCCTTACTTCTGCTTCTCAAATTCCCACGCGTCTTTTTTGATTCCTTCTCAGTCGTTGGGAGTCCATTTATGAGTGAGCCCACAATGCGACAGGCACTGCTGAAGCAGAGCCGCGACTTGATGCGAAAACAAAAATATTCGGATGCCGCTGAACTCCTGCAGGGAATGCTGGATGAGGATCTGGAAAATGAAGATGCCTGGGAGTTGCTGGGTTTATCTCGCTTTCTGGGAAATGAACTGGATCTGGCTCGCGAAGCATTCGAGCAGCTCACAAAGCTGAACTCGGGCCGTGCACAGGGCTGGGTCAACCTTGGCGCGGTCCTGAACAGGCAGGGGAAATTTAAGCGGGCCGCAGAGACACTGCGACGTGCGTTGCAGAAAGACCGGAAGTGCGCAGAAGGTTACTACAATCTGGGTATTGCGCAGCGTGGTTTGAATCTGAATACCATGGCCATCTCCGCGTACAAAGAAGCGATCAAGTTCAAGCCCGATTTTATTGAGGCTTATTTGAATCTGGGCAATATCTATGTGGATATGAAAAACCTCGGTCAGGCATTGCTCTGCTTTCAGAACGCTGTTCGCATAAATCCATCTTCAAAGAAAGCGCAGTTTTGTCTTGAGAAGGCGAAGCTGCTGCAGAGCGATTCTCGCAAATCCGCGTCACCCTTCGGCCGCCTGGTGGATGTCGAAAAGCTCGATCAACAGATCGCTGTGGGGCCTCGAATCCTGGATGAGAAAACTCGGATCGCAGAACGAGAAACGGTTCGCGAGGTGACTCGCGTCATTCGAGTTGCCGCGAAAGAGGTTGTACCGTTGCTGGAGGAATCGCTGCATGCCCGCCTGCATCAGCTGGAGAGAATTGTGCTGCAGAATGATAGCCATCTCTCATCGGCCGATCCGGCGGAGGCGTTTTCTCAGGACATCAGCGAACTGCAGCGAATCTGGGCGGTGTTAAAAGGTGGACTTGCTCAGACGCGACAGCTGGTAGCGAAAGGTTCCTGAACAGCAGTTATGTCTGATCAGGATTATGTCTGATCAGGATTACGTCTGGTCAAGATCCGGATTTGCAACGGCCTGCAGCCAGCCGGCGAGATCTCGCTGAAGGAACAGCAAGTTCTGAAAACGCTCCCACGGCACCTTGACGTATCGTTCGTCAGAATCTGTAGCCGACGCTTCCTGCACCACATTTTGCAGCTGCTCATGAATGCAGGCGAGCACATCCGCAAGCCGCGTCCGCTGGAGGGTGGAAAGGCTATTTGGCAGAGGCGGTCGTTCTCCGGCAAACAGCGGGCCCAGCAAGTGATCGGTGTTCAGATTGTCGGCCAGACTGAACTCCGCATCCTGCATTCCGCTGGCGGGAATCGATCGTCCGGGCGGCCCCTGAAGTGGCAGCAATGCAGCAACGGTTACACCCAAATGTCTTGCACGCTCTGCGATTTCTTCTTCGCTGCCAAACAGTAAAGTGCATCGCCCCAGCTGAAGGTGATCGCCAGGCCGAAGAATTCGTAACTGCACCGGATGTCCATTCACGCGGCTTCCGTTGGTGCTGTTCAAATCTGTGAAAATGATGCAGCCCTCATCCTCCTGCAGTTTTGCATGAAGACGGCTGATGCGTTCGTCGTTCAGCTGCACGTCATTCACTTCCTCGCGGCCGATAGTGACCGGAGTTGAAATGTTACGGAATACGTGGCCTCGTTCGAGACCCTCCAGAACGGACAGTGTGACGCGACCCATCTCGAAAAATTCTCTGACGAAAATGTGTATCAAACCAGGAACATCTCAGAACCAGAGTGCCCGGCAAAAGACACTCCGTTTTCCGCAATACTTACGCCGGGATCGCGATTATGGTCGTAAGACATTTTTTGGCGATCCCACACGGGCGGGAACTGAATGGATGATCGATACAGTGTGGACGAATTCTATGCGGACAGCAAACATTCTGCAGCCAGACGCACGTTTCGGCTGAAAATGTTGCTCGTTTGGTTTCGCCCGGTATCACAGCAAGACGCGACGCAGATTTTGGTCAGCGGCGGCAGCCGACGTTCTCAGGCCACGGTGGTACAGCTTCTTCCGGCCACGATATTCGTCACCGTTTCTGCGGCATTAGTGGTGGCTTCCACACAGCGGGAAATGTCACCGGTCGCCAGGCTTTGTTCTTCGGCAGCGCGAGCGATTTCCTGATTCACCGCATCCACTTCTCGAATTACGTGAAAGATCTGGCCGATATCATTCACCGTCGTGTCTGTGGCCTGACGCATTTCATCCAGTCGATTGCGAATTTCGCGAGTCGCATCGCTGGTCTGGCGAGCCAGAGCTTTCACTTCGTTTGCCACGACCGCGAATCCTTTTCCAGATTCGCCGGCCCGAGCGGCCTCAATTGTTGCATTCAACGCGAGCAGGTTCGTTTTGCCTGCAATGCTTTCGATCAATGCGACAACGCCGTCGATCTGGTCGGCCGCATTTCCGAGACTTGTGATACTCGCTCGACCGCGATCCGCCACCTCGGATGCTCCTCGAGAAACAGCAGCCGCGCGTTCTGTGCTTCTGGCAATGCTGCTGATGGAGTAAGTCATCTGAGTAATTGCCGATGCAGCAACGCCTGTTGTGTTGCGAAGAATATCGACGGCCGCTTCAATCGGACGAGCCACAGCTTTCGTGCCGTTCAGTCCAGCGAACACTCCCACCGCGATCGTGGCCATCAGAGGAATCAGGATCGCCATCGCTGCGATGATCTTGGCCCACGCAACGGACGATATGATCGAAGCAACGGCCTGTTCAGCATCCACTTCAATCTGCTCGATCGCCGTTACCGCCGCGTCGGCAAGTGAATTGTACTGGCCTTTGGCACTCTGCACCTTTTGGAAGCTGGCAATGTAATCGTCCATGGTCTTACAGACGCTGCTGAATTCCGATCGACAGACCTCGGACATACTTCGGCCTTCATATTCACCGTCTGCGTCGGTAGCGGAAAAGTTGGCATCGAACGATCCTGTCGCGAGCATCAGCTCCATCGCTTCACGATGAAAAGTTCGAGCGTTCTCGATCTCTTTGCGACAACGGACAGGATCCTGACCGGCAGTCAGCTGTTCCAGATAAAACAACTGTGTCAGAAAACCGATGCTGGATTCCATCCCGCCGTCGGCCGCATCCCATCGTCTGGAAAGGCCAGTGTTCCATGTGACTGCCTTGTCCGGGGTTGCGGCCATCTCGTCAACTTGTGCGTCACCGATTCTTTCCAGCAATTCGCTGATGGTAATGAATCGTTCGGCCTGCTTCTTAAAGGCTGCCTTTGAAGTCAGATAGCTTTGGTGGCTTGCAAGCAGTTCCCTGAGCGAGGTCGAGTATCTCTGAAGACTGCTGTTAAGTGGCGCGAGTTGAATGGGCGTCAGGATGGCGGCATCTTCGATTCGCCGGATTTGCTCAGATGTGATCTTTTGCTGTTCGGTCAGACGTTTCTGATTTCGCTCAACATCCACGTCGTGAATGATTTCGCTGGAGGCGATGATCTGCGCCTGAATTCCGATGGCCGCAGTCATGGCACCATCTGCGGTGTTCCAGGCCGGGCCCGAAAGCTGCGTCAACATCTGACCCAGCCAGAAGATCCCCGCTCCACCTGCTGCTCCACAAAATACGACCAGTATGCCAACAACAGCATAGCCTGCAGCCATTCTTTTCCACAACGGCAACGAGTCCAGATTCATAGGAAGCTTCAGTCACTAAAAACGGAAGGGCATCAATGGTGGGATGCATATAGAAACTTGAGGTCAGCTGTTGCCGATTGCGGTATGGTTGCAGTCGTCGCTGAATGAGCCCAAGCAAAGTTCCGTAGATGCCGAAGCCTGGGTGCGTGTGGCTTATCGAAGAAATCGCTTACGGCTGGCGTAAAATCCAAGAAATCACCCCGAGGGTAGCCTCAACCCAATTCCCGTCGGAAAGATCATGCGGGATGTAGCGATACTGCGTTCATGGCGATTGCGATTATTACGGTTGCAGCAACAGTTGATGGAAACGCGAAATGCATGTTGCCCAGGAATATTCCATGGCAACATTCAATGCGGCCGCGCTGGCCAGAGCCTTCGTCTTCACGGGATTCTCAAGCACCTCGATCACGACCTGCGCCAAATTGCCAGAATCCCCGCTTCGGAAAATCCTGCCCGTCACATTGTCGTCGACCAGTTCCCGGCAGCCGTCAATATCGGATGCGACAACCGGCAGGCCGGCCGCCTGAGCTTCCAGAATGACGTTCGGCAATCCTTCCCATCGCGACGCCAGTATCAGCGCGTCGGAAGATTTCATAATGTTAAGAACATCCGACCGCCAGCCAGCAATCTGAACAGCAGACCGGCAGCGACTTGCGACCACGCGTTTTTCCAACGTGGCTCGCAACGGCCCATCGCCGACAAACAGAAGTTTCAGAGATGCATATCGAACAGGATCGGTCGAGACAGTTCGCTCAAATGCCGTCAAGACGTCG
This sequence comes from Planctomycetota bacterium, assembly GCA_003669615.1. Taxonomy (GTDB): domain Bacteria; phylum Planctomycetota; class Planctomycetia; order Planctomycetales; family Planctomycetaceae; genus SXXK01. Next base: position 14,076 of record QWOO01000331.1, read on the forward strand.
AGCGGTGCTTTCTGTTCGGACAGGCGACCGGCACACAGAAGAATCCGATCGGTCGTGTTGTAGTTCAGAACGGATCGATCCAGCGGAGCGAATTGTTGAATCGATTCGTAGTCGACGCCGTTGGGAATAGTGCTCATTCGATCGGCTGCGATCCCGCACAACTGGCGATGAACGCTGGCCACCGACTGGCTGACGGCAACGTAGTGATCTGTGAGATGTCGAGTGAGTCGTTCGGGCCATGACACAGACCAGCGTCGGTCGGCGACTCGCACCCCCGAAATGATTCGAGGAACTCCGGCCCACCGCCCGGCGATGCGTCCGACGATATTGGCCTGATGCAGAAATGTCAGCAGCACATCCGGGCGCTGAGCCTTTAACGCACTTTTCATCCGCCAGATGGCACGCGCGTCTAAAAATCCGCCGGC
>QWOO01000193.1 GCA_003669615.1 Planctomycetota bacterium
CGCCGCCACCATGCGAATCGGTAACATTCCAGCTGCCGGCACCGGCGCCATCCTTAACCTGAGTTGTCAAGAGTTCTTCGCGCATCTTCAGATTCCATTCTTTCCACAAGTCTCCGCCCCAGTGATGCAAGACCTGCGTTGCATAGTAGTTGAAATAAATATTTCCGGGCCGCGGGCCAACTTTGGCGAGGTGTTCCACGCCGGCTTTCAATGCCGGATTTTCACGTTTCCAGCCGAGATAGATGCGGCAGAGCAATCCCACGGCTGTCATGGAATCACTCGGACCTTCACCCGGTACGTAGGCATACAGAGCGCCCTCTGCGGACTGCACGGAATTCAGAAACTTCTTTGCGTCGAGTATCGAACTGCTCTGAACTTTGATGCGACCGGCCTTGGCACTTTGTAATGCCATAATCTGCCAGCCGGCGACGGACGTGTCCCCGCGATCACCAGGCGAATATCGCCAGCCACCGTCAATTTTGTTCTGAGCACGTTCGATAAACTTGATGGCATCACCGGCCATGCGTTTCAGCTCTTTATCGTCTCTTTCCATTGCGGCGGCTTCGCACAAACAAATTGTGGCGATGCCCTGCACATACATGCCGGAATTGCCCTCCGACCGACCTCGCAGATCGGCACCTGACGCTCCTCGCTCCGCATTCTTCAGCAGATAGGCGAGACCTTTGGTGACGGTTTCCTGATACTTGCCTTTGGATTTATGAGTGTTGCCGCTGCCCAGATAACACAGCAGAGCCATCGACGTGGCTCCCATGTCCGTGGTGCCCATGTATCCGGGCTGTCCGGCTTCGCCAACTTCGTCAAAACTCCACGAACCATCGGGCAGCTGAATCTTCTGAAGCCAGTCAAGTCCCAGACTGACCGCTTTTTCGCTGTCTGCATTTCCTCCATACAGGTTCACGGAAGCTCGACGTCCGGCATCCGAGCGACCGCCGAAGTGACCTTTAATAAACGGGATCTCAGAGACCTCTGTCAGATCCTCCAGAGGCAGAGTCAGCTCATTCAGGTCTGTCGAGTCGATCTCAATGCGATGCTTGCCTTTGTCCAGTTCCGCCAACATCTGCTGCATAGTGCTGTCAACATTGAGGTCCTTGATGGCTTCGGGCTGAACAATTTCCATCAGCGGCTCAGGCAACTCATTCGGATCGTCAACGTCTGCCTGGATTCCAACCAGGTGCAACACTTCATCGCGTGCTGATTCGGGCATCAGCCAGGCGGCCAGCGACAGAGCCACAAACAGGTGGATGATAAAGCTAACGGCCGCCGTCGTGATCTCACGCCGCCGACTGCGAAGCGTCGCTGGTATCGTTTCGCGGAAAAAGCGTTTCGTGCCAGCAATGCCGGCCGTCACTTTTAACGCCCACGGAGGAACTTTTTGGCGGTGTGTCCGTTGTCGATTTCGCTGCTCAAGCTGCTGCAGGACCGGAGTTGCTTTCTTTTGTCGAGCCCCGCCGACTTTCTGTGCGGCTGCCAGCGAAGCGGAATCCAGTTCCGCATCGTCAGAAGTGTCCGAGTTAGAGTCGGCGTTATCCTGCATCCGTGTAGGCTCATTGCGAAGAGAAGTACAACCACGGAAATGACGAGCGTACAGTTGAATGATAACGCAGATTCTTGAGCCGTCTCCGCCGTTTCGAAGGCGACCGTTCAGAAATAGGGCCGACTTTTTCTCGCTGGATCGTCGCTGGGGTGCTGCTCGTCAAATGGCACATTGTGAAGAGTTGGCTGTTTTTCCCGGCGTTTTCTGCAGCTGTGTCAGTTTCTCGTTTGTGTTTGCCCAGAAAGTCGACAGAATCGTCCCACTTAGCACAACCGGAAGTGGTGCGGGTTTCTGTCTTTTCTGCCGAAACCTGCGGGGACTTCCGGTCGTCAGTTTTCAGCAGCTGTTGTATTCGTTCGGCAAGATCAAATGGACTCTCCAGCCACTCCTGAAGATCACGGGCTTCGCCTGCTGTTGGCCGATCATTCGGTCCGCATGTTTTCACTGCAGCCCACAATGGTGGGAGCGGTTCTTTGCGGACTGCTCTATGCACTGATCAAGCTTAACGGTTTTCTGTAGGCAGCTGCACTCATGGGACTTCTGGCTGGTACCAGGTTCGATCGTCCACCGCATTGCGACCGTTGCGAAAAGCTGGAAACGGAATGCACGTGTCCTCCGCCAGAACCTGTTCGCGTCGCTCCGGACAAGCAGACAGCGCGCATTGCCGTTGAAAAACGCAAGCACGGCCGGATGATGACGGTCATTCGAGGGCTCGCGCCGGCTGACAACAACCTTCCCGATCTGCTGAAGCGACTGAAGAACACCTGCGGAGCCGGCGGAAGTCTGGACGAAGAGTGCCTGGAAATTCAGGGCGCCCATCTGGACCGCATCCGCGACGAACTCAAAAAGATCGGCTACCGAGTCAAAGGCTGACCGCGACAGCCGATCTGATAAACACTTTTCTGCTGTCATGCAGTTACTGTTCGGCAACGACCCGTGGAGTATCGGCACCGCGAATCATTCGGAACTGCGGGCTCACGACGATCGTTTCCACAGCGGCTGTGAAACGATAATTCTGGTCCTTCAGCCGGGCGATCATTTCGTCAATCAGCGGTTCATCGGAAAGCTGAATTGATCGACCCAGCGCGTAACCGAGCAATCGTCGACAGAACGTGCGTAGAAAATCATCGCGTCGCTTGTTCAGAATGTAGTCTCTCAGGCCAGCCACACCCTTGACTGGCGTGCCATCCGGCAGCACAGCGGCCACATCAATCTCATGCCCGCTGGAATCTTCCGCACGCAGACGCCCGATGGTATCGAACTGCTCGAGCGCAAAGCCGAACGAGTCAATGCGGGCATGACACTTGGCACAAGCGGGATCGCTGCTGTGAGTTTCAATCAGCTGGCGTTCCGTTACGTCCGCGGGAACTTCCTCCGGCAACACAGGAACTCCCCTGGGCGGTCGCGGAAGTTTGTCACCCAGCAGAAACTCGGACACCCAGTTGCCTCGCAGAATCGGGCTGGTTCGTGAAGCTCCCGATTGTTTGGCCAGGGTGGCCGCCATCGTCAAAATTCCGCCGCGTGACACGCCTTTGGTACCATTCACACGCTGCCAGCCGTCACCTTCCAGGCCTTCGATTCCATAGAACTTTGCCAGACGAGCATTCACGAAAGTATGATCGGCATCCAGCAGGTCGAGGATAGAACCATCATTCCGGAACATGTCTTCGAAGAATCGGATCGACTCCTCATACATGTCGGCTCGCAGGTCTTTGAATTCCGGATAATGCGTATCACTCTTTTCATCCAGCTGATCAAACTCACGAATGTGCAGCCACTGGCAGCCAAATTCGATGGCCATCCGCCGAGTCTTCTCATTGGACAACATGCGGCGCGTATGAGCCAGAAGTATATCCGGCTGATTCAGATTGCCAGCAGCAACCGAGTCTCGCAGTGGCTCATCAGGTGATGACGACCACAGGAAATAGCTCAGACGAGTCGCCAGTTCGTGATCGGTCACCGCGGTTGCCTTTGTGCCGGGCTCGGCATGCTCGCCGCGATACAGAAACGCAGGAGTCACCAGAACTCTGGCCAGCAACATTCGCACAGCGCCATCGTGCGAAAGTTCCTGCTCACGCAGCCGATGATACAGGGCAGTCAGCTGCTCCTGCTCGGCTGAAATCAGAGGTCGACGCCAGGCTCGTTCGGCGAAGTCGAGCACTGCTTTCAGATGGACCGGTTCCGTTTCTACCAGCAGTTTGCTGAACTGCGCCGCGCGTTCCAGGATGCCTTCCTTCATAGGCGTGAAGGCGGATGGATCGGCATCCTGAGTCGCGAACTGCCACAATTGTTCATAAGCGTCGACCAGCGCCAGGGCATCCTGACTGACATAGTGCAGGTCTTCCCACAGACGATCGAGTTCCGCAGCTTCCGCATCGTCTAACATCAGACGCGTCAAATGGTCGTCTTCACGATAATAAAGCGTCAGTGTGACGACTTCATCCACGGGTACGATTTTGGTGTAACAAAGTGCGGCCGGAAACAACTGACGAAACTCATCAAACTGAGCAAGCAGCCGCGATCTTGCTGCACCATTTTCGGACACAAGGATCGGCGTGTCGTGATTGACGGGCTTGTCGCCATCAGACCATGTGGACTTTCCTCCCTGAGTTGTCGCCGCGGTGGCAGCGATGCCAGCCAGTCGCTCGGGTTTGGTAGTCATCACTCGCATTTGAACGGTACCTTCTGATCCCGTTTCCGGATGCAGCGACGTCGTCGCGACGAATTCGCAGCCTTCAACGAAATCTGCCGGAATGGAAAATTCCAGCACGGACGGAGCTTTCACGCAAAGATCAGATGCCCCGATCTCCGTACCATTTGGGTGCTTTCCAAACAGCTTCGGATCCAGTCCATAGGCCGATTCCGTTTCCACATCAGCGTTCAGTTTCTGAGCCAGCAGTTCTTTTCGAACGGCAGAAAACAGAGGACCGTTCAGAGCAACCAATTGCTGATACAACGTGCGATCCGACGAATCCGCAGGAAGGCTTTCAGGCCCTTCGACCAGCAACGTCTGAACTCGATCTGCAATCTGTGTTTTTTCCTCGGCGTTCGCCGCCGTCTGGAACTGAGCGATCAGAGATCCCACAGGAATAATGGACTCTGAACCGCCACCAGCATCGGGTTCGCTATAGAAATGCCAGACGCCCGGATTTCCCATGCGATCGGCGTGTGGATTGCCGGCCAGAATATCCGGCGAAACATCCTTGGCCAGATCCCATTCCACAGGATTATCGCCCGTCGTTGTGATGTTCAAAGCGATGGAAGTCATGTCGCACGAGTGTTCGCCGTCACGTGGTCCCACGATAAGCGACAGGAGATCGCCCGGCTGCACAATGAGATTCTCCAGCGGGCCAAAGATATGCTCTTCCGCGCCGCCGGCAGTTCCTGATGCAAGACGCTGACGAGTGCTTCCACGTCGAAGTTCCACCAGCCATGTGACACCATTTCCACATCCGATATGGGCTCGCTGAACGCGCCCTGTCACCTTGACCGTTCCTGCAACCGGGCTTCGCCAGCCGACGATTGCACGGAGACCTGGCGACGGATGGACGCCCACACTGTGAGGATGCATGTCCCCCGGAATTCGCACAAACTCGTCCGAAGAATTCGCCAGCACGCTGAGCGCATCGGGACCAGTCCAGCCGCGAACAAAGTCGTAGTTCTCGACTCGTTCCAGTTTTTGAGTCACATAAGAATCGATGCGAGCTTCCCCCACGCCGACTCCCAGATACCTGAACCACGAAGCCAGCACAGCTTGATCAACGGCGTGCTTCTCCGCCAGCGTTTCGATTGTTTTCGCATCAGCGATATTGGTCACTTCCGCAGCGGCTTTCAGGCACGCAGCCGCCGTGGCCAGAACCTGCTCACGGTGGGCCGACAAGGTGGCCACTGCCGTTCGCACATCTCGTAACAGAAGATCGGTCTGTCCCGGAGCGACAAAACGTGCGTTTTCCCAAACGGCAAAATCGTGATCGCCGCCATCGGACGCATCTGAGGCCGCAAGGAACAAAGTCACATTCTTGCCATCCTGAGGAGCGGGAAGTTTGATTCGCACTTCCTGCCGCGACGCCACGGGATTCACGGGCACCTGCCACGCCAATGGTCCATCACGCTTTCCAATATGCCCGATTGTCGTGAATCTCCAGAGCGTTTGCTGCCATTGAGCAATCGTCAGAACCAGAGAGAGAGCGTCTTCCGGTCCGGCCGCATTCCATTGTTCGCGGATCACGTCCAGCACCAGAGACGGCTGCTTATCGTTCAGGGATGTCCACAGCGTGGTCAGATATCTTTCATTCAGCTGATGTTCTTTGGCCACAGCGGCGAGCGTTTTTGCGCCAGCTCGAATTGCGTCCCGTTCGATCAGTGTGGCTTTCAGATACTGTTCCAGCGGAAGCCTTCCGCCGCCATTCGTTTCAAACTGAATTCCCTGCAGGTTGACCGCCGTAGCGCCGCCACTGTGCGAGTGACGTGAATAGAAATCACGAATCTCGGCCAGCTTTTCGTTGGTCCAGTCGCGCGGCGTTGTCGAAGGAGAAAATTGAATCCCGTGCGGAAGCAGCATGGCATGACTGGAAATTTCTTTGGCCGCGTCCAGATACTTCTGCACCAAAGCCGGTGACATCACCAAAGCATTGCCGACGTTGGTGAACCCTTCTCCCGCAGCGCTGTCGACGGGAAATTCGCGAGTCGGCTGCAGCGGAATGTTCGTCAAATCCTGAATCGTGTAGGTGAATTCGGCATTGTTCAGACGACGCAGCACCACCGGCCCCGGATCGCCGGCGTTGGCTCGTGCATCAGCGTCCAGCACGGCCCGCACCCAGTTCCGCAGCGATGTATGTTCGGCTGGAGTCGGCTGATGTTCGGCTTCCTTCGGCGGCATTTCGCGGTCGTCCATCATCTCGACAACTCGCTGCCATGGAACCACATTGCGACGCATCTCGGCGACAGAATGAAACTGTGAAAGATCCAGTTCGCCTTGCTTTTGATCGGCCGAGTGACAATCGAGGCAATACTTCTTCAGCAGCGTTGCCTGCGACTTTTCATACTCAGCCTGCAACGGCACAAAGGCATCAGCCTTCTGCGCGAAAGTAGTCGAGGGACGACAAACAATGGCGGCGATAACGGCTGCAGAAACGAGTGACAACAGTCTCATGGAAATCTTCATGAGCGGCTCCGGTGGGAATAACAGAAATTCAGATGAAAAGCCGATTCACGGAGCTCAGGAGGAACCGATTTATCAGGCATCGTGAGCGGCCAGCATAACGTCCGTCGCAACCATGGTACAGTCCCTTGGGCTGAAGCCCGAGGCTGTCATTCCGCGGCTGCTCCGCAGCCAATCGCAGGTGCAACGCTGGTCGAATTCGAGATCATCGAGCCTCACAACGTCGCAACCCGCCAGGCATGTCTGCGATTCGCTGCGGACCAGCGGTGAAACGATAGCTTGTGGCTTTAGCCATAGGTCACGATGCAGGATTTACGATTTCGACCAAAGCACATGCGCTTGATTTAGGGCGAGCGGACAGGTGATCTGTTTGCAGGAGATCGGCTAACGACTCAGGCTCGAGTGCAGGTGGTGATGAGAGTTGATGGACAGCGTCGATTCAGCTCTTTCGGCGGCGTTTGCCTTCGTTTCCGCCGAGCGACGATTTTTTGCGCAGCAGGTGATGATAATGCTGAGCGAATCGGTGGGCTTCGTCACGCACATATTGCAGCAGTCGCAGGCTAAAAGCGTGACGACTGAGCTGAATGGATTCGGATTCGCCCGGCACAAAGATCTCTTCTTCTTTCTTGGCCAGAGAGATTGTGGTTGGTGGAGTAATATTCAGCATCCGAAACGTTTCCATCACCGCATTCAGCTGACCTTTTCCGCCGTCGATCAGCAGCAGGTCCGGGAACGATTCGCCTTCCTGAGTCAGTCGCAGAAAACGGCGAGTGACGACTTCTCGCATGGATGCAAAATCATCCACACCCTGCACGGATTCAATCTTGAAACGCTTGTACCCGGGCTTAAACGGAAGGCCGTCGATAAACTGAACGAGGCTTGCCACTGTTTCAGTCCCGGAAAGATGAGCGATATCGATGCCTTCAATTCGGCGAGGAATTTCGTTCAGCTTTAAGACCTTCTTCAGTCCGGCCAGTCCCTTTTGTGGATCGATGTAAAATACTTCCGGCTGCGCGTGGCTCTCCAGATCGCCTCGCAGACTCAGACTGTTCAGGGCCTTGATCTGATCGCGAATCCGGGCGGCCTTTTCGAACTTCATTTCCCGGGAAGCCAGCAGCATGGACTCTTCGAGCTCCTTCATCAGACTGGCCTTGCCGCCGTCGAGAAAGATCTTCAGGCGGCGTATGTCCTCGCGGTAATCTTCCTTGCTGATGCGCATGTTGCACGGGGCGGTGCACTGATTGATGCTGGCCAGCAGGCACGGTCGAAACCATCGCCACTTTTCATCGTTCGCTTCGATATCCAGCGTGCAGGTCCGAAAGCGAAAGATCTTTTGAAGTACGGCAATCGTGCCACGTAACTGCCCGGCGCTTGTGAACGGACCGTAAAGTTTGACACCCGAGGATTCTGGTTGCCGCGTAAACTCCACTCTTGGAAAATCTTCACGCGTCGTGATCTGCAAATACGGAAAAGTCTTGTCATCTTTCAGCAGCGCATTGAATCGAGGCTGAATATCTTTAATCAGCCGTGCTTCCATCAGAAGCGCATCAACCTCACTCTCGGCTTCGATGAAATCAATATCCGCGATTTCAAGAACCAAATCAGCGGTCCGCCGATCGATTTCCGCAGCCTTGGTGAAGTAACTGCCTGCCCGGCTTCGCAGATTGACCGCTTTGCCCACGTAGATGACACATCCCTGCGAGTCCTTCATCAGATAGACGCCGGGAGTCGTCGGCAATAAGCGCACCTTTTCCCTGGGCGTCAGGATTTCTCCCGACACCGTCGTACCCTCAGGATCTGGCGTTTTGTCTTCCATGCAATGTGTATTCTTATGCAGCTTCCCCTGATAAACCGTGACAAATTCACCATTTTTTTGCAATCGGTGGGGCACTTGTCCGTCGTCGAACGCCCCAAAAGCGAAACTTCATCGATTTGAAACCCCGGAAATGTTGATTTAAGGCCACATTTTCGTAGGGTTATAGGGTCGCCAGACTGCTTGGGTTGGCAGTTTTGGCATGTGGATGTGTTGAACGTAGCTTTCCGAAAGGCTGGGGAATTATGAACATTGTGAAATCATTGAGCGCGCTTGTGCTGATGGCAGGCGTTTCATTTACATTGGGATGTGCGCCTGCTGAGACCACATCCAGCACTGGTGGTGACGCAGCTCCGGCTGCAGGTTCAGGCGTGGCTGGCGGTGCAGAAGCACCTCATTCTCATGCTGATGGAACGACCCACGAAGGGGAAGCTCCAGCAGCTGCTCCGGCTGAAACTCCTGCAGCACCAGCTGTAGATCCAGCGGCACCAGCGGCCGAGCCAGCTGCACCTGCTGAAGCTCCAGCTCAGTAGTTCTGACCACTTCAGGATTGGATTACGCTGTCCTGATCGAGTCATGATTTGTCGAGGAAGGGCGTTCCATTCAGGGACGCCCTTCTTTATTGGATAGCGGCGAGATCCCAACTTACCGCCGTCTGCATCGTGTTGGCACAGGTGAACCTCCAGCTCGGCAGTCAGCAATCTGCAGAGAACGTCGAACAGTTCACGCGAATGGCTGCGTGTAAAGCGGCTGCGTCTAACGTGCCGGTGGCTCCCGAACGTGAGGTCTCAAAGATTCAGGAAACGTCCCAGTGATCCCGTTACGCGATAACATTCCGGCCCGTACAACACCCTTCGTCAACTACTGGCTGATGGCCATCTGCGGACTCATCTTTCTGCTGCAGTCGGCTGATACAGACGGTCGACTGACTCTGCAGTTCGGCATGATCCCGTTGCGAATCAGCGAACCTGATAAGCCCGTGATCATTGAGAGTCACGAAAAGTTGCAAACGCCATTTGGCTGGCAGGAAGTGGTTGCACACACCGAGGTTCCGGCATCGCCCATTCCCGTGTGGCTGACTCCCTTCACCTGCATCTTTCTGCACGGCAGCCTGATGCATCTGCTGGGGAATATGTGGTTTTTGTATATCTTCGGCGACAATGTGGAAGACCGGCTGGGGCATTCCGGCTATCTGCTCTTTTATGTCGGGTGCGGTCTGGCCGCCAGCCTGGCTCATTACTTCTTTGAGTCTCATTCTCCTCTGCCCACGATCGGCGCGAGCGGCGCGATTGCCGGTGTCATGGGCGCGTATCTGTTTCTCTATCCTCATGCCAACGTGGTCGCGTTGGTGCCCATCATATTTCTGTTGCAGATGATGGTCATTCCGGCGCCAATCTTTCTGGGTCTGTGGTTCCTGATGCAGCTGTTGCAGGGCAGCTTTTCAATTGGTGCCACGGAAGCGACCGGCGTCGCCTGGTGGGCGCATATTGGCGGATTCGCGGCCGGTTTTTTGATTGCCTGGCTTCTGGGAAAAAGCGGTCGGACTCAGCCACGCGTCGTGGTCGTTCGGCCGGGTACCGACCGCCGCTTCGATCAGATCAGATTTCCGTGGGACTAAACCGTGGCACGATCAGCCTGGGAACTCCCAGCCCTTGCGGTACTGACGTTTGATAAACTGATCGGCTTCCGGCGCATTGGTTGCACGCATTTCGGCGGCATTCCATTCCAGCTTCTTGCCGACTCGGTAAGCGACGTTGCCCAGATGATTGGCCTCGGTCAGCCAGCCGGAATATTCAAAGTTGCACGTGGTAGGATCGCCCGTTTTGCACGCGTGAATCCATTCCTGATGATGCCCCTTTGAAGCAGGAATGAACGGTTCCGGAGCCTTAAAGTCTTTGAACGAGTCTTCCGGCAACAGCAAATGCTTGCTGTAATCCGACAACAACATGCCCTTTTCGCCCACGAAGAGAACTCCACTGTCCCATGCCGGAATCTGGCCTGAGGAAAGAATCTCGGGCTTGTGAGTGCCCTGGTACCAGGTCAATGCGACTTGCGGCTGGTCACCTTCTGCTTCATATTCGTAACGCACATGCATTGACGCCGGAGCCAGTTCTTTGTGCGCCGGTGGTCCGAACGCTTCGATCGTTTTGGGGGCTTTCAACTTGAGCGCCCAGAACGGCAGATCGATCCAGTGACTGCCCAGGTCTGACATCGTGCCGTTTCCAAAGTCCCACCAGCGGTACCACTTTGGGCCAGGGAAGTAAACGTTGTTGTAAGGGCGATTCTGTGCGGGTCCGAGCCACAGGTCCCAGTCCAGTTCGGGTGGAATTGGATCGGCTTTCTCCGGGCGATCCTGCACAAACACGATATCACCAAACATCTTTGCATCCGCTTCGGACTGCAGGCCCCACGAACGGCCGACCCACACATGGCATTCAGAAACTTTGCCAATTGCACCCGTCTGAATCAGTTCAACGACGCGGCGATAATTGTTCTCCGCATGGATCTGAGTTCCCATCTGAGTCGCAACGCCGGCCGTTGCAGCTGCTTCTCGAATCAGACGCGCCTCGTAAATATTGTGCGTCAGAGGCTTTTCGCAGTACACATGTTTGCCCAGCTGAAGTGCCGGCAGAGTGGCGAAGGCATGTGTGTGTTCGCAAGTGCTGACAACAACGGCATCGAATTCATTGGCGTGATCAAAGATGCGGCGAAAGTCGGTTTCCTTGCGAGCCTGACTGTGCTGTTCAACCGCGCGATTCAAATTGTTCGCGTTGACGTCGCACAGCGCAGAAATATGTTCGGACGAGACGGACTGCAGATTGCCACCGCCTCGACCGCCACAGCCAATCACTGCAATCCGCAGCTTGTCCAGAGCCGATGCGGCTCGCACGGTCGGAGCTCCGACAAACAGGCCGGCCGCGATCGCGGTGGAAGTTTTCAGAAACGAACGGCGGTCCGATGGGTCTTGATGCAGCATTTTACGGGGCTCCCTGAACGATGGAGTGACGGAAGGCGGAACTGAGCGATCTCAATTCCGTGCGGCGGATTCGTCAATGGTCCGCCAGCAGTCTGGTAGTGTCACCAGACTGACAACGATCGGCAAGCGAACTGCATTCTACGATGCTGCAGGGGTGCAGTCGTGGGTTTGAGTAGTAGCGAACGGAGCGTCGAGCGGCGTTCGAGATTTACTGCCGCTATTGCTTCGCATGGCCACGGGCCGGATTCTTCCATGCCCAAATGTCGTCTTCTCGAAGCCGTAAATAGCTTTGATAGCGAGCGGCGGAGATCAGTGACTGTGCCACCGCCTGTTTCACGCCACAGCCGTCTTCATGCGTATGAGTGCAGTCGGGAAATCGACAGTAGGCGATGAACGGTCGAAATTCGACGTAGTACCCGTCGACTTCCTCCAGAGAAATATCCCACAATTCAAACTGCCGAATTCCCGGCGTATCGCACACCCAGCCGCCAAACGACAGCGGGACAAGTCGAGCGCGGCGAGTCGTATGCGTTCCCTTTCGACTCCAGTCGCTGACGTCGGCGGTGAGAAGCCCCAGTTCGTTGTCCACACAATTCAGCAGCGATGATTTTCCCACGCCACTCTGACCACTCACAGCCGTCTGCCGATGAGCCAGCAGAGACTGAAGCTGATCAATGCCTCGCCCGTCTCGCGCACATGTGAGTACCACTGTGTAGCCGGCTCGACCGTAGGCTCGCAAGTGAACAAGCAGCGAGCGAGGATCGACAAGATCGATCTTATTGATGCAGATGATGGGCTGAATCCCACGACGCTCGGCACTGACCAGATAACGATCGATCAGCTGAGGCTTAAAGTCAGGATCTGCGGCAGTGCCCACAATCAGGACCTGATCGATGTTGGCGACCAGCACATGCTCACGTCTCTGACTGCCTCGAGACAGAATTCCGTGGCGAGGTTCAACACGTTCGATCACTCCCTGACGCGCATCGCCTTCCTGCCGAAACAGAACTCGATCGCCTGTCACGACGACATTGCGAGAATCACGAGCGATCGACCGCAGGACGCCTCGAATGGAACATGCGTATTCCTTTCCATCAGCATCATCCAGAACCATCACATGCAGGCCAATGAAGCTGGACACACGCCCATGCCGGCATCCGGTTTCATCGACAACTCGCAGCAACTGATCGCCGGTCGATTCGACTCCCACCAGCGTACGACGCCGTGACAGATCGCCCCGCGCCGTCACTCGTTCCCCACGAGACACGTCCTCAATCGTCTCGTCACTGCTTTGCAGATCGTGAGTCAGATTCTGCTGACGTGTTCGAGTCTGCTTGTTGCGTCGAATATCGACGCGCACCTTCTTGCCGTTCTGAGATCGATGCTGTTTTCGTCCCTTATCGGCCATTCAGAAATCCGTCTTTTCATTCGCCAGGACGGGAATCGAACGGGTACGCCCCTTTGCAGAGCGAGGGGTCTTAAGTTGAAGCGGACATTTCATGGTAGTTTAAATAGTGCAAAATTGCTGAGAAATCGTTCGGACATCTGATTCCAGTGTACAAGTAATGCGCATGGTTTACGAGGGCTGAGGTGACCTTTGAGGTCGGCTGTCCAATTCAACGTGTAAACGAGGGGTTGGTAGACTGGCGATGTCTGTCAGACACTTTATAACCGCTTCTTTCACAGAGCAGCGTGTGAATCTATTCGTTGGGCCACACTTGTTGACCGCAGGAGCGGAAAACGGCCTTCCACGATCGCTCAGGATCGACGATCTCGGGTCAACCTGACATTAATGTCATCCTGGAAAACACGGGTTCGAATAAATTCTCAGCCTCAGAGCGAAAGGCGATTATGGGACACTGGTTGATTGAGCGATCCTATGCACGCGGTAAGGCGTAGGCTATTTGATTGCGGAACCCGGTGACGCGGATTGATCGGTCGCTGGTGACTTCCATGACAGAGTAACCGTTGTTGACGGCGCCGGGGCCTTCGACCATCGCGACCAGAGTGCAATAGTGGATTCCGTTGATCTCCGTCAGATCGTTCTGATGGCTGTGGCCCTGAAACACGGCGAGGACTTTCCGAGACGCTTCGAGTATCTCTCGTACAGCGACGCAGTTGCGGACACCATGTGCAGTGCTGACATCGAGCCGCTGATGGGCAAAAATGATGACTGGTTTGTGAGACTCTGCAAGATCTGCTCGGAGCCATTCAAGCTGCTCCGCTGGAATATTGGCGTCCGTCCATTCCGAATTCTTTCGACCGTACGGCTGTCCATCGCTGCAGAAGCACGAATCCAGCACGATGAAGTGCGCGGGGCCCTGACTGAAGGAATACCACGACTTCTTTTTGCCCACGGCTCCCAGAAATTCTTCCTTCGTCAGCGTATCGACGCAGTGGTTTCCAAGAACATAGTGACGCTGTTCTGCCAGCGCGGCGAATCGATTGTTGATCGTCTTCAGATAACGCAGTTCTACGTCAACAATGGCATTGCAGAATCCTCGTGAAACATTTCTTATGGACCTGGTGCATGTCAGAGCACTAGTTTCGCATGACGAATTCATCAGTGTTCAGGAGCGCGCGGGCAACGCTGGTCCATGCGGCCAAAGTCTCTACAGAATGACCGTCCACGGGATGTTTTACAAACTCGGCCGCGGCTTGTGGTTCGGACTGAAATCGTGAAAGTTCACGGCTGAAGAAATTCAACAGCACATCCAGCTCTTGTGCGTCGGGCGTTCGAGTCAAACTATAGCGGAACATTGCCCGGCATCGATCCTCATCGTTTTGAAACTCGGTGTCCGCCACAACTCGCGATGCGAGACCTTCGGCCAGTTCTGTGAACACGAGATCATTGGCAACCGTCAGTGACTGCAG
>QWOO01000258.1 GCA_003669615.1 Planctomycetota bacterium
AAGCTCTCGATCTGGTTTCAGATCGAGCGTAGCTTTCAATAGTTCTGCCTGCTCCGGATTCAATTCCAATTGTTCGGCCACCAGCGAACAGAAAAATGGGACAGCCGGATGGATGTCACCAGGCTTCTCCGCGATCATCTTTTTGCAGGCACTGATGGCTTCCTTGGCAAATTCGTCCGCCGTCGCGACGCTGTCGACAAGGGGTTTCATTTCAACAACGGTAATGCGGGATCGTGCCGCTCGATTGATTGTAGCAACCAGAGCGGTCGGATTTCGGTTGGCGATTTCTACTCGAACGAGTCCCAGGTACGCGTCTGCTTCACCGGTGGTATCGAGAATCGACTGGAAAACTTCGGCAGCCTCATCGTTCTTTCCCTGGTCCAGCAGCACCTGCCCCAGAAACATTTTGACTGAAGCCACATCAGATGCTTCTTCGGTCAGTTCTTCCAGCCGGCTCGTGAGGGAATCTGTTCGGCTCGTTGCCTCATACAGATCTCTCAGCAGCATGAGTGACTCTGCGTTTCTGCGGCCCGTTTCAAAGTATCGATTCAGGTTTTCTTCGCAGGCGTCCAGTTTGTCCTGTTGAAAATAAGCCCGAGACAACAGCAAATTGTGATCGCCGGGAACATCTTTTTCAGCACGAGAAAGTGCCTCAAAGGCTTCTATCGCTTTGGGAACTCGTCCAGCCTCCAGCAAAATACGTCCCGTGACTTCGTAGCCCGTCATACGATTTTTGACCAGCGTTTTGTGTTCGCGATCTGTCAGGGAAAAGTTTTCCGGTCTTTCCAGGCCCTGCAGAATGATCTCATAGCTGTCCGCGGCGCCGGCCAGATTTCGCATCTCCAGCAGAACTGCAGCACGCACCTGATGCACGTGAATGAAATCAAACGATTCGTGTTTCAGGTTCTTAGAGGCAATTGCTTCCTCGATCAAGGTTGCGGCTTCATCGAATTTGCGACTGCTGCCCAGCAGGATGGCCATTTCCAGACGTGTTTCATAATCATCGGGATCAAGCTGCATCGCCTTTTCTGCGGTTGCTCGGCCTTCGGCCACTTTACGCATTCGGAAGAGCACCATCGCGAGTGCTCGAACAGGGACTGCCGATTTAGAATCCGCTTCAGAGGCTTTCTGGAAGGCTTCAGCGGCCGCGGGCAAATCGCCCCGTTTCAGAGATTTCTGCCCGGACATGTACCAGGCAAGTGCATCCTTATTGGCCGGATCAATCGACTGACTCTCGTCCTTCATCTCCAGCGGCTTTTCCGGTGGCTCACTGAGCCCATCAAGATCAGCGCCCTCGGTTTTTGCATCTTCCGGTGGCACCGTCTCCTCGGCGACAGGCTCGTCACAGAATGCGGCAGGCAGGCCGCCGGCAAAGTGCATCGTGTGCAGAAGAAGGACAGCAGCAACGACCGGAAGGCGATGGCTGCAAGAGCGCACGAATACCGACGCACGTAAAACGAGATTCTTCATGATCAGACTCAGCGAAGAAATAGGGATAGTCATCACACTCCACGATGCTGCTGCATTATTGGTATGAAGACTAACTCTGTCGAGTTCGGTTCGGGAGATGCTGATCAAAGTCACCCGAGGGAACTTGCTGCCGGGTTCTGCCAAGACCGTTGAAACAGTCATTGCCGACCCCGCTTTAGCCGGGCACGATTACTTCCCGGGCTTCCTTGGCGAGGATTTACCTGAGTCAGGCGGCGATTTCTTGGCTGGGGCAGGTTTTGCAGTTCCAGGCCGTGCAGCAGATCCGGAAACGCCTTTTTCAGACACCTTGGCTGTCGTCTTGGTCGGCGCCGGTTTGAATGGCGTTTTACCAGACGAAGCTTTTACCGCCGGCGCAGCTGCCTTTGCGGGAGCGGCTGGAGGACTGACTGGCTTAGCGGGATGACTGGGCCGAGTTGGGGCTGCCTTCTCTGCAACGACCGCTACCGGCGTTTTTTTTGCGGAGGCTGTTTTTTCCGGCGGATGCGTTTCCACAGGAGCGACAGTTTTTGACGGCTTCTTTTTCGGAGGAGCCTGGAGTTCCGCAAAGCGGTCCATGACGTCATCCATTGATAGCTCAGAATCCGGGGGATCAGCGAACCGCGGGATATATTTTGCATCCGTCGCCAGGCAACGCAGCAGGTGGCAGAACTCAGAAACCTCAGATTTCTTAAGGCCGCCCTTCAGGTATTCGGCGGCTTCATCGATATCCGATTTTGCAGGCACAAGTCCAAGCCACGTCGCTGCTGTCAGCATGGACGTATCGAGACAAATGACGTGACTTCCTAAGATCTCGTGAAGAATGAAGTCACGGATGAAAGGAGTGATGTCATTCACTTTCTTTAGTGTCTTGACGGCCTGTTCCTGCGTCTGTCGACGCAATTTTTCATAGTCATAGGAGTACGTCGTTTCAAAGACGTATCGCAGAATGGAACGTATTCTCAATCCCTTCCAGTCGGAATCTTTCAGAGGTGCAAGACTCTTCTCCAGTTCCGACACTGAACTCACTCGCACTTCGTTCAGATCAAAACAGGAGCTTAGGATTTTTTTGAGGTTCGTTTCAGCCAGAGCCCACGGATTGTCTTCCAGACATGCCGCAAAGAGCATTGTTTCCACAACGGACAGGTCAATTTTAGGCACGGACTTGCCGTACAGCTTCTGCAAAGCTGTAACAAGTTTGCGACAGACCTGAGACTTATCGGCTGCCTTAGTGGCTTTGGCCGTTCCCATTGTTTTTCCCTGCTGACCTATGTTCGACTGAAGGACATTTCAAAACTGTCAAAGACCAAGTCTCTAAACCGGAACGCATCCGAAGTATGACTTAAGTTGCTAGTCTGCCTGATTGTCTTCAGGCTTCTCCTGTGTGGAGTCTGTGGTTTCCTCACTGAAATGGAGTTCGCCATCGTCGACGTTTTCTGTTTCCTCCGTGTCATCTTCCGCATCCTGCGGCAGCACTTCGCGCAGAATTGCCGACGTCTCCACGGCCTTTCTGACTCCGTCGTCGATGATAAATCGAAGTTCCGGTGCATACCGACTCTTGACGTATTCAGCGACTTTTGACTGCAAATAACCTCGAGCAGATGTCAACCCGTGCATTGTCAGTGCAGCAGCTTTTTCATCTCCCATAACCGAAATTCGGACCGCCGCGTGACGCAGGTCGGGACTGACATCGGCCCCCAAAACTGTAACGTTTTTGATACGGGGATCGCGCAGTTCAAATAAGATTGCACTACTGACAACCTCCCTGATCATGGAGGCGACTCTTGCTGTGCGACGAGTGGACATAGACGGCTGCTTTCCAGAAGTAAGGCTGATCGCATCTCAGTTGTGCGGTCAGCGGTTCATTCCTTCGGCAGCTTTAAACACAGCTGCCGGAATGCAAGGACGAGATCCATGTTGGACACGGATCTGCACCGAGCGTCACAGCGTCCGTTTGATTTCGTCAACTCGATACGCTTCGAGCAGATCGCCCTCCTTGATGTCATTGAACCCTTCGAGCCGAATGCCGCATTCCATCCCTTCGCGGACGTCTTTCGCATCATCCTTTTCACGTTTAAGTGACCCGATCCTGTAGTCGTTCATGACTTTTTGGTCTCGAATCAAATGCACACGACTGTCGCGGCCAATGGTTCCATTAAGAACGCGACAGCCCGCAATGGTACCAAAGCGGCTGATGCTGAAGGTTCGCAGAACGATCGCTCGTCCCGTTGAAACTTCGACTCGCTCTGGCCGCAGAAGTCCCTGCAGTGCCAGCTTAATGTGCTCGGTGACTTCATAGATGATGTTGTAACGACGTATCTCAACGCCTTCACGATCCGCCAGTAACTGAGCACGATCCTCTGCGATCACATGGAACGCGATGATGATCGCGCCCGCAGCGCTCGCCAGCGAAACATCGCTTTCGTTCACGCCACCGACACCCGAGTGAATAATCTGAACACGGACTTCCGGATGCTCAAATTTACCGATTTCGCTACGCAGAGCCTCAATGGATCCGGGAGTGTCGGCTTTAAGAATAACCGCCAAGTCCTGAACGCCCTGACCTTCTCGAGGAGAACTCAGGATGTCTTCCAGTGTTCGCGGAGTCACGCGTGATGACAGTATTTCAGTTCGGCCTTCGTGCAGGCGGCTTGCTGCCGTCTCACGAGCTTCCTCAATATCCTTCATCACGAAGAAGTGGTCGCCAGCACCCGGAACTTCTGAAAGTCCCGATACCTTAACTGGCATTGATGGCCCGGCTTCAGAAATCGCTTCGTCACGATCGTTGTACATCGAACGAATTCGACCATACGTGGAACCACAAAGAACGACATCCCCGACTCGCAAGGTCCCTTTTTCCACGATGAACCAGGCGATTGGGCCACGGCCCTCGTCGCGGAAGGCTTCCAGACAAACGCCCAGACCTTCTCGTTCTGGATTTGCTTGAAGTTCGTGAAGTTCGGCTGTCAGCAAAAGCGTCTCAAGGAGCTTATCAATTCCCTTGCCGGTAGCACCCGAGGTTCTGACAACTTCGTGTTCCCCACCCCACTCGGCAGGCAGCAATTCATGCTGAGCCAGCTGTTGAAGAATACGCTGTTCATCAATACCTGGCAGGTCCATCTTGTTCAGAGCAATGACAATCGGAACGCCCGCGTTTTTAGCGTGGCTAATGCATTCCACTGTTTGCGGCATCACTCCGTCGTCAGCGGCTACAACGAGTACGATGATGTCTGTGACATTCGCACCGCGAGATCTCATTTCACCAAACGCGGCGTGACCAGGTGTGTCCACGAAGGTCAGCAGGTGGTCCTGATAGTTGACTTGGTAAGCCGCGATATGCTGAGTAATCCCGCCTGCTTCTCCGGCCGCCACGTTGGCCTGACGGATTCGGTCGACCATAGTGGTCTTGCCGTGGTCCACGTGACCAAGAATGGTCACGATTGGAGGTCGCTGACGCATCAGTTCCGGCGGATCTTCGTGGTCAAGCGACGCAAGAAGTTCAGCTTCGATGTCGCGACTTCGTTTGAACGAAAGGTCAACACCCAGCTCCATGGCAACTTCCATGGATTCTTCTTCGCCCAGTTGGTCATTAATGGTGACCATCCGACCTTGCTTGATCAGGATGCCCTGAATTGCCTTTGCCGGACGTCCGATGGCTTCCGATAGCGCTCGAACCGTAATCGGGAAGGAGATTTGAGCTGTCGTTCGAAGCTCAATTCGTCCTCCTGACTTCTTCTTTCGCTTCAGCTTCTTGGCCTGACGCTCAGCTTCTCGCGTTTGGCTGAGTTCCACCAGCAACGACCCGCGATTCGCTTGACCGCGAGGTCTTGGAGCTGGAGGCGGACCGCCGCTTTCGTGCTCAGCCCGGGCCTTTCTCAGTGCAATCAACTGCTCAGACAAAGGACTGCTGCTGTCAACGATGCCCTTGAACGACATGTCGGGCTTTTGAGCCTTCTCGTCGCGGGGCTTAGGCTTCTTCACCGTTGGCGGCACGTATGTCGGCGCTGCCGCAACGATAGGCCGCGATTGAGGCTTGTCTTTGTTCAGCTTAATCGGGCCGGACGGCTTTGCAGCATTATTTGCGGCCTGTTGCTCCCGATCCTTCACTGAACCGATCGGACGCATTTCGCGAGGCTGTGCCATTCTTGGCCGACGCATTGCGTCGGAAGGAGGCATTTCCTTTACCGTCTGCGTCGGTGCTGATGCCGGCTCTGGCGAAGTCACTTCTGCGACGACGGAAGGCTCTTCGGGCAACGCTTCGGGTGATTCAGCAATTGGTGTTTCGTCCGCTTCGGCAACCGCAGGGGCGACAACCTCGACGTGCGATTCGAGTTCCTCAGCTACTGGAGCGTCGTCGGAAGACGGCTCCGCAGCGATCTCCTCCGGAGGCACTTCGAGCAACTCGTCACGTTCTTCTTCGACCTCGGATTGGCGGGAAGAGCCGGAACGGACGCTCCCTGTGCCAATGACTCGAACTCGACCGCCGTGCGCGACCGATTCTCGAATAGGAGTAACTTCCACAGGGGGGGCAATCTGATTGACAGGAGTCCCCTTTTTCCGAACGTAGGCGACAACCTGATCACGTTCTTCTTCGCTAATGGTAGCGAGAGCGTTACGCAACTTTACGCCAGCTTCTTCACACAGCTCGATCAACACTTTGCTGTCGAGGCCCAGGTCTCTGGCAAGGGCAAAGATTCTTATCTTCAAAACATAACCCCTTAGGCCGACAAAATGTAACACAGGGATCATTCCCTGTCACACGCGGCACAGAACCTCACACTACGACTGATTGATTCACCACAGGAAGGCGCCTTCCGAAGTATTTACGGCTACTAAACAGCCCGACGAATCAGAATCAGTTTCCGGCGAATGCCGATTACAGTCAAAACAAAAGACACACGAATACCACGTAAATACCGAGTTCAATTACTGAAGACCGTGTCTCCTCTGTTTTGATGTTCGCACCATTCGCTGCGAAGATCAAGGTATGAAATGGCAGAGAAAACACCCTGCCCTTGACTCAACTCATCACGCTTCTTGCACCGGTGCTGAAGATTCTTCAACGACCACTTCTGCTGGAACAGTCTCCGGAGCCGGCTCAACAACCTTCGCTCGGGGAACGTCTCCCTGGGCAGCAGCCTGCTTTCGTAAGTCTGCTGCAATTTTCTCTTCTGCTTCAATTCTCTGACTTTCCCTGTCGGCGTAATTGACGATTTTGTCACAGTCTTCCTCAGAAAGACCACCAATTTCCGCCAATTGATCCGGTTCGATGACTGAAAGGTCATCAAAAGTAAAGAAGCCCTGCGAAACCAGGTTCTCAGCCAATTCTGATGTCACTTCAGGAACAACACAGAATGCTTCGATAGATTTATCCAGTTGCCGGTCGAGCAGATCCTGTGTCATCACGCTAATGTCCCAACCGACCAACTTGGACGCGAGACGTACGTTCTGACCAAACTTCCCAATTGCCAATGATAACTGGTCTTCTCGAACCAGGACAATCACCTTTCCCAGCATTGGGCAAAGGATTACGTCTTCCACTTCCGCCGGCTGTAGCGCGTTCGGAACCAAAATGGAAAGAGAATCATTCCAGCGAACGATGTCAATTCGTTCCCCAGCAAGCTCTTCGACAATCCCGCGAATTCGAGCGCCTCGTACACCAACGCAGGCACCCACGCAGTCGATGGACGAATCACTGCAGGAAACAGCAACTTTTGAACGATTTCCAGCTTCTCGAGCAATCGATCGGACTTCAATCACGCGATCATTGACTTCCGGAATCTCAACTTCGAACAGTCTGCGAACGAAATCGGCGTGAGTTCTGGAGAGAATAACCCGCACTCGCGAGCCAGCTTTCCGAACGTCAAGGACGATCGCCCGAACCCTGTCCCCTGTGCGATAATTCTCTTTGCGGATCTGCTCGCTGCGAGGAAGAATGGCTTCCACTTTGCCAAGGCTGACGATCACAGTTCCACGGTCAACTCGAGTTACCTGGCCAGAGATTAACTGGCTGCGAAGTTCCAGGTACTCTTCATAAAGCGCGTCGCGTTCGGCTTCACGAATTTTCTGAATCATGACCTGCTTGGCGGTCTGAGCGGAGATACGGCCAAGCAAATCCCCCAGCAATTCAGGGTCCAGCATGCGTCCGTCGCAAATTAATGCGGGCTCGCCGGTCTCGCGATCAATGCGGACTTCGAGTTGCTCTTCTTCTGAGAAGTGCTTTCGAGCTGCTGATAAAATTGCTTGCTCGATCCCTTCAAACACGATCTCGGCATCAATCGCCTTGTCGCGGTGGATCGCATCGACAATTCTGAGGATTTCCGTGCCATTCATGACTGGGTGTCTAGTTGTGCTGTGCGTGGTTAAAAAAAAAGCGGGAGCTGTGTCCCACTTTTCGAAGTCGACAGAGGTCTCTGTCGAACACCTTGCTGATTTTGCTGCGCATTTCACAATGTGAAACTCGCTCAAAATCAGAGAAATGGAGTAAGACCTACATCTTGTCCATTTCAGGTTCCTCGAAGGCGGTTCAGGGTCTGACAAACAGCAAACTTCCCAAAGAAATCAGTGTAAGCAGCGGAAAACTACCTGCTGATCCACCATTTCCCCAAGATTCAGCCGGGAAAGTACTCGCATTTCTGCAGAGTGTCAAGCATCGGGTGCAGAATCAGGAGGCTCAACTTCATGAACCACACACGATCGCTGCTCTTCCCCGACTGCAGCACGGCACTCGGCTCTGTGAGTCAAAGGTTGTGTTGTTCAATCTGAATGCGTTTCCTTTGAGCGTTCTGTGATCGATTTTACTTTTCGAGTTCTTACTGAATTGAAGGCCGTTGCTGAAGTTCGCTGTCTGTCCATCAATCGCGTGAGATTGATCGATGGGCGTTTCCTTTTTTCTCCAGGTATTCCGGCATGTTGCCTCCACGGCAGCGGACGTGGCTCAGGTTTTTGGATCGCTTCCATTGTCTGTCACGTTCCACTGCTGAAGACTAGCATCAACCTGGCGCTGAGGTTCCGGAAGTCGAGTAAAGAAGGGATTACGGTCCCAAAGCCCACGAAACGGAGCGTCTTCAAGTAGTCCGGGAGTCGCAATTTTTGAGTTCCCTGCTCCTTGGCGAAGACTGCCAAGTGTCCGTCTTCATATTCAGAAGCTCAGATTGAGAAATATCAATGATTTCCGCCAACTGCCGCGTCATCTGGCTGTTGCTGATTCCAAATGTCTGCAACACAGCCGGCTTATTGACCAGAGTCGAATGGCCGGTCGGATAGCACGACCGCACCTGTTCAATATCCTGCGAGAATGACCAAACTTGCAGCCCATAGCCTCTGATGAAGTGTGACGGCCTGTTCCAGGAGGGGCATGTTTCCCAACTGTGCACATTCATCAAGAATGAACAGCGTGTTTTGTTCCGGTTGCGTTTGTCTTCGCAGCACGGTTGTCAGAAGCGCTGCCATCCACAGCATCAACAATCGTTCCGGGCAGCTTGAAGATGTCGAATGGATTGAATCTGTCCGTAGGCGTCAGGCCACGTGTTGCCTTTTCAAACGGATCCAGCACGACAACCTGATGGCCCATCTTCCGCCTTTGTCGAGCGGTTACGGTGTAATTTTCTCCTTTCAGATCAATCACGACGACAGAACCCGGATAGCTGAGCAGTGTTGGGATGATCATGCCTCTGCCCGAGCCAGTTGGCGCGAAGGTCATCAGATGCGAGTCACCTTCGTATGTGGCCGGAGGAGCATTCTCGCGAAAAGGTCGCCCGCGACGGCGCGGAAGGTCGGGGTTCTGAAACCCCATTGAGCGAGCGGCTTCGGACAGTTTCCACCCGAGTAGTAGTCCGTTAGACATCGGGTGGGTGTGTGTTGTCGCACTACGCCGCGAAAGCGTAATGTGAGAAGTCGCATCAGGATGATGATCCTTCGCACAGGTTTTGGTGTCCCCCAGAAACTCTTCCTCGAAAGACTTTCCTTACTTTCGTGAGTTCCGTACAAAGTGAATACTGCCTTTTATAAAGCGCGTACTGCTCGCTGCTCGAATCCGAATCGGGGCTTCTGCGATGATCAGCGGCTCACTCACTGTAGACGACATGCGTTTGATTGCGGCAATTGGTGATTTGTTTGCAGAATGTCCGGAACGACCAATCAGCCTGACGGAAATCAGCAGTCGCCTGAAGAGTCGTGGGTTTGCTGTCGGGAATGGAATGACCCGGGAGTTGAATGACCTGGAGACCAAGATTGGTGGAAAGCTGCAGTGCGGCAAGATTCTCCTGAAAAGGCAAAAGCGAGGATCAACATTGACCCTTGTCGGGCAGGAGATTGTGCAACAGATTCGCACGGTCTTGCAAACTCTTGGGGAAATGAGACGGTCCGTGGACAGCGGGCGTTCGGTCGTCCGAATCGGTCTCACTAACTCGCTGGCATCGAATATGTTTCCTCGAGTTCTGAAGGAGACAGATTTCCTGGCGCGGCATCCGAATGTGGATCTGGAAATCGTCGAAGGCGAGCCCCATGAGCTTGTCGGCTTGTGGCAGACGCGAGTTGATTTTGCGGTGGGCCCGAAAGACGTCAATAACGGCTTTCTGTCGAAGCCCCTTTTTCGCTGTAAGCGAGTTTTGCTCTACAGTCGCAACGTTCAATACAAGAAGACTTCTCCCGGCCGGTCAGACTTCGCTGACAGCAGCCTGAGAGTTGCTGGGTTGAATACATTCGCGTGCAACCTGGCGGGCGGCTTTCCAGGCATGGCGAATAGTGAAAAGTCTCGATTCAATCTGTTCGGCCGTGAAATACTTACCGTGGTCACTGTCCGGCAGGCCTGCGAGTGCCAGTGTCAGGGGCATCAGGTCCAGAAACTCACGATATTTTCGCTGAACGTCGCTTGGTTCGGCCATACTGCATTCTCCGATCAGCTTTGGGGGATACGGGCATTTTCAGAAACGAAGAACGGGCCTGCAGGAATTCCACAGGCCCGTCAGGGGAATGTGCTTGATATGGCACTCAGCTGTTGCCAGGACGGCGGCCCATGTATTGCTTAATGATTGCATCGGCAGCGCCCGTGGGCTTTTGCGTGTCAGTTGGACTGGCTCCCGAGCTTCCTTTAGCCACTTCCGCCTCTTTGGCACCCGTTGTGGATGGATCCGGGAGAGCGACTTCTGGAGCTCCCTGAGCCTCTGCCGGCGGTGCGGAAGGAGCGGAAACCTGAGTCGGATAACCCATCTGTGGCATCATCTGGGGCATCATTTGAGGATACATCTGACCGTAACCAGGCATCATCTGCTGGTAAGGCATTCCTCCGTACATGCCCCCCGGATAACCCATCTGCGGCATCATTTGGGGCATCATCTGTGGATAGCCATACTGCCCCGGCATCATCTGCACCGGCGGCATCATTGTGGTTTCTGCGGCGCTGACGAGCGGAGCTGGAGCAGCAGCGGCAGGAACTTCAGCAACAACGGGCTGCGGAGAAGCAACTGGTGCAACTGCAGTCAGAGGAGCCGCCGGAATTTCAAGAACCGTATGAGATGTGACCTGAGTGTCTTCCGCGTTCAAAGGAATTGCGGGCATCGTCTTGCTGTCGGATTCGGAAACTGCAATGCCTGCTCGAACCACCAGTTCGAAATCCAGATTGCCGATCACGATGCGATCGCCGGCCGCCAAAACAGTCTCTTTTCGAATGCGTTCGCCATTCACCAAAGTACCGTTGGTACTGCCGAGATCTCGCAG
Organism: Planctomycetota bacterium; assembly: GCA_003669615.1. GTDB lineage: Bacteria > Planctomycetota > Planctomycetia > Planctomycetales > Planctomycetaceae > SXXK01. The sequence continues at coordinate 11,185 of QWOO01000258.1, forward strand.
GCGCACTGAGTAATCATCGACGCTAAATACGCAGTGATGACGACTCACCATGTCGCTGTTCGGACGTAGCTGGCAATCCTGCTCCCGCCCGATCAGAAACTTACGTCGATTCAGGGGAATGACCTGGCCGGCGTGCTTTCCACCGACAACTTTCAGCTCCGCTGCGACCATAACTAGGAAACTCCGAAGGAATGAGAAGCCCTTCCGAGAGGCTTGCGAACAGGGTATCTCGGCGCAAATAGACAGGCTGCGTTCATATTCGCTTGACCTTAGAATGTAGCAATCCGTTTCGCATCTGCCAGCATGAAAAGGATTCATGGCTGAACAAAATTCGCGAAAAATGCGGCGGACAGAACAATAGACTTTCTCGGCAGCCCCGCTCTACATGGCCCGTAGGTAACACAAAGACAAGTTTTTCCGTTTGCAACGATCCGGCTGAATCTGGCCTTTGAGCAGCTTTCCGCGAGATGGCGTCTGGACGAAACGACGTTTAACGGCCGAGTCGCTCACACTGATCGTAGAAAACGCGATTCCCGGACGTTCCTGGTGGCGAATTTTTGGGGTTTTGAAAATCGATGTGGAAATGCCCCGATTCCTCTGCGTCTGAATTTCGGTATCTGCGTCTGAATTCCGCTCCAAAGCAACGTCGTTACGTTTAAACCCACCCCCCCCTATTCAGCAACACCGGTAGTACCCGAAGATTTGACCGAGACTCGACGCAGCCAAGTCGCTGGCATTCCGTTACGAGTGCCTGCGGAGACTGCCGTCGCGACCGTTACTTGACTCAATGCGTCATTCCGACACAGTCATTGAGCGTCACTCGCACGCAGACTTTCAATCTGATCAAACGCTTGCAGTTCCATTTCATCATAGCCGCGAATTTGCCAATTTTGCCCCACCGCAGTCGCGAGCGCCGGTGCCAGATTTTTTTCCAGAGTGGAGCGGTCAAATGACGGGCAAAGCTGTTCAATTCCTGAAATCGTCGGTGTCAGCGGGGATGTGCTCAGAAGGATGCTGCCATGCTGCAGAGTCACGCCTTTTCGACGTCTCTGCGCACTGCCCACGATCTTCAAGCCTGTTGAGTGGACGATGTCGTTGGCATTCTGTCGCAGAAAACACAGAAACGGCTCGTCTGGTTTCTCCTGCGATTGTTGCGTTGTGCCGTTGTCTGGTCCAATGGATCTCTGCGTAGCCTCGTGCTCACTGCGCAGGCAGCAGGCAACGCCGGAATTGTTGAGAACCTCGATAATGCTGGCGTGCATTAGTCCATAGAGGGACGATGGGTCCTGTCGCAGCGGGTGGCATGCGGGAAGAACGCACGAATAGGTGAATTCATTGTCGTGAAGAATCGCCCCTCCGCCCGAAAGCCGTCTGACGCAGGGTAACTCCGGAAATGGATTTTCCAGACTTGCTGCAGCCCCCTGAAAATAACCCATCGTGACAGTGGGAACCGACCAGCGGTAAATTCGGATAACGCTGATGTCTCTGACTGCTCCCAGCTGCAGCATCGCCGCATCCATGGTCATATTAAACTGACCGGACATCGGCGTTTCGTCAACGATAACGTCCACTGCGGGGAGCGTTGGGTTTGTCATTTCACTGCGATTCCTTGTCGCGTTCACACAGGTGTGTCTGCATCCGCGACGAGGCTCGCAGGTAATGTTGCGGCATTGCGAAATGTCTCTCCATCTGCCGGCCAACTTGCCGTGCGAATGCTAACGTCTCGGAAAGAATTCACGATGGCATCGGAGCATATTGGCTCGAAAACTTAGCGGCCCGCATACCGATTCAAGATCTCTGAATAACGACAATTCCCCTGCTGACTGACAGGCATGGGAGTCGCTCGCAATTTTCCTGCGTGGCTTTGAAAACACCTCGCTAACCGAAGGTTCACGGTTTATCTGCTGGGCCGGATGTCGTTTCTGGGGCCGGCGTTGTCGGGCTCTCGGAGTGGCTTTGGCCTTCGTCACCATGCCCCGCAGGAGGGTTGGCAATCTTTTCCGCTTTTTCGGCGTCCGAAAGTTCATCCCATTCTTCAAGACATGGAGGGCAACAGAATGCGACTTTCTTTCCGTTCCAGTCCTTCATCATCGCGGGATCAGTTTCGGCCTTGTCGACCGGATTTCCCATGATTGGGCAGTGCGTGTTGATGATCTCCAGAGAACTGCTGACAGCGGCCACTTCGACGGGAGTTTCGGAGCATCCGGCAGAGATGATCGCAGTGCAGACAATTAGAAGGCCACCTGGGATAAAACGTTTCATGTTGGATTTCTCGACAGAGAGCGATTGGATGGTTTGCAGGAACAGCCAGCAGCCGCTGAAAATTCGGACTACGACCGCAGACTTATTTCTGGAAAGCTTAGGCCGTTTGACGTGCTTGTCCATTCTTTGCACGCTCGATCGCAGGATTTCCTCGGGCTATTCTGACGGCGCCGTGTTTGCTGCTGAAGCCGTGATTGCTGCTGTGGCCGTGATTGCTGCTGTGGCCGTGATTGCTGCTGTGGCCGTGATTGCTGCTGTGGCCGTGATTGCTGCTGTGGCCGTGATCGCCTTGAAGCACAGCGTTGCCAGCGGCGGCACGGTAATGGAAATGCTGTGCGGGCGTCCGTGAGAGATTTCAGGCTTCGAATACACGCCACCCTGATTGCCAATTCCTGCACCGCCGTACCAGGCCGCGTCGCTGTTGAAAATTTCCTTGTAAAAGCCGGCTCCCGACACACCCAATCGATAATGCTCGCGAGGTGAGGGAGTCAGATTGCTGACAACAATCACGATTTCCGATGCGTCGCGAGTCTGTCTTTGGAAGGCCACGATGACGTTCGTTTGATCATCGCCCACGATCCATTGAAAACCTTCTGAAACTACGTCGCCATCATGCAGCGCTGGTTCGCTGCCGTACAGGCGGTTCAGGTCGCACATCATTCTCCGGATGCCTTCGTGCGTTTCGAACGTTCGCAATACCCAGTCGACTTCGGCGTCATGGTTCCACTCGGTCCATTGACCAATTTCCGTGGTCATGAACTGCAGTTTTTTTCCTGGCGTGGTGTATTGCCCGGCGAGCAGCAGTCGCAGATTGGCAAACTTCTGCCATGTGTCACCCGACATCTGAGACAGCAGGGATTG
>QWOO01000301.1 GCA_003669615.1 Planctomycetota bacterium
ATGTGAGCGATAGTGCGTCGTTCGCGTCTGCCAGTGGCTTGACCAGCAGGGAACTGTCTTCGTTGATTTTCAGAATGCTGCTGCCGGACGCACGCACAGCGGTAACCTTCGCCGGCTGCCAGTGCCATTCCAGACTCGACAAGGCTGGTTGATCTGGTGAATTGAGTTCAATGTCTGATTTTTCTTTGCGAAGTTCCTGCAGTTCAACAAGCTGATTCCGCTGAGTTTCTGACCAGCCAAACATCTCTTCCGAAAGCACATCGACCGTTTCACCGGCATTGTTCGCATCGGAGGCCCCGTTAAAAAACGCGTACATCCGATAAAATTCGTCATGACTGATGGGGTCAAACTTGTGCGAATGGCATTGAGCACACCCCACCGTCAGACCCAGCCACACGGCGCCGGTTGTGCTGACTCGATCGATCAAAGCTTCATGACGGTACTGATCAGGTTTCACGCCGCCTTCTTCGTTAATCATCGTATTGCGATGAAACGCCGATGCGACTCGCTGCGATTTCGAGGCGTTCGGCAACAGATCGCCGGCCAATTGTTCAATGGTAAACTGATCGAAGGGCATGTCGTTATTCAAAGCGGCAATCACCCAGTCTCGATAGGGCCACATGATGCGAGGACCATCGATTGTGTAGCCATTGGAATCGGCGTAGCGTGCCTGATCGAGCCAATGCCGGCCCCAGCGTTCGCCATAGTGCGGACTTTGCAGAAGGCGGTCAATCACCGTATTCCAGGCGTCCGCGGCGGTATCGTTTTCAAATGCCTTCACTTCCTGCCAGGACGGCAACAGTCCCGTCACATCCTGATAGGCGCGACGAATCAAGGTGGCTCGATCGGCTGCCGGTGACGGTTTCAATCTGGCCTGGTCCAGACGGGCAAGCACAAATGCGTCAATTTCGTTTCTGGACCACGTCGCGTCCGGGGACGATGGAACGGCAGGTTTCTGAACCGGGCGAAAGGCCCAGTGATCCTCATAACGAGCACCTTCAGCAATCCACTGCTGCAGGAGTTGAATCTGTCGATCATTCAGCGGCTTATTCGCTTCGGCCGGCGGCATCCGTTCTTCAGAATTGGTCGATGTAATTCGGCCCAGCAGATGGCTGTCCGCAAGTGCCGCGGGATTGATGGCTCCCCGTTCAACAGCAGATTCCCGGCTATCCAGCCGCAGCTCAGAGGCGCGGGATGATTCGTCGGCTCCGTGGCATTGGAAGCAATGGTTGGACAAAATCGGCCGGATGTCTCGATTAAAATCGACCGGCGACGACGGCGTTTTCTCTTCAAATGCCCGGGCAGATTCGGCGAACGTCATGATGACGACGGCCGTGCAGCAGGAAACCGCAAGAAAGCACCCGAGAGCCAAATGGCCTCTCGGCCCGATTGTTGCGTCTGCGGAGAGTCGCCGTCGAAACACAGCCATAGAGAATTCTCGACTGGAGAGATTCGCAAAAAGGAGCCATCGCCAGCATGGGATCTTAGCGAGCCCAGCGGCGACTTCCATCCATTCTGAAAGAGTCATCCAATCTTCGCATTCCCCCAGTGCATGATTTCCCTCATTGGTGAATCCTTCTACTGCAGTGCGGGGATTCGCCACTCTGACACAGGAGTGCAGCATTCATCAAACGGGTTCTGGGTGGCGTCATAGTTTGCCTGATCGGCAAATCCACTATGTGCCTCCTCAACAAGTGACGATTGATGAGACACGGGCAGAAGCAAGTCGCCAGATCGACCGTGCGCTGCTTTGTTTGACGGAGCAAGAACGAGTTCGTTGTTACGAACCGTCAGACGGAAAACAGTTAACACAAGAGTCGTCGTTATGTCAGACCATGCCAGTCATGATGCAGCAAACCCGGCAGGAAGCGCTGAAAAGTCTTCCGGCGGTGGAATTGTTCCATGGATCGCAGTAGGCGTAATCAGCGCTGGTCTTGGAAGCGCACTGCCGTTCATGCTGGCCGGCCAGAGTCACGCTGCGCCGGAAGAAGAGCACGCTTCGGAAGATGCCGCGGAAGGCGGTCATGAAGCGGTTGCCGACGATGCATCGGCACATTCTGCTGCCAGTACCAAGCCATCGGCAAAGAAGTCAAAAAAATCGAACATGTTCTCGCTGCCGAAGGAAGAAGAAACAGTCTTCCTTCCATTCGCGGACCCGGGTAAAGATCAGGGGATCGTCGTCAACCTCGATGAAGGCCGCATGTCGAGGTACCTTCGAGTCGCGATCACCATGCAGATTCCGATGTCTGTTGAAGAAGACTTTAAGAAGCGTGTGGAAGCCAAACGCATTCTGTTGCGCAACTGGCTGCTGAGCAAAATCTCAGATCTCGATCTGGAAGACATTCGCGGTGCAGCCGGTCAGAACCGACTGCGTCGAGAGATTCGCGATCACTTCAACAGTGTGCTTTGTCCGGACGGTTACGACCAGATTTATGACGTTCTGTTTGAAGAATTCAACGTACAATGAGCAACCCGGAAACTCTTACAAGTATCGACTTCTCTGCCCCGCGCCGACTGGCGGGGACAGCGAATCGCGCGCTGTCTTCCTGGAACGCCACAGCCACGTCAATGCTGCAGGAATACTGGCAGTCGCTGGCAGGAACTCGTATCACTCTGCAGCCCGCACGAATTGATTCTTCCGTCGCTCAGAAGGCTCAACAGGCACTTCCCGATCCCGGTTATGCGGCACTGCTGAAGATTGGCCCCGACAGATTTGACGGTATGGTCGCGTTCTCCAATCGCATCGTGCTGACACTGGTCAGCGAGATGCTGGGAACGCTTGGCGACACATGGCCCGAGCAACGTCCTCTGACGGCCGCAGAACTTTCACTCGTGGAATTGCTCTTCGGCGAGATTGCGAGAGCCTTGAGTCAGGGCTGGCCCGAGGTGACTCCGTTGCCGGTCGAAATGGATCAGGTCATCGTGCGACCGCTGCGAAGCCGCATCTTCCAGCCCAGAGAAAATCTGGTACGGATCGTGGTCGTGGTGACAACCGCCGTGGGTGAAGAAACATTTGTGATGCTGATGCCTCAGGCGGGGCTCGAATCAATTGGTATCAACGAAACGGCAGTGCCTGCCGCGTCCGAACAGAACGCATCGCCTCAAATGCGAGCGTTAGCAGAATCACTTCCTGTCGCCATGACCGTGGGACTCGGGAAGGCAACCCTGACACTGGGCGAAATGAATCGCCTGGCTGTTGGTGACACATTAGTACTTGATCAGTCGGCCGGAAGTCCATTGGAAGCAAGGATCGCCGGTCGTCTACAGTGGTTGGGTTTCCCTTGTCGGCTGGGGCAGCGACAGGGGTTCCGAATTTTGGCGTCCCGGAAAGATTGAGGAGACAGGCGTGAACGAATCGTCTGCCGAAACCCTCGAAGCGACCGAATCGGCGCTCGACCAGATTATGCCAGGTGGAGAACCCTCCGTTCCTGAAGCACATCCGGTTGAGTTTCCGCAGGTGTCGCGTACTCGAGCCAGCACGGCAATGCCGCTGGAACGATTTGCAGAAGTGAGCATCGAAATCTCGGTAGAGATTGGTCGAGTCACCATGCCGATCGGTGAACTATTAAAACTGGGTGAAGGTGCCGTCGTTGAACTCAACCGAGCTGTCTCGGAACCAGTTGACGTGATGGCGCAGGGAGTGCGAATTGCCAGCGGTGAAGTTGTCGTCATCGACGATCGTTTCGCTGTTCGCATTACGGAAATTGTGAGTGCTGACGACGGCGGAGATAAACTGCCGCGTTCATCATCAAGGAAACGATAACAACAGCCTCATAAGCACGGCTTGTAAGGTTATGACGGAGTTTCAGCCCTCATTGTGGCTCACGGACGAGACCAGCTATGTACCACCAGGAAATGCCAACTCAATCTTCAACCCGCCGAAGCGACCATCTTGGTTCGCCGCTGCGGCGACGTGGACTGAGTATGCTTTGCATGGCCGCCGTGGCCTTTGCCGGTTTACAGTCGGTTTCTGCGCAGCAAACCAGCACATCGCAAAAATCTCGCTCTCAGGCGTCCGGAAAGATTGATCCTCGACTGGCCGAACGAATTGTTCAGCAGGCTCATGCCACGCGTTCGACGCCAGAAGAAGAATCCAGCTGGGACAAACCTGCTCCGCAGAAGCGTCCGAAATCCAGCTTTTCTCCGCCTGCCAGGACCACGTCAACGAGCGACGAAGCCTTCGAACAGGAGGCGGCAGCGCCGACGATCCGCCGAGCGGCACATCAGTCGGCCGCGCAGGAACGAGCGGCAGAAGACAACTCAGGTCGGGATGACCATGACCGTCCGACTGCGAATGTCACGAATACTCACGCTCAGATGGCTCCTGTTCGGCCAACTCCATTGAGACCAACGCCGCTGGCAGAGAACTCGCCACAGTCAGAGAACTCGCCGCTGGCAACCGACGTCGATGCCGAGCGAACGGAATCAGAACAGCCGAATCAGGTGACGGCAGCGGGTTATGCGGTGACAGAAAAGCCTGCGGCCGTGTTTCTGGATCTGACCGACACGGAAAGCAACGTCGATTCCGACACAAACTCTCAGCCGAAAAACACGTCTTCGGAGATCGGTGTTGGAGCCGAAGTGACAGCGGCAGCAAGTCCGGCCCACGTCATCATGCGAGCTGTCGCATGGGTCGTGATTGCCTTATGTCTGTTCAGTCTGGGTGCATTGGGAGTTCGTCGCTGGCAACGTCAGCGCGGTCTGCTTCCCACACCGAATTCGCGCTCTCGCGTATTGGAAACACTTTCGCTCGGTCCGGGCAAAACAGTCTCACTGATTGAAATGGCCGGCTATAGAGCACTCGTAGCGTCAGATGCAGGAGGCATCCGACAACTGGTTCTGGCGTCTTCGTCCTTCAACGATGACTTCGACGAAATGGAGCACGACATGAACACCAAGCCGGTCGCTTCAACGGCCTACCAGCTTTCCGACTTCAGATCTCACCTTCCTGCTGCTGCCGACTAATCCCTCCACCTTTGATATCGCGACAAGTTCTTTAATACGTTGTTCAACTACTTTTCCACTGGCTGCCGGAATGGATTCCGCACAAACAGTTCAACAGATCATCGAGTCCGACGGGTTTCAGGGACTTTCACCGCAGATCAAGGTTGCCTTGTTTCTGGGGGGAATGGCACTGATTTCGGCGGCTCTCGTCACGATGACCGCGTTCACTCGAATTGTGATCGTGCTGTCTTTCGTGCGCCGTGCTCTGTCGACTCAGGAAATCCCTCCGACGCAGGTCATTCTTGGCCTGTCGCTGTTTCTCACGATGTTTGTGATGGGACCGACCCTGTCAAAGATCGAGAAGGAATCGATTCGACCGTATCTCGAAGACACCATCGACGGTCAAACCGCCTGGACCAACGGATCGGCCGCCCTTCACGATTTCATGATCCGGCAGACACGCAAAGCGGACATCGCCCTGTTCGCCCGCATGGCCAAAGTCAGCACCATTCAAACGGCCGCAGATACGCCGATGCAGGTTCTGATTCCGGCGTATGTGATCAGCGAATTGAAGACAGCATTCATCATGGGCTTCTGCCTGTACATCCCGTTCATCCTGATCGACCTCGTCGTATCCGTCATTCTCATGTCACTGGGCATGATGATGATGCCGCCGATGGTGATCTCAACTCCGTTCAAAATTTTGTTGTTTGTCCTTGTCGATGGCTGGCAGCTGATCGCAAGAGTTCTGAGTCTGAGTTTCCACTAACCGCAGGCGTTGCCGTGATCACTGCGTCACCTGCTTCTTCTGCACTGTATTTTGATTTTTGCTGCTGCACATAAACCATGTCAACGCCCACAACCACAACTGGCACTTCCACTGGTCACTGGCTCAGGCAGAGTGAAACGTTGCTTTCATTCGGCATGATCCTTGGACTGGTCGTCATGCTGGTCCCTCTGCCGCAATGGCTGCTGGACGTGTTGCTGGCCGCGAATCTTGCAGCGACCATTTTGCTGCTGCTGGTAACACTCAGCGCCAAGCGTGCTTTAGAGCTGACGGTTTTCCCGTCGCTGCTGCTGCTGCTCACGCTGTATCGACTTTCACTGAATGTCGCGACCACACGTCTCATCCTTCTGGAAGGTGACGCCGGACATATCGTGACGGCATTCGGAAACTATGTGGTGGGTGGAGAACTGGTCGTCGGTCTGACGATCTTTCTGATCCTCGTCATCATTCAGTTTATGGTGATCACGAAAGGTGCCGGACGTATCGCCGAAGTGTCTGCACGATTCACTCTGGACGCGATGCCTGGAAAGCAGATGGCGATTGACGCGGAACTCAACGCGGGAAGCATCAACGATAAAGAAGCCCGACGACGACGTGATGAACTGTCTCGCGAGACTGAATTTTACGGAGCGATGGACGGTGCGAGTAAATTCGTGCGAGGGGATGCAATCGCCGGCCTGATCATCACCGGCGTGAACCTCATCGGTGGAATTATCATGGGCATGGTGAACGGCATGTCGTTCAGTCAGTCCGTGCGAACATTTTCAATCCTCAGCATAGGCGATGGTCTCGTCACTCAGATCCCGGCTCTCGTGATTGCCACCACCGCCGGTATTCTGGTCACCAAAACAACTTCCGACGACAGCCTCGGTGACGAAATCGGCGGTCAGCTTTTCACATCACGACGATCCATTTGGGTGGGCGCCGGAATTCTGGGTCTGATCGCACTGATGCCCGGGCTTCCGAAACTGCCGTTCCTCGGGATCTCAGTGGGTATGGTGATGCTGGCGCGACGCAAGACGGAACCGGTTGCGTTGGCCGTTCCTCCAGAAGGGACAGATCCTGAGAAGGCAGCTGAACCTGACGACGAACGCCATCTCGACGAATTCCTGCTGACAGATCGAGCAGTGGTAGAAGTGGGCGCGAGACTGGTTCCATTTATCCAAAGTAAACGAGTCAAAGGCCTGTCAGAACGAATTACCGCGCTGCGAAGGGAGTTCTCTCGATCGCAGGGCTTGTGGGTTCCGCCGATCCGGGTGAACAGCAATTTGACAGGGCTGCAGCCGGAAGAATACAGAATTCTCGTGGCCGGTCGGCGAGTGGCGGGCGGTGAACTTCGAACGGAACAGCTGCTGGCCATCCTTCCCGAAGGTCGTCAGGTCACGGTGACCGGTGAGGCGACCACCGAACCGGCGTTCGGTTTAAATGCACGCTGGATCAATCTGGAAAGCCGTCGATCGGCCGAGATTCAGGGCTGCACAGTCGTGGATCCTCTGAGTGTCATGATCACACATCTTGGTGAAGTTTTAAAGAACTTCGCACACGAACTTCTCACTCGCGAAGCGTTGAAGCAAATGCTCGACAGAGCCCGTGAGTTTGCTCCTACCATTGTTGACGAGATTAAGCCGGAGATCATCCGTATGGGAACACTGCATCAGGTTCTTATCCAATTGGCGGAAGACCGCATCCCTTTGGCAGATATCACGCTCATCCTTGAGTCGATTGTTAACAATGCACCGCAAAGCAAGAGCAGTGAAGAACTGACGGACCATGTGCGAGTGGATTTGGGGCGACTGGTCTGCGAGCGATTCCGGGCCGCCGATGGGCGTCTGAGAGTCATCGCGATGGAACCGAAGCTTGACACTCGGATGCGCCAATCACTGCATCAGGATCAGCTCGCTCTGGGAGCGGGGCCGCTGACGCGTCTTATTGAAGCCATCGGAAAAGCGGCACGTGAATCGGATCGACGTCAGCTTCCACTGGCACTGCTGGTGGATCAAAAAGTTCGTCGGCCGCTGAAGCGACTGCTTGCTCGCACATCGCCGGAAGTCGGCGTTATCGCATATCAGGAAGTGCCCAACGACCTGATTATAGACTCCGCAGTCATGCTGCAGTATGACGATATCGTTGGTCCCGAGGCAGCTGCCGACAGTCAGCAACTTCGCGGAGCTGCTTAGTCCGGATGTCGTAACAGCAACCAGTATCATCACAAAAAAACCGAAACCATCGACACGAATCCTGAGCAAATTGTTCCATGCATATTAACGAAATCATTCTGGATCGACGTCCCTGGGGACGCTCCTGCGGGTTGCTGGTGAGCTGCCTGGTCATGCTGATTGGAATCGCGCGCAGCGTGGGCCCGGCCGAGATCGTAATGCGGGCAGCCATTGCTGCGCTGGTGTCGACTGTTTGTGTAAGAGCGTTTGTCAGAGTACTTCAAACAATGGCGGATCCCGGTGCGAACGACAGTTGAGTCAGGGACGACACCGTATGTCATTCATTGTGTTATTTGACGCATCCAAGACTGCGAAATCATCTAAATGAGCACTCGCATGCACTCTGCCGTAAGAGCCTATCACAAAGTATGTACGATGGATCTGCGGGATCGATTGATCCTGGAGCATTTGTCGTACGTGCGCCATATTCTGGGAAAGATGCTGGGATCACTGCCGGATTATGTGGATCACGAAAATCTGGAGTCCGCAGGAATCCTGGGACTCGTCGAAGCCGCCGGTCAGTACGATCCAGCTCGCGGCGTAGCGTTTACAACCTTTGCTTATCAGCGCATTCGAGGAGCCATCCTGGATGAACTGCGACGCAACTGTCCGGTGCCTCAGTCGATCCTGCAGAACTGGGCACTGATCCGCGATGCCTCCACGCATATGGATCCCCCGCTGACGCCGGAAAAGCTCGCAACAGCCACCAATCTGACAATTCGCGAAGTCGAAGACTGTCTGACCGCCATGCGGCTGACACGTCCGGAAAACTGGGCGGATGAACTGGGCGAATTGCCGGTTCCGATGAATCGTGAAACACAGGTCGATGCCGGGTCTCATCGAGACGACGAGAGAAAAGTACTGGCCGATGCGATTGAACAGCTCCCGGACAAGATGCGAATGGCGGTCACGATGTATCACATGGAAGACATGCGGATGAAGGAAATCGGGCAGGTCCTTGGCCTGTCAGAATCTCGCGTCTCGCGGTTGTTGACGGCGGCGGAACTGCAGCTCAAATCGATCGTGAAGCGGCGGAATAAATCCTGATCGCCGGCCGTGATGATCATGCGAACGACGATGTTATGTAAATCTCGGATTGTATTTCAACAATCTCTTCTTCAGTCATGAGTGATCCTATGAGTGCTGTCGTCAGTTCACGAGGCCGAGTGCTGTCCAGCCAGCAGGTACGATTCAGCGACGCTCCTGTACGACTCGGTCAGCAGGTTCGCTGTCACCGCGATGAGTCTACCGTGTCGGTCCGAATGAATCCGGAGACCGGCGACATTAGTGAAATCATTCTGCACTGCGGATGTGGTGAAGTAACCATTATTGAATGCTCCTATGACGACGCCCATGAACCGGGTGTTGTCGACTCGGCCACGTAGCAATCGCCCACGCAGCAAGTTGAGGCTGAGACGTTAGGTTTTGGTTCTGTCCTCCTGAAATCTGTTATTCGGAATACTTAGCCATGAATGGCCTGCACGCTCTGAAAACAGTTTGGCGAACTGCCATGATTCACTTCGCCCAACAGCGAATGATGTCGGTTGCGATGGGCTCCGCATGTCTGCTGATCATGAGCGGATGCGCGTTCTCAAAAAACATGTTGAATGGCCCGACGCCGGCACCAGCGGCTGTAGCAGCCGCGGCCGCTGATCCTTGCGCAAAACCCGACTGTGCAGCGCCGGCCGCAACGGCAATGACGGCCATGCCGGTGCCACAAGCGTCGCCCGCTCCGGCGGCTGTGCCGGGCGCCCAGCTTTCGATTGCCGGACAGCAGACTGCGAATGCGGCTTATGGTACGTCTGCAACAAATGCGACGCTGATGCCTGTGCCGCCAGTTCCGATGGGGAATATGGCTGCAATTCCTCCAGGCTGGAAGTTGATTCCCGATGTGCCGCCTCCAGTTCCGCCTGAAGGATTTATGACGGAGGAACGTTTGCGTGAGCAGGCTGAAGGACTGGGCGGCCCCGCTTCCCGCACGCCGGTCGTGTGGCCTGTCGATGAAAAATTGCTGCGATGTGAACGACAAGTGGCTGACATGACGGAAAAGCTGGAAGGACTGCAGACCGTCACGGAGGTCACGAAGCAGGCCATGTTGAGCATGGAGCTTGAGCAGATACGTCTGCGAAACGAGAACGAAGCGTTGAAGCGTCAGGCGAGCGAGTCGCACCGCGAAGTGATCAAATCGATCGACTCACTTTCAGAGTATATGGATGAGATGGCTCCTGCTGAACCTCCTGTCGAGGCTCGTCCGCAGATGCCGACACCCGCCAGAAGCGTTAGAAGTGCAGCTCAGCCTGTTGAACAGACTTCCGTTCTGCCTCCAGTGGACGAGGAGTTATGAACAGCTGCTGCAGATTCGATATTGCTGTCCGCGCAGGACGGCGGGCTGCCTGGGCCGCGGTGACATTACTGCTTGCAGCAGGGTGCCAGTTGCATGAGGGCGTCGCCGGCGATGCGCCAGCCGTTTCGACTCGCTTCACATCAAATCCACTGCGTGGAAAAACGGACAACCCTGAATTCGCTGATCGTGCATCCCATGTGCCCGCGACAAAACTGGGACTCGCATTGCAAAGCAATACTGATCCTGTGCACGTACAGTTTGCATCGCGACTGGGAACCGTTCTGGTGCGTGAACTGCAGCTTTCAGGCGGCTCGCTGGCAGTGCAGCCGATGGCAACACTACAGTCAGTGGCCGCAATTCCGTCACTGGCTCCAGGGAAATCGGCCAGCGATGTGATCACTGTGGCCTTTACAGATGCTCAGGACACTTTACCTACACAGCTGCCGCCCAATCCGTTGCTGATGGCCGCCGCTCCGCCAGTGGTCGACCAGATTCTCGTTGTACGCGTCATCGAGTATCGGCCCTACTTTCCTCTGCTGACAACACTCGAAATCCGAGTGTTGAACGGCGACTCTCAGGATCCGATCTTCGCAACGACCGCCACCTGGTCGGGAGTCGACTATCGACTGACCGACAGCCAGCCGAAGCGCACTCTTCGTGAAAAGCTGTTTAGCACCCAACGTGGCTGTGAACCTTCACCCGGCCACAACAGTCCTCAGGCACTGATGCACGAGATCTCAAAGGATATCGCGAACTGGTACAACCACTCGCTGCAGTCTGCTGATCCAGGCCGAAGCGTAAAGAAAGCGTCCCTGCGAGACAGGTGGAAGGCACCGTTCCGCAGTAACGACTGCAAGCCCTGCGAAGCTTCGGTGACGGGTATCACAAGCACCGGTCTGACCTCGCCATAATTGCGACTCGGCACCGTGCGTCAAAAAGTCTGCATGCTGGAAAACCTGATGGGCTGCATCAACGACTTTGGGGATTAACCTCGACCAACATAAAGTTGTTCATTGGGCAGCACGATGGCTTCCAAAAAATTGACATTGTCGGGCATCGTTAACATCGTCATCGCTGCAGTGACTATCGACGACACTGGCATCATTGGTTCGTCGTCTGCTTTGACTCCGGAAGCCTGACGGCGCTCCACCAGCACATTGCCCGGATGCAGACAGCTGACCACGATTCCGTGCCGACGCCCTTCAAGTGCAGCCGCATGCGTGAATCCCTGCACTCCAAATTTTGCCGCGGTGTAGGCGGTCGAATTTTCACGAGGCCGCTGAGCAGAGATGGATCCAATGTTCAGGATACGGCCTCGCTGCTGCGGCTTCATGATTCGAAACGCAGCGCGAGTGCATAAAAATGTGCCCGTCAGACACGAAGTCACCACATTGTTCCACGCCTGCAGCGACAGATCTTCTACAGGGCCGCCATCAAAAGCTCCGGCGTTATTGATCAGCAGATCAAGCCCCGAAAACTGACTTTGAACCTGTTGAAATAAGTTTTCAACATCGGATTCAATGCTCACATCGGCCGGTACCGCGAGAATGCGTTCCGCCGGGCCCTTCAGTCGATTTTTCGCATCATCGACTGCCGAACGGTTACGTGCACAAATAGCAACAGAGCAGCCGGCATCCAGCAACGCCTGCGCGATTCCAAAGCCAATTCCTCGACTGGCCCCGGTGACAATCGCTGTCTTTTTCGACAAATCCCACATAGTGAAATCCAAATCCCGCAAAAGGAAAAAACGTTCTCGACAGGAGAAAGAAAAACTGTGATCAAATAATGTCGAAATCGCCCATAAATATTGTGACGCTGCTGCGAATTTCGCGTATTACTTGAGAGAGGAATTCTGCTGGCAACTGCCTCGGTTCATTTTTGCACAATGAAAGTAGAAACGAAATTCTGAAAGCCAACCTTTAGTGTGTGAACCTCGTGGCCGTGTGGGCGGTCACAACCGAGACAGCGGCTGTTTGCAGCCAGATTATTCCATTGAGTGTCCTGAAACTGTCCAGAAATGGTACGAAGAAAAGGGCGATGCAATGAAGATTCTGTTTCACGGAGATCATGCGTTTTCAAAGGATATCGAAGAGTTCATCTATTCCAGATGCGAGTCGGCTTTTGATCGGTTCGACTCGGTAATTCGCGATATTAAGGTTACCGTTCGAGATGAAAACGGGCCTCGCGGAGGAGACGACATTCGGTGTATCATTCAGATAGCAATGACCGGTCTGGCCGATGTGATTGTTCACGATCAGGCAGAGTCGGTGAAAGCGGCCGTCGGTGAAGCAATCGACCGAGCCGCTTATCAGGTCAGTCGGCGTTTAAATCGCCACAAGTCAGAAGTTCGCAAAGCGGTTCTGATCTGAGACTGACTGTCAGGGTCCATTGGGGGAAACGGTCCAGTGAAACAGCCAGCAGGACGAGCGCACCCGCGTTTCGTTCGCAAAGTTTCGCTGGCCGGCCCCGTTGGTTTAACTGAACAACTATGAAACTGAACAACCATGGATGTGTCCGGGCGGGCAATCGAGCACACACTTAATCAGGGATCTGTCAGAGAACAGAAACTGCCGCTCGATTGGCGCTGGTCGTCCAGTCGAAATCAGACGTTCTGTACAGGACGTCTGATCAAAATAAAGACAGAATCTTACCGCAGAGGCCCGGAGGGAACTTCGCGGTAAGTGTTAGATGAATTTACCCCTCTTCAGAACAGGTGTCGTTGTGAACTCTACCGCAGTCAAAGCACTGGAACCCAAGTCAAGCGCTGGAAGCTGGTCCATCAAGCCGTCCGCTCCAGGTGACAGCACTGTCGCTCGCTACAATCGAGTGGCCGTCATGGAAACCGTTTTATCAATCCGAAGTCAGCAGCAGCGAGCCGTGCGACGTTTGCTCGTTGCAATTCTTGTGGTTACAGGAGTGACCATTGTTGCAGCCGGTGTGATGGGATGGCTGTAATTCTTCAACCCGTCAAACGGCATATCAAAGAGCGATAACAGATTACTCAGAACAGAAAAGGGCCCACCTGCATTGCAGTGTGGGCCCTTTTTGTTTTCCCCGTGGATAGATGTCGGCCGGCTCTATTAAAATTCGCCAATAACAGTGCCATCGGAGCGAGCGCCGAGGTTTCGCCACGTGTTCAAATCGATGTTGTTGCTGATCGATCGGCAGGAGCCATCCATCAGCAGTGTGTTTACGATTCCCGTGTGATAGCTGCGAGACGTGATCACACCGTAGGTGATCAGCGAGGCACTTGCACCTTCGCGGCTGCTGCAGACGTCAATATCGTAGTTGACGCCGCCATTTGTATACGGCACCACTGTGTTGGGACCGAACACCGTGGTGAATCCATTGTGTATAGCCCGACCGCAAACCCATTCCGTATGGCCAGTATTGGCGAAAGCACCGCCCGAAATGCTGCCTGCTACGGCGGCCGGAGATGTCGGGGCGATCGCGGGAAGTGTTGCATCATGCACGCGGTTCGTGAATGCCTTCACTTCCGCCATTCCCACAGTGTTGCTCAGACCATCCGTAAAATTTCGGTCTGATAGTTTTCCATTGACAGCGAACGCCGCACCCCCATCCTGTCCGGTTGTCGGGTTATAGACCTGGTACTGGCCCGCACCAAAGACGTAGCACAGCGGATAATGTTCCGCGAGGCCGGTAGAGGCGTTGACTCGCACCTTGTCGTTTACATCGCCTGGGCAGAGCAGTACCGAAATTCGCTGGGTCGCGATTCCATTGGGCGGAAAGGCGGACTTGTTCACGCCGTCTCCGTAGCCAAGTCCAAAGTTGATCTTTGAGTATTCGTTGGAGCCTTCGACGTAGGGCAGCAACATCGCCTGACCAGACCACGGCTGACCAATTCTGACCCCATCCACAATCGCGGCCGGCGGAAACACTGAGTAGGTACCGAGATAGTTGTGCAGAGCAAGACCGAGCTGTTTCAAATTATTTTTGCACTGCGTTCGCCGCGCGGCTTCGCGAGCAGCTTGTACTGCGGGCAGCAACAGGG
>QWOO01000179.1 GCA_003669615.1 Planctomycetota bacterium
CTCAGCGAACAACCATTCATCTTTCCGAGTGATGATTGGAGATTTGCGTGCGGCGGGCGTTGAGCTTCTGCGGGCCCCGTTGGCTGAGTGTGATGGACTGATTATTGGAAGATTTCATTAAACTCTGAGGTTCGCGGCGCACATGGAAGTGAAGGATAAGGTTGTTGTGGTGACCGGCGCCGGTCGCGGTATCGGGGCGGCCTTGTGTCGGCGATTTGCAGCCGAGGGAGCACGTCTGGTCGTTGTCTCTGACCGTGACGAAAGTGCCGCGCGTGAAGTTGCGGCGGCGTTGGGTTCTCGGGGCATCGCCAACTGCTGTGACGTTGCGATCGAACAGGATTTGCAGCGACTGGTGGCTCAGGCAATTCAACACGGCGGTCACGTGGATGTCTTTTGCTCCAATGCTGGAATAACCTTCAAGGGCGGGCTGGAATCCTCCAACGATGAGTGGCAGCGGATGTGGGACGTGAACGTGATGTCACGGCTGTTTGCCGCGCGTGCCGTGATACCGCATATGCTTGAAAGAGGCGAAGGCTACCTTGTTCATACAGCGTCAGCTGCCGGAGTTCTGACAGAGATCGGCTCAGCATCGTATTCTGTGACCAAACATGCAGATGTCGCGATGGCCGAATGGTTGTCGGTGCGTTACGGTCGGCAGGGAATTCGCGTTTCCTGCGTTTGCCCGCTGGGAGTGGAAACGGACATGCTGGACGATTCCGATCCTATCCATCGCTATTTGCATCTGCATGCGATCTCCGCCGATGAAGCGGCCGGCTCAGTCATCGAAGGCATGCGAAAGGAGCAGTTTCTCATCCTGCCACATCCGGAAGTGCTGGAATTCTTTCGATTGAAAACAGAAGACTACGATCGGTGGGTCCGGGGAATGCAGCGTATGCTCCAGAAACTTACGCGTGCTGAGCAGAAAAATGAAAGTGCGGCACCTCTGAAATCAGATGGCTGAAAATCAGATGGCTGAAATTGGAGTCTGGACAGTGGGCTACTGGCCATCCATCGATTCTTCGCCACCGAGCAGTTCTCGAAGCCGGCGGATGGCTCGCAGATAGCGCATTCCTGCGGCTGGAGCGCTCAGCTTCAATGCTTCAGCGACCTCACTGTTTCCAAGGTGCTCAAAATGTCGCATGATCACGATCTCGCGATCATTTTCTTCGAGCTGATCCAGGGCAACAAGAAATCGCTCTTCCATTTCCTTGCGAAGAGCGGCCGCTGCGGGAGTCAGCTCGGCGTCTTTCAGCAACGCGGCGAGATCAGCTGCTGACTGGTCATCAGAACCCAAACCGCTCAAATTCTGCTCGCGATCGACTGAACGACGCTTTGCCGCGCGATGGCGACGGTGCATGTCGATAATGCGATCCTTGGCAAGCTGGCGCAGCCACAGGTGAAATGGCATCGACGGATTCTGCATATAGTCATTCAGCCGCTGCGAGGCCTCCATCAAGACATCCTGCACCACGTCGCTTGCGTCAACGCGGCGGGCGACAGCGTGGTCCAGACGCATCTGAATCATCCGCCGCACAGCGTCACGATGCCTGTCCATCAGGCGGTTCATCGCAGACTTATCCCCGTCGGCAACGTTCTTCAGTAATTCCTGAGTTTGCTCACCTTCCGGCCACATGGGGATTTCTCCGAACGACTTTCGGCTTCCCGACGGAAGCAAAACCATTGACCAAAAAACGACCGGCGTTTGTCAGAGGTGATCGCGGGTTATCACGGATCTGACTGAAATCACGAAGCCCGGCTATCCGAAAGCCGGGCCTCGCGGAACAACACAAGTATCGAGTTTCGATACTACTTTTTAGACACGGGCGTCTCGATCGCAAACGTGTAGGTCGTCTTTGACGCGAATTTCTCACCCGGTTTCAGAATCGTCGTCGGAAAATTGCTGTGATTCACAGAATCCGGATAGTGCTGAGTTTCCAGACAGAGTGCACTGCGGTGAGCGTAGACTTTTCCGCCTTTGCCTTTCTGACCTTTCAGGAAATTCCCCGAATAGAACTGGATCCCCGGTTCCGTTGTCGTCACCGTCATTTTGCGGCCTGATGTGGATTCTGTCAGAGTCGCGGCGAGCGTCATTTCTTCACCCGACTTTTTAGCGTTCAGTACGAAGTTATGATCGTAGCCGATGGCCGCTGTTTTGCCGATCGATTCAATCCGATCGCCGATGCGTGTGGGCTTACGGAAGTCGAGATCAGTGCCTTCAACGGGCGAAATTTCCCCGGTCGGGATCATTCCGTCATCGCCAGGTGTGTACTTATCTGCGTTGAGATGCAGGCTGTGGTCGAGTACCGTTGTGCTGCCTTCACCCGCCAGATTGAAGTAAGCATGATTGGTCAGATTGACCGGAGTTGCCTTGTCTGTCGTCGCGGAGTATTCAATGGAGATCGAATTTTCGTCGCTCGGGACAAAGTAGCTGACAGTGACGCTCAGATTTCCTGGATAGTTTTCGGCACCATCCGGGCTGGTGAAACTGAACTTAACGCCCTGCCCTTTTTCAGAAGAATAAGGAGCGGCCTTCCAAACAACTTTGTCCAGGCTTGCCGCGAGGCCACCATGAAGGTGATTGGGTTCGTTGTTGATGGCCAGAGTGTACTCTTTGCCGTCGAGCGTAAACTTACCTTTGGCAATTCGGTTGCAGACGCGTCCTGTGGTGCATCCAAAGTACTGGTTGTCATCGGATTCGTATCCGCTGACGCTATCAAATCCCAGCAGCACATCAGACGACTTGCCGGCTTTGTCCGGAACATGCAGTTGAACCAGTGTGGCTCCGCGAGTCATGACTTTTGCCGTGATCCCTGTTTTGTTTTTCAGGGTGTAGATCTCAACCGGCTGGCCGTCTTTGGTTTTTCCAAAGGGTTCCGAACTCGGCTCAGCGCCGGATGCGACAGACGACATCAGAAATGCTCCAAAAATCAATACGCTCAGTTTCATGGAATTCTCACTTCGAGAACAGTGGGACAGTTGAGCGATTCAGGACGTTGCAGGAAACGTGACCTGCTGAATCCATCAATTGGCAATGTGGCAGATGTTTCGACCTGGGACTGCCGACGCACGATTATCCTGAACACGCTCCGCAGGTACAAGCGATGGGCCAACAGGAATCCGAACGGCCAATGGCCCGTACGAGCATTCATTCGGGGACGGTCAATGGCTGGCCATTTTGTGCTGGCCCCAGACTCAACAGAAATGGCACTGCTCTTTGCGCCCACGACTCGCCCGATGGATAAAATTCTGCGCCGGAAGCAAAACAGCTTCGCAGCATTTCCGTGTTGATGATGCCGGGGTTCAGCGGTACCGCGCACATTTCGGGAGGAAGCTCTTCTGCAAGTGCCTGAGTCAGGCCTTCAATCGCCCACTTCGTTGCGCAGTAGGGTGCCACTTCCGCCGAAACAGATCGGCCCCAACCGGAGCTGAGGTTGACGATCACGCCTCTGCCGACGTCGACCATCGCCGGGACGAAGTGACGGATTACATTTGCAGTGCCACTCACATTCACCGACATAATCGTGTCGAAATCGGCCGCCGAGACATTCCAGAGTTTTTGATTTCGATTGATGACAGCCGCGTTGTTAATCAGGAGATCGGGAACTCCTGCGCTGTCCAGAACTTCCTGTGCCCATGCAGCGACCTCCGTATCACTCGACACATCAACCGCCCTCCAATGGTGAGAAGCGCCAAGGTCCGCCTGCAAAGATGCCAGGCCTTCGGACGACCGTGCGCATCCACAGACAGTGTGCCCCAGTTTTGCAAAGCCGGTGGCCAGTGCGCGACCGAGGCCACGAGAGACTCCGGTGATTACGATGACTTTGCCTGTCTGCGAAGTGCGTTTTCCCACGGATTACCCCGACGATTAAAAAGTGGAATAACCTGAACGACGAAAATGATTCAAACTACTCGCGACTCTTGAAGTGCCAGGCGTTCTGTTTTTGCTACACTTGGGCGATTGGATAGAGGAGTGGCAAATGGCCGCTTACGTGCCTTGCGGATTTGACATCGCATACAGGCAACGCAGCGACGAAGTGCCCGATGTTCCACTCCGGAAGTCCGCGAACGTTTTTGTCGTCTGTGTGGGAAAGTGGCTGGACCAATGGCAAAGCGAAAATCTCAGTCCGAACCCGAATCCGCTCCTGAAGTGGGGCTGGAGGATGCTATGGGAGAGCTGGCACAGATTGTGTCGCGACTGGAATCCGGGCAGGCAACACTGGACGAATCACTTTCGCAATTTGAACGCGGCATGTCACTGCTCAGGACATGTCATCGCAAGCTGGACGCCGCCGCCCAACGAATTGAGCTGGTGACTCAACTGTCGGCGGATGGCGAAGTGATAACGGAAGAGTTTGATTCAATGTCCACGCTGCAGCGAAGCTCCACTCAGGATGCCGCTCGCGCGTCTCGCAAAAATACTAAGACCGAAACTAAGACCGACGAAGAAGAGGACGGCGGACTCCTCTTCTGATGGCATGCCCGAGGCATTTGAGATGCCAGTGCCACGCCGGAAATTTAAAAGTGCCTACGCCTCGATCAGGCCTTCTCGAATCGCCCAGCGACACAGATCGACGCGATCCGTTGCTCCGACAGCTCGCATAATTCGATACTTGTGGCTTTCGACGGCCTTCTCGGAAATCGCGAGAGCCTCTGCAACTTCGGAAACTCGACGACCTTCCGCAATCTTCAGCAGAACGTCCCATTGGCGATCCGTCAGTTTCTGCATCTGAGTGCTTGCTGAACATCGGAAGTGACCGTCGCGACTGAGCTGGACACGAGCCGCAAGCTGCTCCGAGAGCACCGTCTGACCGCCGGAAATCTGCGACAGCTGCTCGCTGATTTTCTTCATGGCATCTTCACGCGACAGAATACCAGTGACTCGATTGTTCACGATCAGGTCCATCTGACGATCGGTTAAACCGTCACCAAACACGGCCACTCGAGTTTCCCCAAGTCGCACGGCGAGTTCGGAGAAGACATCTCGCAGAGCTTTCACGATCAGTTTTTCGCAAACCAGAACTATTTGAGGACGCTGGCTTCGAATTGTCTGGATCAGTTCCGCTGCGGTTGATACGGCCGTGACATTTCGAAAGCCGCCATAAGCTTTCAGGCACCACGCAATTGACTCGGCATTCACGCGATTGGAGTCGGCAATGACGGCGTCTCCGGGCTGTAAAGAGGTAAGGTCCATTGAAGCCAGGGATCGTTCTGAATTATCCTGCATGGGAACCTCACTTTGACCTGAATCAGCGACCTTGGTCACCGACGCCTGCGACTGCTGAGTCGGACAACGTAAGTTTTCCCGGGCGAATGAAAGATTCCACGCCAAAGATGAAACTTGCGAGTCGTTGTTCCCGCATCCGTGCGGGGACAGCAGTTGACGAGAGGGGTTCTAGTGCTGACGCGAATGTTTTTGAGATAGGAAATCCCCGCGTAGGGTATACCCTACTGACTCAGCGGGAAAGCACTCATCGCATAGCAACAGGCCGCGGCCCCGTTTCAAAACACTCGTTACGCGCGGGCGGGTACGGTCACGAAATTAGCAGCTCGGAGCACCGATTCTCCTCCATAGCGATAGGCTGTCAGCATTCCGTCCTTTGCCACGCTGTAGTCGACGCACGCAATGTTCGTTGACAATGGTGCGGGCGATCGATCGGGTAGCCAGTAGTGGCCAACAAACACCGGCGGGTTCGTCTTTGCATACGGAGCCGGCTTCACGAAGTCGGGCACCGGAACAGTCACCAGTTCCGGATGCTGCAATGCGGGAATGGAATACGAAGCGTACGTATGTTTCTCGTGCGGCTCAAACCAGCGGATACGAGTCGATCTTCGTTTGTTTCCTTCTTTGTCGACCATAAAGCAGCCGTCCGGCAGCATCATTTCCGGACCCTTCATGACACGTTCAATCGCAGTATACAGCGGATGGCCGGTCTGAGTTGCCAGATACAGAAACTCGGGCGTCATTCTTCCGTGGTCTTCCAAACTCCGCGCAATCAATTGAAGGTTGTCAGGATCCCAGCAGGCATGAACAACTCGCAACGCTCCGAGATCGATGCTGACAGGCAGCGACCGAAACCACTCCAGCGCCTGCGTCATTTCCTGGGCATCAAGCTGAGTTAGCGTAGCCTGATGCTGATGCAGATTTTTCTTCGTGCGAGGACGCAGAAACTCGCCAGGCTGTTTCGGATGAGGAGTATGAATTGCCAGGGCATTGAGTTCGTGATTTCCCATGACCGCGCGAGCTGCTTCGGCTTCACACATGCTGCGAGCGATCTGGATCGTGTCTCGAATGCGAGGGCCTCGGTCCACAAAATCACCGCAGTAGATGACCTTGCGTTCCGGATGCTGAAAGACGCCCGCACGTTCTGTGTAACCCAGCTTTTCGAGCAGCTCAACAAGTTCGTCTGCGTGACCGTGAATGTCGCCGATAATGTCGTACATAAAAACGCTTCAAACTCACAAATGCATTCAACAGGACTCAGAAGTTTCGACCGGAGTCGACACTTCGGTTGACGTTCACGTAAATAAGACTGTTTCGCGCCGGCAGAACCAAAAGCACGATACCCGACTTTGTTTCTCCGTCAAAGCGACGGTGATCGGAGAGAGTTCTCACCGCCCCGTTGAGAATTCTCTGCCGCGCTGATGTGCATGTTTTTATCGGGCCCGCAGGTCCGAGCGTGCGTTCACGGGGCGACCGAAAGAATCGGGGAGTTTTCCGAGGCCGCACCCATAATTCTGCGCGTGGTCTCGTGGAAACAGTGTTCGACCCTCCGTTTCTGGCGGGGAAACGGACCGAATGCGTTAAGTTGGCTGCAAAAATCAAATTGCTCGACGGCGAAACTGGGGCTAAGGAGTTCCAGCGGATAGATTGCCGGCAGTTGTCTATCCATTCGGGACGGCCGTTGATCGCCCGAAAGTAACTTGTGAGCCGATTTGTTCCGGCTTCTTCTGGATCAGTCTGCGTGAAAGATCATCAACTAAAAATTGTTGTACTGACCGGCGGTGATCGGGCAGACATTATGGCCGCATGGGAGGACCTGAGATCCTACCTGGATGGCGTCCGCGACGTGCTTGTGGTTGGAGTCTTTTCCAGTGATCAGCAGATCCCGGAAGAGCTGGACGCCGACATGGTTGTTGTTTTGGGAGGCGATGGCAGCATTCTCCGCGGATGTCGACAACTGGGGCAGCGGCAGCTTCCAATTATCGGAGTGAATCTCGGACGGCTGGGATTTCTGACCGACCTGAGCCCTGCCGAATTCCGCAAAGGACTTCCATCGCTTAAGCGAGGCCAGTACACGATCGTCGAACATTTGATGTATCGATGTTCTCATCACAAAGCCGACGGAACTGTTGTGACGGATCTGGGACTGAACGAAGTCACCGTGACGTCCGCAGGCGCTTTGAAGATGCTCGATATCAGTTTGCGTATCGACGATGAAGACGTGACCACGTTCAGTTGCGACGGTCTGATTATCAGCACACCTGTTGGCTCAACGGCTCACAATCTTTCTGCAGGTGGTCCGATCCTTCGGCAGGAACTGAAGGTCTTTGTAATCACGCCGATTTGTCCTCATACGCTGACCGTTCGACCGATCGTGGATTCTGCAGACCGCACGTTTCGTCTGTCCGTGAAAGATGCTCCGGTGGGCGTCATGCTGGTGATTGACGGTCAGATTCGTCGTCCTTTCGAAGTTGATGACTACATTGAGGTGACTCGAGCCGAGCCCACTTTGAAACTGATTCGCCTGACGGGGCACAGCTATTATCGCACGTTGCATCGAAAGCTTGGCTGGCAGGGTCAACTGGATTATCGCGAACGTCGAGGCCTGTAGGGAATGCCTGGTACTCAACCGCGATTCTCCACTTTAACGCGCCGCGCGGAAGTTTCGCCGTTCCTTTTTCGGACGCTCTTTGAACTGCTATCCTTTAGCGTCCCGCAGAACCTTCCACGTCCTTTTTGTGTCGCCCGGTGACGATGTCGTCCTTACGTGAAATTGAACAGTCCATTTCTCTCGCCATGCAGGTGGATCAGTTTTCGCTGCGCAAGCTGATGCGAACAATCCGCGACGCAGAGAAATCGGGAAAACCGTTTGACCGGTTGCTCGAGAAACTGACGGCGCAGCTGGAAAAATCTAAACGGCGGCGCGAAGAACGTGCAATCTGGCAGCCTCGTCTGCAGTGGGATGAAGATCTGCCCGTCGTAGCACGGAAGCAGGAAATTATCGACACTATCCGCGACAACCAGGTCGTGGTGCTGTGTGGAGAAACTGGCTCGGGCAAGTCGACTCAGCTGCCAAAAATTTTGATCGAAATGGGTCGTGGTCTCGGCGGCGTCATCGGACACACTCAGCCTCGCCGAATTGCTGCACGATCCGTCGCTGCGAGGCTCGCTGAAGAAATGAACTGCAGGCTCGGACAGGAGGTTGGATTTCGCATCCGGTTCACCGACAGCAGCACGCCGAACACTCGCGTACGACTGATGACGGACGGAATTCTGCTCGCTGAAACACAGACCGATCGTTTTCTCGATCAGTACGACACGATCATCGTCGACGAAGCGCACGAGCGATCTCTGAACATTGACTTCCTGCTGGGTTATCTGAAGCGGCTGCTTCCGCGTCGTCGTGATCTGAAAGTGATCATCACTTCAGCAACAATCGATGCGGCACGATTTGCCGAGCATTTTGGGACCGATGTTCCGGCCATTGATTTCCGCAGGACTGGGTCAGCAACCAACGCGAGCGCTGGCCCACCGGGGGATGAGAAAGCAGAGCGTCCGGCTCCGGTTTTGCAGATTTCCGGGCGCATGTATCCAGTGGATATCCGCTACCGGCCGCTGGACGATCCCGATGGGCCGATGGGGGAAGAGGACAATCGCGAAACGCGTGACTGGCTTGATGGAGTCAGTGACGCCGTCGCAGAAGTGTCGGCCATCGACAGCGGTCATATCCTCATTTTTCTGCCGACGGAACGCGACATTCGGGAGGTTGAAAAACGACTGGGCGGCAAGCGGTTTCGAGGCGACACGCCTCAAACTGCGACCGAGATTGTGCCGTTGTTCGGTCGATTGTCCATGGCCGACCAGACCAAAGTCTTTTCCCCCTGTGCGTATCGTCGAATTGTTCTTGCGACGAATGTTGCTGAGTCATCTCTGACGGTTCCCGGCATTCGGTATGTGATTGATACTGGCACGGCGCGCATCAGCCGCTACTCGGCACGATCCCGTATGCAGCGTTTGCCGGTAGAGCCTGTATCGCAGGCGTCCGCCAATCAGCGGGCCGGACGCTGCGGGCGAGTCGGTCCGGGTATCTGCATCCGTCTTTACAGCAAAGAAGACTTCGACGCGCGAGAAGCCTTCACGGCGCCGGAAATTCAACGGACGAATCTTGCCGCGGTGATTTTGCGGACCATTAATCTCCAGCTGGGGAACATCGAAGAGTTTCCGTTTCTGGATCCGCCGCGTTCGACCACCGTTCGTGAGGGCTATAAAACTCTGGAAGAACTCGGCGCGATTACGCCCGAAGGTGAACTCACCGAGATCGGTCGCCGCATGGCGCGTCTGCCGGTCGATCCGCGAATAAGTCGGATGATTCTGGCCGCTGTCGATGAACACGCCCTGCCGGAAGTGCTCGCCATTGCCGCACTGCTGGAGAGCCAGGATCCTCGCGAACGACCGATCGAAAAACAACAGGCGGCTGATGAGGCTCATCGAAAGTTTTACAACCGCGATTCGGACTTCCTCACGATTTTAAATCTGTGGGACGCCTGGCACGAACAACAGAGAACTCAGTCGCACGGTCAGGTTCGCAAATGGTGCCAGAAGAATTTTCTGTCGTACATGCGAATGCGTGAATGGATCGATGTGCATTCGCAGCTGAAGGATCTGCTGGCGGATAGCGATGATCAGGCAATCGCGAAGGCAGCGCGGGCCTTGCACGAAAATCGTAGAGTGGGACCAGCGAGCAACGCGAGCGCCGGCCCACCGGCCGGAGGAAAAGCGGAAAGCGGAAAGCCAAAAGCTGGTCAGGCGGGGCAGGCCAAATCCAATCGGATTTCTGCTGCCGGTGCTCCGCTTTCAACGAGTGCCGGACACGGAGGGCCGACGCCCAACCGTGCACCGGAAAGTGGAGGCCGTCACAATGATTTTGCTGCAACTCATAAAGCACTGATGACGGGGCTGCTGGCGAACATCGGCTATCAGGCACCGAATGGCGATTTTATGGGTGCGGGGGGAAACAGTTTGGCCATCTGGCCTGGTTCCGCACTGGCTCCCAAAGGAGCCAAATGGTTTGTGGCGGGTGAGCTTGTGGAGACAAGTCGCCGATTTGCACGGACAATTGCACGGATTCAGCCGGAGTGGATTGAGCCACTGGCCGGGCACCTGGTCACTCGTGAATATTTCGAACCGCACTGGGATCCTGTCGCGGGAAATATCATGGTCTTCGAGAAAGTCAGTCTGTGGGGCCTGCCGATTGTGCCGCGTCGAAAAGTGACGTACGCGAAGGTTGAGCCTGTCAAAGCTCGGGAGATGCTGATTCAGCATGGGCTGGTCGAATTTGGTTTGCTGTTTGGAGATTCCGAGACCGACGGCGATCCTGGCGAAGATTACGATGATGAAGAGGAGGCTCTGTCGCGCGGTGCTTCGAAAGTGCGCCCCGGTCGCAGCACTGCGGCCAATCCGTCTGCCAAGCGTAAAGGCTGGGGCCATGAGTTCCCGTTTCTCAAGCATAATCATGATGTGCTTGAACAGCTGAAAGAACTGCAGGCGAAAACTCGCTCGCATCACATGATGCCGGGTGATGAGACGCTGTTCGAATTCTATGGATCACAGATCCCGGAAGAGTGCTGTGACCGCGATCGACTGCGTCGCTGGTATCAGCGAACCGTGACTCGAAATGCTCGGCTGTGTCAGTTTGACATCAATCAGTTTTCGGAAGAATCACATCGCCTCGAACAGGCGGCGATGTTTCCCGAGTCCGCTCAGTTCGGCGCGATGCATCTGCCGTTGTCGTATCAGCTTGACCCCGGGCGTGACGCTGACGGGGTTACGGTCACGGTTCCGATTGAAGGCCTGGGTCAGTTGACGGAGTCGAGATTGGAATGGCTCGTCCCCGGGCTGCTCGAACAGAAGGTTTTGGCGCTTCTTCGCTCACTTCCCAAACATCTGCGACGTCATTTTATTCCGGCGCCAGATACTGCAAAACTGGTTGCCAGCGATCTGGAGTTTGGACGCGGCGATCTGCTGACCGGCGTGGCCACACGGCTCTCACAGCTCGGTGGCGAAAGATTCGATTCTCGCGAATTTGACCTGAATACGCTCGACGATCATCTGAAGTTTAACATCCTCGTCGTCGATGATCAGCGAAAGAAAATTATTGAAGGTCGCGATCTGAAAGATCTGCGAGCGACGCTGATTCAACGTTCACAGGCAGCTGTTGCGACGACGACAAAAGCGATGGTCGCCGCTGGTCCGTCACCGGAAGAGGCCTTGTGGACTCGTACAGGTTTCAAGGCCTGGGATTTTTACGATATCCCCGAACATATTGAGATCAAACGAGCGGGCATGTTACTGCGATCCTTTCCATCGCTGAAGGATGACGGCGAGACAGTCAGTCTGATGCTCTGTCAGACTCCCGAAGATGCCTCTCGAATTCTTCGGCAGGGACTGCAACGTCTGATCCTGTTGTCGGAACGCAAACGGATTCTGATACAGATCGGCAATATGCCTCAGATCGGCCAGGTGAAGCTTCTGTCGTCGTCGATCAAGGGTTTGGAACTGATGAACCATTTGTCGCTGCTGATGGTGCAGCGAGCGTATCTGGCGGATCAGCCGCTGGCTCGCTCAAAGGCGGCATATGATAAAACATTGCAGCGAGGTCGTGAGCGGCTGGGAATCATCGCACAGGAATTCGTGCAATTCTTTCCGCACCTCTTCCAGCAATACCATGAAACTCGCCGCACACTTGAGCAGACGCGGGGACCCGGCTGGGATCATCTGCTGGCTGGGATGAAGAACCAGCTGGCTCAGTTGATTCAGCCAAATTTCCTGGTCGAAACTCCCTGGCCGTGGCTCATTCAGTATCCTCGATATTTTACCGGCATTCGCCAGAGGCTGCTGCGACTTTCATCGGGCGGGTTAAAGACAGAACAGTCATTGGAAAATGACTTGTCGCCCTGGCTTGCGCGTTACGAACAAAAGCTAAAAGATCATCAGCGGCAGCAGATCGTGGATCCGATGTTGATGCATTTTCGATGGATGCTGGAAGAGTATCGCATTCAGCTGTTCGCTCAGAAACTCGGCACCGCCGTCAGTGTCTCTGCTGCAAAGCTCGACGAGCAATGGGGCCGAATTCTTTAACCCGAATGATGTGGGCTTAAGCTGTAGCGGATGTCGTCAGGACCATGGCTTTCAGCATCGCTTTCTCGCTCGATCTTCCAGCGAGTACGAAACAACTCTGAAATAACTCTGAAACAACGCCCGCATCAGCGTCCGCTGGAGGCAGGTTCGTCAGAAGAACGATCTCGACTTCCTGATCGCGAGTTGTCAAAAAAATCGAGCCCGCTGCGTTCCTGAGCGTAGGCATCTTCCAGGGCAAAGAAATCTGCCACGGCGTTGTAACGCGAGGCGCAGTCCACCATAGACTTTTCCGGCAGCGGTGCGGCCGTGCTGGTTCGCGTCTTCTTCATAAGATGCTTAGTCCCGGCGAGCCAGTTGCCGTCGAGGATTCTGGTGGAGTAGCCGGGCAGTCGGATCCCTGTAAAACGAAACCAGCATGGTGCCCTCCCGCTTTGTCATCCCACTGACAATTCGCGCACTCATGTTGATGTCACAAGCGGGGCCGCTCTTCCTGACTTGCCCACCGGTGAATCATCCCAAGATGCTTCAGGGCATAGACTTGCGCATCTCATCGATGTTTTTAATGATTCGGTATTTCTTTCGCATTCCGCAAAAGACGCAGGCAACACTCAAGAGAGAACTATTTTTACGAGGTTGCTGCCGGTCCGGTTTGTCGGCGGCGTTGAAAGGTGCATGCCAGCCACGGAGCAATGTCTGGTGTCGGATCATTTCAGCGTCCAGTCACACGGAGACGCCAACGACAACCGGGCCGATTTTCCCCAACTCTACTCAGTACGAGGAGAATTTCGATGAAACGATTCATGATGATCTCTGCTGTGCTTGTGGCCGTGATGGCTGCAGGAGCGTCTTCAGCAAAGGCCGACCATCGCCACGGTGGTTCGACTTTTGGAATCTCGATCGGCTACGGCAACGGCTTTAACAAATTCAATGTGGGCTACGGCCGCGGCGGCTTCGGAAATCCGTATGGTGGCTACAGCCGATTCAATAGAGTGCCGGTTTACCAGCCAGTGCGAGTTTACTCAGCCCCGGTCTACTCAGTCCCGGTTTACTCCGCACCAGTGTACGGGGGCGGCTACGGTGGATACCGACATCACAGACACTGCCACTAACCTCAAAGCCATTCAGCTCGTTGTGATTTGGTGAATAGAAGGCAGGCTGAACACTGGTTGATTCGATTTCAGCCTGCTGCGAACTGACAGGCGATGCTTGTTGTGCAGAATCTGGTTCCTGACGAAGAACTTGCATCGAACGACTGGGAGAAAAATCCTCCGGCCCATTTGTGGACTGCCGAGGGATTTGGCGAAGGTTCTGCTGCGCTGCTGTTGATCGACGGACATTTGAGTTTTCGATACCAGGACGGAACGATCGCCCTGATCGAGGCGAGTCCCGCCGAATACAAGCTGAAGGGCAATTTTGCGCCCGACTATCAGAAGGGAAACAGCTGGGCGCATCCTGTGGTGGTCAACGGGAAACTGTACTTGCGAGAGCAGGACAAGTTGATGTTCTACCAGGTCGGCAAATAGCTTCAATCTGATCGGTTGATCACGATCCGCCTGACTGGATCGGCCGAAGGTCCCATTCTTCCCGCAGTTCGCGTGAAATTTTCCAGGAAACCGGGACTCATTTCGAACCATGCCGTGTTAGCCTCAAGATCGTTCAGAGGTGGAACTCGTTCTCCCGCTGAACTAAGCGACAGGGCGTTTTTCGAGGTGTAGTCTCACGGAATCTTAATATGAGTCTTCTGTCTCCGCGCAGATGTGTTTGGGCAAGTGCGCTGGTAATTGCCGGTGCGATGGGTCTTCAGCTGGTCTCGGCGCAGGACGGCAAAATTTTGTCCGAGCGTTTTACACAGCTGGACAAAGACAG
>QWOO01000019.1 GCA_003669615.1 Planctomycetota bacterium
GCGTCTGGCACAATTCGCAGGCGTGTTTCTGTGACCGTGGACTGCGACCCGGTGACATTCGACTCCATGAGCAATTTAGAAACAGGCTGTTCTTCAGTTCGAGTTCGTGTGAAACGACTTTCCAAAAAATCATTTCGCAAAGTGATGCCAAACAATGCACTGGAAGCCTGCTGTGCGACCGCCGGTTCGCTGACAAAACAAAACAGCAACAGAGCAACTCCGCCCAGCCACATATCGCGGGGCAGAGTGCAGGAAAGTTGATAGTGATCACAGGGTCTCAGCCACATAGTCGATGACTTTTGAAGATTTCAGTCCTGTGTTCTGTAGACACCTCAAACGATTCACTGACCGCACTGCTTGCCAGACAACGAACCCACACATTTTGACGTCGTTCAGTGTATTTTCTACCGCCGTTTTGAAGAACTTGACTCAACATTGAGATTTTCCGGCGTCCACATGGCATCCCGGTGCCTGTAATGAGGCAGGTAAGATCAAAAGAATGAACCTTGACGCCGCCGTCGGCCCGAAAAGACAGTCTGCCCGGCAAATTATGCAAAGTTGGTCACAGAGCTTGTCGAATCAGAAAATTGGGGCGTTCTCGATCGTCGCAGATTTTCTTGGCATGTTTGCTCAGCGATCTGGCAATTGCGAAAAATCTGGACCCAATTGGGCACATTCTACTTATCTTTTGCGGCCGAACGGCAACTCTTTGGTGTTTTGATGGTAGAAAGTCGCTCCAGATCGTCTCTAAACTTTCGGAGCGTTGAAGTTCCGCTCTTCCCGGACTTGCCGCGGAGAGCTCCGTGTGTTCGCAACACAGTCGAAAGAACTGTCGGAGTTGACAATGACGCGTCTGCTCATGCCTGCTCGGTTCTTACTTGTAATCCTCAGCCTGACGATTCCTGTCGGATTCGTCTCCGCTGAGGTTCCTGAGCCCCTTCAGCAGAGGCAACAGCAACTCTTTAAATCACTCGCGAAAGTTCGCGGAGCTGTTGTCGGTGTGTCTGACGGCATGGGCGTCGGCAGCGGAGTCGTTGTCAGCAAAGATGGAATCGTGCTCACGGCGTCGCACGTCGTGGACTCTGGGCGCGGTAATCGAGGTCGACGTCAGAACATCGTTCAGATCACTTTCCCGGACGGTCGCGAATACGCTGCCACTGTGCTTGGAAAGAATCGCGATGCCGATGCGGCAGTGCTTCGAATCAACGACTCGCCTCCGACGGCTGACGGTTTTCCATTCGCCGAAATGGGCCAAACAACGAAAACAGAAATCGGTGAATGGTGCTTCGCTCTCGGTCATCCGGGCGGTTATCGAACCGATCGTGAAGCGCCCATACGAATTGGTCGAGTCCTCTCCGTGGGCAATCGTACGGTGGTGTCTGACTGTGCAATCCTGCTGGGCGATTCAGGAGGGCCGCTGTTCAACATGAACGGACAGGTCATCGGGATTCATAGCATGATCACAAGTCTGATCATCGAGAATCGTCACGTCGCGATCGACTGCTATCACGAAGAATGGGATCGCCTTCTGGCCGGCGAACAGTGGGGTCGTCTGCGGTCCACCGACAACGACCTCGCCGCGTCTCCCTTCCTTGGAGTGAAGTTGAAATGGAAGGACTTCGTGCCGCAGGTGACTTCCGTTGTTCCAAACACACCAGCGGAAAAAGCGGGCCTGAAATCGGGCGATGTGATCCTGAAAATTCAGGGCGATCCTATTGCCGACCGACTGGATCTTGGCACGACTCTTGACCTGCTGGAAGAAGACCAGAAGATCGAAATCCAGATCCGCCGGGACGGTGTAGATAACATCGTGTCGGTGGTGACCGGCGATAATGTCGATCCGGAAACTGACGATGATGATGAAACCGAGGACGAGAACGTCCTGGCAATGGAAGATGAAGAACGCGAAAACGAAATTATGGAGCAGCTGAGCGAAAATCGTCGCATCGGTAAGTTCGAAAAACGAACTGCCGAAGAGATGAAATTGTACGCCTCCGCTGCAGAGACCAGCAGCAAGAGCGTTGTCGCAATTCGAGATGGCGGAAAGCTGCTCTGCCTTGGAACCGTCATGTCGGCAGACGGATACATCCTCACGAAAGCCTCCGAACTGGAAGGCGCATTGGAACCGGAAGTGATTCTGTCCGGCGGTCGTCGGTTACCCGCAAAGGAACTGGCTTCGGACCATTCGTTCGATTTGATGCTGTTGAAGGTGGATGCCACAGATCTTGTGCCTGCAAATTTCCGCAAGGATCAATTGCCTGTGGGTGAACTGGCTCTGATTCAGGACCCCAAAGGACGAGCGCTCATTCCAACCGTTGTCAGTGTTGCGGCTCATACGATGGAAGGCGCCAAGAAAGCCTTTCTGGGAGTCGAACCTCGGCCGGACGCAAACGGTGTTCGAATTCAGCGAGTCATCGCGGGCGGTGCTGCCAATCGGAATGGATTGCTGGAAGGCGATATCATCATGACGATCGCCGGCGACGATGTGCACAGCCCGCAGGAACTGATCAGCCGAATTGGTTCGAATAAACCCGGTGACAAAATCGCTATTCGCTTCATGCGAGATGACAAGATTCAGACAATCGACATTGTGCTGACATCGCGTTTCACCAATGAGAATCCTCTATTGCCTCTGTATAACAATCCGGAGTTCATGGGGCAGTTTGCGAGTACTCATTCCGGTGGATTTCCTCGAGCCTTGCAGATTGATGCAGATGTCTATCCCACAAAAGTCGGTGGACCGCTGCTGGATCTGGAAGGTCGGTCTATCGGAATCGTGATCGCTCGAGCCGACCGATTCCCAACGTTTGCAATTCCATCAGATGCCGTGCTGACCGTATTCGAGCAGCTCAAAGCTGAGGCAACTAATCTGAAGGCAAACTGAGTTCTGAAGGCAAACTGAGTCGGCCGTTTGTACGAAGTGCTTCAACAGGTGACCCTGGCAGAAATGCACGGGTAGCACCCGCTGGCAAGTTGGCGGTCGCTTGCGATAAACTTCCGAAGCGTGAACATTGCTTTGGTCACGTTGTTGTAACGGTCGACCGTCGGCAATAGCCTGCGAACCGGATGCAACATTTCTGCGACAGCCAATTGGCTTTCTTCCCCATTGTGATCTTTCAAAACTTGTCCGTGTGACAAAGATGAAGGTTATGCTGGTGAGACGTCGCAGCGATGGTGAGATCTGTTCGATACTCGAATGATGAAATATGAGTCAGCCGCTTCCAGAAGATCGCCAGACGGTTCTGTTACTCGGTGCAAGCAATTTGACGCTGGGCTGGAAGCCGGCACTCAAGGCGTTGTCCGATACTGTTCCCGGTCCACTGGATGTCCGAGTTTCGCTGGGAATGGGACGATCTTACGTGGACTGGAGCGGTTTCTGGCTGCGGAGACTGCCAGGCATCGTCAACTGCGGGCTGTGGGACAGTCTGCAAGACAGCGGCTCCAAACCGCCGCTTGTTCTGATCACCGATCTGGGCAATGACATTGTCTACATGCACAGCCCGGAGAAAATCTTTGAAACGGCTACGGAATGTATTCGCCGGATTCAAGCCTGGCGACAGGACGCTCGGATCATTCTGACTGGGCTTCCGCTGGATTCCGTGAAGTCGTTGAACGCAGTTCATTTCGTGATCGCCCGCAGCTTACTCTTTCCCCGCTGTACGATGCCCCTGAAAGAAATCTGCGATAAGTCGTTTGCGCTGGATGAATCCATTCAAAAATTCGCGCGAGCCAATGATTTGCCCTGCGTGATCCCCAAAGCAGAATGGTATCGAGCGGATCCGATCCACGTGATTCCGCCGCTCCGCGAACAGGTCTTCCGCCAATTCTTTTCTCATTGGAATCTGGAGAAGTCCACAACGCACGAAACTCCCATGTTTCCCAGGGCCGGCCTGCCGACAAGTGCGGTCAGGACTATCGCGGGATTGAAACGTGTGGCTCAGCAGCCCGTATTTCAGTCGCCCGAACTTGTGGTTTCGGCATGGTAACAGTAGCCTTGAGTGAATAACTTGACGTTCTATTGTGACCGACGTTCCCATGGACTCTTTTCGCTTCTACTCCTCCCTCTTGCTGCTGCCTGGACCTGTCGCCATCTGGCTGGTCTGGTTCCGTTCGCGCCGCCATGTTCAGCCGGCCGCAACGTTTTCCAGTGTCGCCGACCTGAAGACTTTGCCCGTCACATGGATGCAACGAGTCCGCAGGACTTTTCCGTGGCTGTATGGACTGGCTCTGCTGCTGATTATCGCCGGCCTTGCGAGACCACAGGCGGGCAAGTCAGAATCCCGGATCACCGGCGAAGGAATTGCTGTCGAGCTGGTGCTTGATATCTCAGGTTCCATGGAAGCTCTCGATTTTCAACTGGACGGTGATGACGTCAGTCGTCTCGAGGCTGTGCGACATGTCATCGGCCAGTTTGTTCTGGGCTCCAAAGGTGAAGGGCTCAGTGGACGTCCGGACGATTTGATCGGGCTCGTGGCTTTCGGTGGATTCGCGGACAGTAAGTGTCCGCTGACTCTCGACCACGGAGCGCTCGTCGACATCGTCGACAGCCTGAAGGTGCCGAAACCCGTGCGAGATCAGCAGGGGCGTATTATCAATGCAGACGCACTTCAGGAGGAACTTGCGACCGCCATCGGCGACGGCGTTGCGCTGGGCATCGACCGACTGAAAGATTCGAAAGCCAAAAGCAAAGTTCTGGTACTGCTTACAGACGGAGACAACAACGCCGGAGTGGTGGATCCTCGTGAAGCCGCCACCATTGCTAAAGAACTGGGAATCAAGATTTATTCCATTGGGATCGGTCGGAACGGCGTGGTGCCCGTGCCGCAGGAAGATGAATTTGGCCGCACGGTTCTGGTGCCCGCTCAGTTTCGCATTGATGAGGAACTGCTGCGCGAAATTGCGACGATCACCGGCGGAACGTACTTTCATGCGTCTGACTCAGAAGCGCTGACGGAAGTTTACGCTCAGATTGATCGGCTCGAAAAAAGTCAGTTCGAAGAATCAAAGTACTCGGAATACACTGAACTGTTTCGATGGTTCGCCGGATCAGGTCTGGCTCTCGTTCTTGCCATCAATGTTCTTAAAGAAACGCGGTTTCGATCGCTGCCCTGAACTATGGACTGGCACCGGCCACAATTTTTATACCTCATCCTGCCGCTCTGCGTCAGCTGGCTGGCGCTTGTTCTGTTTTCAGAAAAACGCAGGCAGCATGCCAGAGAATCCTTCGCCGCTCAGGCCATGTGGCCACAGGTTCTTCCAGTGTCGACTCGAGCAAGATTCTGGACAAAGCAACTGCTGCAGCAACTGGCCGTCATTTTCAGTTTGATGGCCCTGGCCGGACCTCAGTTTGGTACGCAACTGGAAAACGTTGTGGCTCGAGGCAGCGACTTGTACGTCCTGATCGATGTGTCGCGATCGATGCTCGCACAGGATGTGCCACCATCGCGACTGGAGCGGGCCAGAGCGGACGTCTCGGCACTCGTAAATCGGCTCGAAGGCGAACGTATCGGCCTGATCGCTTTTGCCGGGCAGGCCGTTGTGAAGTGCCCTCTGACGGTGGACTATGATTCGTTTCGTCGAGCCCTGAATGAACTTGATACCAACAGTGCTCCACGCGGTGGCACAGCGATCGGTGATGCCATTCGCAAGGCTCTGGAAGTGTTTCATGCAAAAGCCGAACGAGATCAGGCGGTGCTGCTGATTACCGATGGCGATGATCAGCAGTCCTATCCGCTCGAGGCGGCCGCCGTGGCTGCAGAGCGCAAGGTAACGGTATTCACTGTCGGTCTGGGTGACCCCGTTCAGGGTTCACGAGTGCCCCGCAGAGACAGTCCTTCGACGTACACCGAACATGACGGCCAGCAGGTCTGGAGTAAGCTGGATGGAAAGCTGCTTCAGGAAATTGCCGTGCGAACGTCCGGAGTTTATATCCCGGCCGGAACGCGATCCTACGACCTCGGAGAACTTTATGTGAATCATCTTCAGGGAAGAAACGGCGACGGTCAGGCGACACAGCAAAGGATTCGGAAGTCCGAACGGTTCCAGATCTTTCTTGCGATCGCTCTACTGGCTCTGCTCGCCGATCTGGCGATCAGTTCTTTCTCGCCGACCTCGGTCCAAAAGATCGCTGCCGCTCCCTTAAACCACATAGTGACTGCGGCAAAAGAGCCGGCCCAACTCTCTGTGGTTTCCGCAATGCTTGTCGGTCTGTTGCTGACGGCACCTGTTAACGCGGGCGAATCGCTGGCCAAAGTCCGCGAAGGCCTGAAGCTTTATGAGCAGCAGAAGTTCGAAGAGGCCAGCAGTGAATTTTCTGCTGCGGAGAAGGAACTTCAACAAGAAAAATCCGAAGACGCGGCCATCGCGGCTTTCGACGAAGCATGCGCATGGCATCGCAAAGGTGATTCCGAAAAAGCACGAGACAGTTATCTGCGAGCTGGTCTCAGCAAGGACCGCGAAATCGCCACGGCGTCTCATTTCAATCTTGCCACGATGTCCGCCGAGAACGCTCGCAAGCTGGCGGGCGAGCAGCCGGACAGCGTCCCGCCTGACAAGCGACAGGCCATTCTTGACGAACTCAAGCAGTCCGTGGCTTCGTATCGTCACTGCCTGGAACTGCAGCCCGATCACGCTGCCTCTCGCCGCAATCTGGAGCTCGTTCGTAACTGGATCAAACACTACTCCGACCGCTGGCGTGAGATTGACCGACAGAAAAAAAGGGACGAAACCAATCTGATCCAGTTTCTGGATTTTCTCCTCCAGACTCAAAACTCGCTGCGCGACACCGTCGAGCAACTGCCAGAAAATACAACCGCCGATTTGTTTGCAGAACTGAAGCGGGCACAGGATGAGCTGAATGGCGAAATTCCCACTCTGCGTGAAAAAGTCGCCACGGAGTTACAGCCCGAGAACGCTTCGCAGAACACCACCACTCCCGCTATTCCTCAGGAAGTTCAGGAAGGCATCTCGCTGCTTCAAAGCTGGGCGAATCAGGCCGGTGAAAACATGACCAGCGCCGGGCGTCAGTTGGCTCGTCAGGAGTCGAAAGATGCAACGGTTGAACAACAGAACGCGGTGAACGAGCTTGATAAAATTCGAGACGCCGTAATTCCATTCCAGCCGCTGCTCGCTGAAGAACTGCGAGATCAGACGAAGATTGCCGACAATCTGAAGACTGCAACGGCACCGGACGAGTCTCTCGAATCTTCGGCGGCGTCCAGCGAAGATGCCACTGCAGCTCCCGCGCAACAGACGCTACCCACGATGGTCGACATTGAACCGCTCGCCCGCGATCAGGAAAAGACGCTGCGAAAGGCCAGACTGCTGGCTCCGAAGGCAGATGCAGAGCTTAAACAACTGGAAAGTCAGCCGGCTCCCCCAACTCCATCACCACCAGTCGATCCTTCCACTCCGGCATCACAAACTCCTCCGCAGCCGGCTCAGCCCGATCCCGAAGCCGTAAAGGCCGGCTTACGCAAAGCGATTGAACTGGCTCCCAAAGCGGTGGAGGCCATGGAGTCTGCTGTTCAAAGTCTGAGCCGCCACGATGACGCTGCCGCTGCACCGTTTGCGGAAGAGGCCCGGCGAATTCTGGAAGAGATTCAGAAGGCACAGCCATCGCAGGAGCAGGAGCAGGAACAGAAAGAACAGAAACAGGATCAGCAGTCACAGGACGAGAAGCAGGACGATCAAAAGAAGGAAGACAAAGGCGACCAGAAGCAGCAGGACGACAAGTCTAAGCCTAAGGATGATCCGAAGGATGCGGCCGACCAGCAGAACAAGAAAGACGAAAGCTCCGACAAGAAGAAGGAGTCTGACCAGCCGAAGCAGGATGAAAAATCCAGTGACAAGAAATCCGACGAGAAAAAATCGAAGGCCTCCGATAACAAGCAGGCCGATGATCAGCAGCGACCGATTTCACAGGATCGCATTGAGGAAGCGTTAAGAAAAGTACGTGAGCGTCAGCAGGAAAAGCGGGAACGCGATCGTGAAATCCGTGCTCGCGTCTTCGGGCGCGCACCGGTGGATAAGGATTGGTAAAGTACTTCCATGAGTCAGCTCGACCTTCCTGATTGCATCAAACTTCCGAACTGCGAAACATTGGCATTCCACAGCCAGCGTATTGTCGACGATCGCTCGACAAACATGCGAGGCTTTTTGTCGATGCGAAGTTTCCGCATGGCAACGCTGCTTGTCTGGTTTTCGCTCTTAACTCCGACTTCTTCCTTCGCTGCCGATGAAGATCCGGCCATTGAAGTGGCTGTCAGTGCCGCAGAGATTTTCATCGGGGAGACTATCGATCTCCAGGTCGAGATTCGAAACGTCGAAAATCCATCACCACCGGATATCTCTGCGATGCGAGAGCAATTTGATGTGGTACCGAACGGAGATCAGTCTCAAAATCAGTCTTCCACTTTTGTCGTCAACGGCCAAATTTCACAACAGAACTTGTTCAGCCACGTCTATCTTTTTCGACTGACTCCTAAAGTCGCAGGAGCACTCACAGTCCCTCCAGTGAAAATGAAAATCGGAGCCGAAGATCTCAGCAGTCGCACGTTTACTATTCAAGTCCAGGATCTGGAAGTGCAGGATGTCGTACTGCTGGAAGTGAAGGTCGATCCACCAAAGATTTATCCCACTCAGCCGTTTACCGTGACCGCTCGAATGCTGGTCCGACCGCTTCCTGATGGTACAACAGACCCGTTGCGACCATTGCGTCGTCAGCCGCCACATCTTCAGATCAACTGGGTGGACGCCATCCCCGGACTGACCTCCATCGACACATCCGCCTGGCTGCAGCCATTGATTTCTCAGGAAGGAACTGGGGTAACGGTAAACGAAATCAGTGCGTCAACAGGCTCACTGTTTGGAAACTCAAGGCCGGCGGTTTTCGATGTGCTCAAAGGACGCGAAACCAGAAACGGGCTGGACGAAAAGCCGGTGAATTACTTTGTGTACGAACTGTCTCGAAATTATACGGCAGAAAAATCGGACCGGTATTCGTTCGGCCCTGCAATGGTGAAGGGTCACTTTGTGGCAGGCGAACAGCAGGCGGAGTTTGTAGGCCGACGAATTGTTGCCGTGGCTCCGGCCGTCACTGTGGAGGTCAAAGAGGTTCCGTCTCCGCGTCCTGTAACTTTCATCGGTGGCATCGGAGAATACCATGTCGCCGCGTCCGCCAGTCCGACCAAACTGCGAGTCGGTGATCCGCTGACGTTGACACTCGAGTTCGCTCGCGGAGATCGGGCCGGCTCGCTCGAATTGATTGCCGCCCCCGACCTGACTCTGATCCCGGAGATCGCTGAAAATTTTGACATTATCGATAAGTCTCCCACCGGACGCGTCAACAGTGACATCAAGAAATTTGCATATGCGATGCGACCAAAGCACCCCGGTGTCTCACTGCCTGCGTTGACGCTGACGACGTTTGATCCGGCAAACGAAACGTTTACCGAACTGACGACCGCGACAATTCCGCTGGAGGTTTCTGAAGCTTCGCAACTGTCCAGCGGTGATCTTGTCGGAGCAATCCCTTCCCCCGCGAACAGTGACATTCAAAAAAATGAGTCGGGGATCTTTCAAAACATTACAGACCCGGCCGAATTCCGTGACGAACGCCTGCAGCTGACCCACTGGCTGGGGGCTGTCGCAGGAATTTGGTGCCTTGCCGGTTGCGTGATAGCAGGCGTGGCGCTGCGGCGAAGAAAATCCACGGACGTCGCGGGAACCAGAAAGTCACAAGCACGTCGCTCGGCTCTCGCGCGTCTCACTGTTGCGCGGCAACTGCAGAATCAGGGGCAGACGAAAGATGCGCTGCGTCAGGTTCGATCGGCCTTCGCGGGACTCGTCGCAGATATCCAGAATCGTGTGGCCGACGGATTAACGACCGCTGACATCTTTGCCGCTCTGCAGGAAGCCGCAGTACCGGCACCGATTCAGATGGAAACGCGCAGCCTGCTGGAGTCCATTGAAGGTGCGGAATATGGAGGAAGCAACGCGATCGCCGCGGACAACGCCATTTCCGCCGCAACCGCGCTGATTGAATCCGTCAGTCCAGTGCTGGAACGGAGCGCCGGTCGATGACTTTCTCTTGTGGTTTCAGCAGAAAAGCAGTTCTCAATTTTCTCAGATTGTGCTGCATCGTGGTCATGTGCGTCGGTGCGTTGTCACATGAACTGAAGGCTGCGGAATCGGGCAGCCATGAACGAGCGTTCGTCCGAGCTCTGGAGATGTTTGATAACGCGAAAGGTCCGGACGACTATCAGACTGCGGCACGCGAACTGGAGTCCATCGTTGCGGATGGTGTTCGAAGTGGTGCCGTGTTTTACAATCTCGGCAATGCGTACTATCGCGCGGGTGAGTTTGGGCGAGCGATTCTGAACTACCGCAAGGCGAAGGCATACCGACCTCGCGATGCCTATCTGGAGGCCAATCTCCAACAAGCACTGGCGGCTGCTCCGGGAAGAATTGCACAGCCCTCGACGCCCTGGTGGAAACATGTTTTATTCTGGAGCGAATGGTTTTCGTTTCCAACCAAAGTGCGTCTGACGGTCGCAGGCTTGATGCTTGTTCCGGTCCTGATCCTCTCAGGATTTCTGCTGCGGCGTTCGGTGTTGTTCCTAGTGGCGACAGTCGGACTGCTAGCCAGCTCGTTACTCGGTGCGGAAGCGTTACTGCAAGACCCGGCCAATGCAAACGGCGGTGTGATTACCGGCGAGACGACCGCTCGCAAAGGCACAGGGAAAGATTACGAACCGGCGTTCGATCAACCTTTGCGGGACGGCGCCGAGTTCACGATTCTTAGCGAGACCGCCGACTGGACGTTCGGGCATTTCGAGGGAATTGGCGACGGCTGGGTGCGAAACGAATTCGTCGCGAGATAGACCCCCGGAAATTTTGCACCTTCGCATGTCCTAATGTTTGCGTACGTGCGAAGCGATCGTCTCAAACGAAAACCCGGCTCGAAATCGCTCGTCCATCTCATGGCCGGCTTTCTTCAGAGCGGCCGCTT
The DNA here is from genome assembly GCA_003669615.1 of Planctomycetota bacterium. Taxonomy (GTDB): domain Bacteria; phylum Planctomycetota; class Planctomycetia; order Planctomycetales; family Planctomycetaceae; genus SXXK01. Next base: position 11,012 of record QWOO01000019.1, read on the forward strand.
CACGGCGATCGGGAAGCAGAGACCCAACGACGACAACTCCTTCAGAATTCGGCAGACTAAAAACGTACGTCTGAGGAAATGCTTCGGCAATCGTTTTCAGGTCGTCGTTCATCTCGGCGTGAGGATTGATGTTGAAAACAACATTTCCGCCGTCGGTCAGTCGGCTCTGAATCTGTTTATAGAATTCGATCGTTCGCAACTTCAGAGGAACGCCGGTTTCGTCCGTGTCTGCGGAAGGCTTCAGAAACGCGTCCATGTAAATCGTGTCGTACTTGACCTCAGTCTTCGCGAAGTAATCAAACCCATCGGCCACCATCAGCTTCACATTTTTCTGTGGTTTCAGTCCAAAGTATCGCTCGGCCAGCTGCACGACGACAGGGTCAATTTCCACGGCATCCACAGTCACGTCTGGATCATACTTGCGCAAGAAATGAACCATCGATCCGCCGCCAAGGCCCACGATCAAAACCTTGCTCTGTTTCGGCTGCAGCAGGTAATTGGCAAACATGTGCTGCAGGTAACTGAACCGCAGCACGTGCGGCGACTTCAGGTTCACCTGACTTTCAAACGCTTCTTCGCCATTGTCACGGACAAAGATCAGCGTTCGCGTCGTTCCCGATCGACGAATGCGAATGTGCGAAAACGCGGACTGCACTTCATGTTCAATAATCCCTGCGTCACGATCGGCCGCCTGAACACTGACAATTGCCTGAGCCAAAAGACAAACCGTCATCGCAAAAATGACGACTGCTGACCGACGAACCAGATTTGTCGATAAATTCGCACCGAACCGCTCAAAAAGCGTCATGATATTTCCTCTGACCTCACTCATCGGGCGAACCCACGCCTCAGAGCCAATTGCGAGTGGTCCGATTGAGTGCACTCGTGTACGATTTGGCTGTTCGGACAGCAGTTTACGAAGAACTTAATTGCATGGGAAGACCTGACAAACGCTCAGGCTCGTCAGCGGCCATCTCCCGACCGGCACAGTAATACCGACCTTGTGTTTTGAACCAGACACCAATCTGGAACCTGACATCTTTCTCTGTTCACGTTTCAAATAAGAGCCCTTATTCATGCAGGACCCTCGAATAGATCGCCTCGCACATGTTTTGATCCATCACAGCTGCCGCTTGCAGCCCGGTCAGAAAGTGTTGATTGAGGCTTTTGATTTGCCCGAGCCGAATCTGATTTGCCGACTGGTGGAAGAAACCTATCGCGTCGGTGCGACTCCACTGGTCTCTGTGAAGAACAACGCCGTGTTGAGAAGTCTTTACCGAGGCGCGACAGAAACCAGTATGTCGCTGGCGGGAAAATTTGAAGCGGCAGTCATGAGCGAGATGAATGCGTACATTGGCATTCGCGGCTCTGCTAACTCCAATGAGTTTTCCGATGTGCCCGGCATGAACATGGATCTGTATCAGCAGCACTGGTGGCACCCGGTGCATGTGGATATCCGCGTCCCGAAAACTCGCTGGGTCGTGCTTCGCTATCCGACGCCTTCTATGGCCCAGGCAGCCAGCAAAAGCTGCGAGCAGTTCGAAGATTTCTACTTCGATGTTTGCACGGCCGATTATGCAAAGATGGCAACAGACCTGCTGCCGCTGAAGGCGCGAATGGAAGCTGCCGATCAGGTGCATATCACAGCGCCTGGCACCGACCTGCGATTCTCGATTCGGAACATTCCCGTGGTTCCATGCGCCGGAGAATGCAACATTCCCGACGGCGAATGTTTTACCGCGCCCGTTCGGGACAGCGTGAATGGCACCATCCTGTTCAACACATCATCGCGTTATCAGGGCACCGTGTTCGACGGAATCCGGTTTGAACTGAAGGACGGAAAAATCGTCGATGCCACATGCCGCAATGCCCCCGATCGACTCAATCAGGTGCTGGATTCCGACGAAGGTGCGCGGTACATCGGCGAATGGTCGTTTGGCACGAACAACCGAATTTTGCATCCGATGCTGGACACCCTGTTCGACGAAAAGATCGGCGGCTCTTTTCACTTTACGCCGGGCAACGCGTACGACGAAGCCGACAACGGCAATCGCAGCCGCGTTCACTGGGACCTGGTTCTGATCCAGCGAGCGGACTATGGCGGCGGAGAAATTTGGTTCGACAACGAACTGATTCGTAAGGACGGCTTCTTCATTCCGGCGGATCTGCAGCCATTGAATGAAGGATTGCCAAAATAAGGGGGCGACGCAACAGCGAATTCCGTCGAATCGATGATCGCTGTTCGTGTTCGACCAGCGTATCCTGAAGACGCAGACAACGACACGATCGCATTCGCGAACGCTCGTTTCAGCTGATGCAAATCACGAGGGATGAAACCTAATGGGCCGGCTTAAAAGTATTCACGGGCTCGCCAGCGCCTTTGCGATGACTGTCTGTTTCGTGGCCTCTGCACAGGATGATCCGTCACAGCGTTTGTTGCCACTTCCGCAATCCAACAGCCCCAATATGGCTCAACACATGGAGCTGCTCAAGAGACTGCGTTCGCTGATGGACTCACAGCAGTCGCAGAAACCGAAGGCTGCGCCGAAAACAGAAGATCAAACATCGCCGGCTGACCCTGCCAGGTCGGGCTCGTCCCCTTCACCAGCTTCGCCCGACGCGCCGCTTCCTCCTGATCAGTTGCAACGATTTCAGGACGCTCTGAAGAACCTCGCGGACAAACTGCCACCCGGTTTTGTGCCTCCCAATCTGGGAGACGTGCCGCCCGATCAACTGAAGAAGACGATGGAGAACCCGGCGGTCCAGCAGCAGATGAGAGACATGCTGAAACAATTCTCACAGGACGGAGTCATCCCTCCGGCCGAAAAAGATGGCCGTGCGCCGTTACCATTGCCACCGAAAAATGATCCATCGCCCATCCGTCCGAATGAAACACCGGATAACGCCGAAACAGGCAACGAACGGCCATCGCCAACAAAGGAAAATCCCAACGAGTCTTCCACAAAGACACCGCCGCCCGGGTCTTTAAACGCACTGAAGGATTTTCTGAATCGCCTGGCGGACGAATCGAATTCGTCGCCCGCGAAACCGCCTTCGGCCAAACCAAATGCCGGCAAACCGCCGATTGAACAACCGGGCGTTGTGTCTCCGGAATCGCCGACCGAACCTTCAGAGGATTCAACGCAGGGTTCGAAGCCGGCGCCGCGTCAGCCACTGCGTCGCAGAGATCGAAAACGAAAC
>QWOO01000038.1 GCA_003669615.1 Planctomycetota bacterium
CAATTCGTCACCGGTCGCCAAAACTGCAACCCGGGATTTGCGGCGCACATTCAACGACGAATAGCCAAACTCTGCCAGCGCCGCGATCTGCTGAGGCTGCAGACGAGTGCCGGCCTGCAATAATACAGATCCAGCTTTTGCCGCAGTGCCTCGTCGCATTAAGTTGGCATCGGGAAACATCACCGACGCTGCAATCGTAACCGTCTGCGGCCGGGTTTCGTCGAACTGCGTTTGCTCGATGGGCACGACACAGTTGCAGCCTTCCGGAAGCACGGCCCCGGTCATGATTCGTGCAGCAAGGCCGGGGCGAAGGACAATCGAAGGCGTTTGACCGGCGGTGATTGTTTCGCAGACATCGAATTTCACGAAGGCCGATTCGGTCGGCGGGGTTTGCTGCGGCGTCTGATCGACAACGACAGCAAATCCATCCATCAGTGCTTTGTCAAAGGGTGGCGAATCGTTCGGCACAGTCAGACTGCCAGACAGAATTCGTGACAGACCCTGATTGAGGGGAACGGATTCTGAAGTTCCTTCCTGCACCTGCTGCAGGATCAGATTCAAGGCGTCGGCGACGGACAGCATTAGTAATTGACTTTTTCTGCACAGGACATCCTTCCCGCGTGCAGTGCTGAGGCATGCACAATCGCCATCATTCAGGTGACTCGACTGGCGATGTTAAGCCGGCAGGAGGAGTCCCGTTCGAACCAGTTGCGGAGGAATTGGACGACTTTAGAATATCAGACAACAGCCATGCTTTGGAAACCAGTCGGAACAAACGAGCGGTGCAGGTAATCTCAAGTTTCTGCATAATCTTCGCTCGATGCTTCTCAACCGTTTTTTCGCTGATACCAGTCGTGATGGAAATCGATTTGTTGGTCCGTCCGTCGTAGACAAGCTCCAGAATTTCGCGTTCACGGGGAGACAGTACAGCCAGCTTTCGCTGGGCAGCAGCGATCTCTTTCATCAGCATCAACGGAAGTTTCGAATCGACAGACTCCTCGCAGCAGGCGATATGGCCAATCGCCTCATCGCCCGCCGTGATGGCTGTGAATTTGATCGTCACCTTTCGCGAATGACCGCGAGTGGAGTGGACTGTGCAGTGGGACTCGCCGGGGCAACCGCCAGCGGAGTTCACAGGCGGGCTGAACAGTGACTCGCCATCCAGCCCTTCATGGCCCAAAGCGTGTATCAGTGAATCGCGAGAACACGCATTTGTCAGAGCATCCCCATTCAGAGTCAGCGACAGATTCCAAAACTGCAAGAAAGCGTCGGAACAAAGAACCTCAAGCGATCGATCTGTGGGAAGAAAACACCAGATCGCTGAGCCCATTCGGACCAGCGCCGCCAGCAGCAAAGGGTCTCGATTGCAGGGCGTTGAGGCAGGAAGCATTCGGCACACAAATCCAATTGACAGCGAAAACAAACTGATCACGGCCGATACAGAATCAGCACAAGTGCAGTCGCAGCAAAACTGATGTATAACCTGCGGCCAGTACTACGTGGTTTGCGGAGCAATCTGCAACACTTGTTTCCCAGGTATTTCAAATATTTTAAGGTATTTCCCCATCATTAAGCTCACCGATTGACCTCAGGTGATTCCTGTTTCACCCCTCGTGAGCACGTGCTGTAAAATTCACTAACTCTTTCCTGCAAAACAACTTACGCAATTTTGAACGTCACCACGCAATCCGTCATTGAGCTGTCGCGTCAGCTAGCGGAAAGAACCGCGTGGGCCACTACTTTCCTCCGTGACAGACGATCAGTCCGGCACTGCAAACCCTTCAAGACAGGGCCATTCAGAGCAATTTGCTCCGCAATCCGTTTGAAATGCTTCGGTGGGTTGATCCTGAACGACTGTTTTGACAGAGTGCCTCAGGTCGCAACCTAAACAAGCGAGATTCCGTTGCAGGGCAGTGGACGCATCTGACTTTTTGTTCCTTAAGGCACAAAAGGCGAGATGCCTCAGCTGAAATCCCTGGTACGGGTTCGCTTACCATTTCTGCCAGACACATCGCGGCCTACAGCCGTTTGCGGGAGACCATTCCTTGCACGCCGAACTTCCTCCATCGCCTGATGATCACTCTCTGCCGTTTAATGGCCCATGGTACAAAGAACTCAACCGCTATCACTGGTTCGTTCTGATCATCGCCGCGCTGGGCTGGCTGTTTGATACGATGGATCAGCAGATTTTCAATCTGGCTCGAGTTCCCGCCATGAAGGAGCTTCTGCCTCATGAACCTGGGGAATCGCCGGCCAAAGAACTGATGAACTTTTACGGTCCACTGGCAACATCCATCTTTATGATTGGCTGGGCTACGGGTGGTTTGATCTTCGGAGTTCTCGGCGACCGAATCGGCCGTGCAAAAGTGATGATGTGGACGATTCTGATTTACTCTGTGTGCACCGGTCTGAGTGCGTTCTCCGTTGGCTTCTGGGACTTCGCCTTTTACCGCTTCCTGACCGGCCTGGGCGTTGGCGGCGAGTTCGCCGTCGGGGTTTCTCTGGTCGCCGAAGTGATGCCGAACCGGGCACGCCCGTTTGCACTGGGACTTTTGCAGGCTCTGTCGGCCGTCGGAAACGTCTCGGCCGCAGTAATGATGATCACCCTTGGCCAGGTCGAGAGTGCTGGCGGGCTGGAACATCTGGCCGTTGCTGAGACACCCATCAAAGCATGGCGAATTCTGTTTATCGTTGGAACGATTCCGGCTCTGCTGGCCATTTTCATCCGAAGAAATCTGAAAGAGCCGGAGACATGGAAAACTCAGGTCGATGCGGGCGTTGGCAAACAGTTGGGTTCCTACAGCGAGTTATTCAGCAATCCTGTTTACCGTAAGAACGCATTAATAGGACTGACGCTCGCCTCCTCCGGAATTGTCGGGCTCTGGGGCATCGGGTTCTTCAGCTTTGACCTGCTGTCTCCCGTTTTCCGAAAGCACTTTGAATCTCTGGGACTGGCCGAAAATGTAGTCAACGGCAAAGTGGCGACGTGGGTGGGCATTACCTCCATTATGCAAAACATTGGCGGTTTTTTCGGTATTTATGCGTACAGCCACATGACCAGTATCTTTGGCCGAAAGCCGGCCTTCGCCGTTTCGTTCGTGGCCGCCATATTCAGCACCGCACTGGTTTTCTGGACGCTGGATGAGTTCAGTGAAATCTTCTGGATGATCCCAATGATGGGCTTCTGTCAGCTGGCGTTGTTTGGCGGCTATGCCATCTATTTCCCGGAGCTGTTTCCGACACGTCTGCGTTCGACGGGGATCAGCTTCTGTTACAATGTCGGACGATACGTGGCGGCTGCCGGCCCCTTTGCTCTGGGCCTTCTGACAAGCAACGTGTTTACTGAAGCCAATGGTTATCAGGATGGAATGCGATACGCGGGCGTTGCCATGTGCTCGGTGTTCCTGATCGGCCTGATGGTTCTGCCCTTTGCTCCGGAAACTAAAGGGAAGCCTCTGCCTGAATGACCGACGGCACAGTCAACAACGCATCTCTCTTCAGAGGTCGCGAGAACAGCCAGCTATCTGCTGCCTCCGACCTCAGGTTCGCGTTGTTGCTCGCCACTCGCTGCCTGATGGCACTCACCGTAATGTCAGCGACTGGCGTGTTCAGTCTTCCCTGGTCACTGTCGCTTCAGGCGAGCGAAAATCGTCTGCCCGATGACCGGCCTGAACTGGATCGCTCAGAGCTGACGACGCACGGGCTCCATGTGCTGGAGTCCCGGCGCCTTCTTCTGGTGACCGATGTTCCGCTGCAGGATGTGAAAGCTCTGCCTCCTCTGGCAGATGCGATGTTCGACGAACTGCAACGCCGGCTGGGTCCAGTTCCTCCAAACATCGCTGGCACGGAATTTCAAATCACAGGCTATCTGATTGATGCCCCCGAGCGTTTCGAGAAAGCCGGGCTGCTGCCTCCCGAGCAGTTTGCTTTTAAACACGGTCGCCATCTCGGCTATCAGTTCTGGATGAATAACCAGAATCTGGATTACCGTCGCCGCCATCTGATGCTGCATGAATTCGTGCACTGTTTCCTGATGTGCGAACATGGCATGCAGGACATTCCGCCACTGTGGTACACAGAAGGAATTGCCGAATTCTTCGCCACGCATTCCATGGAAGTGGAGATCTCGCGGAGCCGCTTTGGAATCCTGCCGCCATCGCCCAGGGATTTCGAAGGCTGGCTGCCGGTGACGGAGATTCGCCGCGGCCTGAAGGTTGCACACAGTCTCGCCCCGGAAAGCGATCTCAACTGGTCGCTTGAAATCGTGCGACATCCTCCGAGCAGCAGCTTCACAACGAACATGCAATACGCCCAGGCCTGGTCGCTTGTCTGGTTGCTGCATAATCACCCCGAGCTTCAGCCTTACCTCGCAAACTTCAAGCATGTCCGCACTCGTGAGGAATTCCTCGAGGCCGAACGTACGATACCGGCTGACATTCAGGAACGTCTGGCCGTCGTCTGGCCGCTGTACCTGACCAGCCTCGTGGAAGGCATGGATCCTGTTCGCTCGTTACCGGCAATCAAGACACCGCCTCCTCAGTCACTGACCGCAGAAAATCCTTCTACCACCGTCAACATTGCCGCCGACCGCGGATGGCAACCTGCCGGAATCAAGCTTCAGACGGGCCAGCAAATCGAAATCACATGCAGCGGTCGATATGCCGTTCACGATCAGCCACGTCCCTGGATTTCTGAGCCGCAGGGTATCACGATTGACTATTATCAAAGTCGGCCGATTGGTGAAGTTACGGCTATGCTGGTTTCGCTCAGTCCCACCTATACACCTCAGCAGATTCCCGTTGGACGTGGCCTGCAACTGACAGCCACCGACAACTGTGAACTATGGCTGCAGATCAATGATTCGCCAGCTCGCCGAAAAGAAAACAGCGGAACTGCAGAAGTCCAAATCCAACGGCAATAATTTGAACCTCGAAAGGTCCTCCGCCTGCTGAAAACTGCGTGCCCAGAGAATTGTTTGGCAGTCAACTTTGTGACTGCGAGAGTAGAGTTCCCTTTCCCGGCAACATTCGGATTCGCCCACCCGAAAGACAACTTGATGACGAACAATGAACTGGAAGAATGGCTCAGTCGGCCAACCGAATCTGTGGTGAACTCCCTGCAGAGAATCGACGGCGATATTCTCATCCTGGGAGCCGGCGGAAAAATGGGCCCGACGCTGGCGAGGATGGCGAGAAGAGCCACCTCGGCGGACCGCCGAATTATGGCGGTGTCTCGTTTCTCTTCCACGACCGCTCGGAAGAATCTCGAGCAGCATGGTATTGACGCCATACCCTGCGACCTGCTCAACCGCCACGCGGTGCAGCAACTTCCGGATGCACTCAACATTATTTTTATGGCCGGTCAGAAGTTCGGGACCACTGATGCGCCCGAACAAACATGGATGATCAACAGCGTGCTGCCAACTGTTGTGGCCGAAAGATTTTCGCAGTCACGCATTGTGGTATTTTCCACCGGCTGCGTTTATCCACTGACGTCAGCGGCCACGGGCGGATCTGTCGAAACAGACAGTCTGACTCCTCCAGGCGAATATGCTTATTCGTGTATTGCTCGCGAACGAGTTTTCTCGCATTACTCCAGAACCGCGGGAACGCCCATTCTGCTGTTTCGGCTCAACTACGCCATCGACCTTCGTTACGGAGTTCTGCATGACATTGCGCAAAAGGTCTGGCGGGGCCAGCCGGTGGATGTGTCAGCCGGACACGTGAATGTGATTTGGCAGGGCGACGCCAATGCTCGCGCTCTGCAGTGTCTGGAGCTGACTTCAAGCCCGCCCGCAACCCTGAATGTAACGGGACGTGAATGTATTTCGGTTCGCTGGCTGGCCGAACGACTTGGCAACCTGCTCGGGAAGTCGCCTGTGTTCATGGGCTCGAGCACAGCATGCACGTGGTTATCAAACGCTTCAAAGTCTTTCGAGTTACTCGGGGACGTCTCTGTCTCCCTCGACGCAATGCTGGAAGCGACCGCCGCATGGATTCAGTCGAGCGGCGTTTCTCTCGGTAAGCCTACACACTTCGAAGCAACCAATGGCAAGTTTTGACTTTCGCAAAGCACTTCTAAATGGGCTGGTCATTCCGGCTCATCCCCTGGCGGTTGATTCTGGCCGCCGCCTGGATGAACGCCACCAGCGTGCACTGTCGCGATACTACATCGCAGCGGGCGCGGGCGGCCTGGCGGTGGGAGTTCACACAACCCAATTCGCAATTCGCAGCCCTCGGTTCGCTCTGCTGGAACCTGTGCTGGCTTTGGCAAAAGAGGAAATGGATCGGGCTCCTCAACCGCTGGTGCGAATCGGAGGCATCTGCGGCGAGACTCGGCAGGCTGTCTCGGAAGCCGACCTTCTTCAACAACTGGGCTATCACGCCGGACTACTCAGCCTTGCTGCACTGCAAACGGCCACCGAAGACCGGCTGATTGAACACGCTCGGGCCACCGCGGAAGTGATTCCTCTGATCGGCTTTTATCTGCAACCTGCTGTGGGAGGCAGAGTTCTCTCCTATTCATTCTGGCGTCGCTTCGTCGAGATTGAGTCGGTCGTCGCCATCAAGATCGCCGCATTCAATCGCTATCAGACTCTGGATGTCATCCGCGCTGTGGCCGAATCGGGGCGCGACGATATTGCTCTCTACACTGGGAACGATGACAACATCGTGGCCGACCTGATCACCTCGTGGAGATTCGGACAACGCCGGCTTCAATTTGTCGGCGGGCTGCTGGGTCACTGGTCCGTCTGGACACAGCGTGCCGTAGAATTGCTTCAGCGATGTCAGCAGTCACCGGCATCCGCCGAATTGTTGACTTTGGGTGTCGAAGTGACCGACTGCAACGCGGCTTTCTTTGACGCTGCCAACCAGTTCCGAGGGTGCATTGCAGGCCTGCATGAAGTTCTGCGTCGGCAGGGATTGATGCAGGGGATCTGGTGCCTTGAAGACACAGAGCAACTGAGTCCCGGACAAATGGCGGAGATCGATCGAGTCTGCCGAGCGTATCCGCATTTGAACGATGACGAGTTCGTCGCCAGCCACATCGAGGAATGGCTCAAGTAAAGGAGCCGCCCGGCGATTCTCTGCGCGAGCGGTGCAGACATGCTGAGAAAACACAAACAGGCACGCTGTCCTATGGCCGCGGGGCAGGGTGTAGTCTGCCCCAGCGGACCGCGGTTACTTCTTCTCTTTCGGCTGTGCAGATTTTCCAAGTTGCTCGATCGCTGCTTCCAGACCTTTGCCCTTCTCCGCAACCAGCACTGCCGCACCAACCTCCAACCCCCTGGCCAGCAGATCCGCAAGCGAACCGCCTTCCGGAGCCGGATCTGTCGGCCGAGTCGCACGCGGCGGCGGAGACTCAATTCCCGACACGCTGGCAGAAAGAGGATCTGCACTTCCGACTTCGCGCTGGATCTCCGACACCGTACTGGCCAGTCGCGTGTCTTTGGCGACACTACGTCCGGCCCGAGCCGCTTCGATCGCTTCGACCAGTCGATTCAGCTGCTCAGTCGGACGCTTGAACCATTCCAGACTCCACAGATGATGAATGATCCATCCCTGACCGCGCAGGACTCCTTCAGTCGTTCGGTTACGGTCTCGCGCAGAACGTGCCGACCGATACGAATCGCCGTCGACAATGATACCAAGCACATACCGGTTGGAGTTTCCTGGATCCACAATCGCGAGATCCACATACAGCCCCGCAATGCCCACTCGCGGCTGAACGGTGTAGCCTCGTTCCGTCAACTGCTTCGCCAGCACCGCGACAAACCGATCCTGAGCGACAGCACCTTTGGCGGTATCGACTTCGCCGCCTTTCTCCGCAAACTTCAGATACTCGCGGAACACTGCCGGACCGCGACCCGTGGCTCGAGTCAAATCGATATCTTCCGCGTGCATGGAAGAGAATATCTCCAGGACGCGTCGGGCTCGAGTCATCAGCACATTGAGACGACGTTCGCCCCCAGAAGTTGATACAGGGCCAAAATTCAGCGACACCTTTCCGTCTTCACCAGGCCCGTAGCCGACCGAGACAAAAATCGCGTCCCGTTCATCGCCCTGAACGTTTTCGAGGTTCTTGACAAAGAAAGGATCAGGAGCGTTGGGATCGAAGAAGGCCTCAACTTCGGGACTCGATTTTCGCAGTCGAGCGAGCTCTTCCAGAATCGCGTCGCGCTGCGACACCGAAAATGCAGCAACACCCAAAGTCCACTTCGGTCGCTCTTTGGCATGTCGCAAAATGGCTTCCGCGACCACGCGGGCTTCGACGTCGTTCTTCCCTTTTACAAACTTGCCGCCGTCTACAAATCGCCACTTCACACCCAGTTCGCCCTTGCGTTCCGGTGACGGTACCACATAGAGCTGATTGTCGTAAAATTCACGATTGGAAACTGCGATCAGCGATTCGTGTTTGCTGCGGTAGTGCCAGCGAAGCATACGTTGCGGCATGTTGCGCGCGATGGAAAGTCCCAGAATACTCTCTACGTCACCGGCCTGCATCTCCGGTGAATCTTTCTCCACGGCAACATCGCCAATGACCTTACCGAAGAATTGAGTAGGCGGCATCTGCTTGTCGTCACCCACGACAACCATCTGTCGACAACGAGCGGCCGCACCCAGCGCTTCCACCGGGCGAACCTGAGACGCTTCGTCGATCAACAGCATGTCGAATTCCAGCGCACCGGGTTCCAGATATTGAGCGACCGACAGGGGGCTCATCATGAAGACGGGCTTCACCGCCTGGACCGCCGACCCAGCTCGCGACAGCAGCTCGCGCAGTGGCAGATGTCTCCGCTGCTTTTGCATCTCGTGCCGAAGTAACTGCACGGACTCAGCCATCTTTGGCCCCCGAGGACGTCCGATCCCCTGCCAGTGCGCGTCTGCAACTTCCGCTCGAGCCAGTTCCAGTCGGCGAATATCGAGCGTGCAGAAATCATCAATCAACTGTTCGAATTTTGGACCTTCGAATGCTTCAAGCGTCGGATACTGCTTCAATGATTCTCGCAATAACGCTTCGGCCCGCGCGAATCGAAATACGGCTGGCCCATCTGCCGGGCTGATCTTTCCGGAAGAGATTTGATCAACCAGCACGCCCTGACCGATCGACGAAACCGCTTTCTGCGATCGACAATACGTCTGCCACTGCTGCAGGCCTTCAGGATTCTTTGCCCACGCAACAAGGCGTTCACGCACGTCCTGCAACAACGCGTTCGCAACAGCCACGATCGGTGCCAACGGATCCCCATTCACTGCCGGTGCAGCCGCTGAAGCCTTCGCGTCCGGTGGCTCCACTTTCTTCGCCGCTTCACTGCTGTTGGCACCCGTGCCAGACGTCGTTGCCTGCGCGGGCACACCCGGAGGCGTCGCAGCCGGAGGCGTCGCAACCGAAAATGCGATGGCGAAATTCAGCTTCAGTGTTTCGCCGAGACTTTTGTATCCGGCCACGAAGACATCCAGTTTCTTTCGCACGTCCGCCGCAAGCAGAGTGATCTCATCCTTCTTGTCCAACAACAACAGCATCGATCGAAAACGGGGTGACACGCCCGCCGTGATTGAAGCATCATCCCAGGCTTCCCACGCAGTGATTCGCGGAAGATCTGTTTGCGGTCCGGCCCAAAATCGCCCAAACGCGTTCTCCCCGAACGCACCCGCTTCGACCAGTTTCTTCTTTGCATTTTGACGTTTATTGAGCAGGTCAAGGATCGCAAATCGTTCGTCAAACGTTTTCGGCTGCGGTCCGGTCAGCAGGCCTCGCAGTGTCGCACGGGCCTCGCGATACGACGAACGGAAAATGCGGCAGCAGCATTTTCCAAATCGCAGATACGCCTGACTGTCGGCCGCCACATCCAGATCCCACGCGGCATCGGTGACCTTACCGGCTAACGTCTGTTTTGCATGCAGAATGACGCGTGCAAAATCGGCCAGCTCTCTCACAGCCTGACGATGATCGGCCCAGACCATTCCGGCCATCGGCTGCACGTCCATCTCGGGAGCTTTCATCAGGCGGTCAACGGTACGCAGCAATCTTGTAATCTGCGCCAGCGTCGTCGGCAGATCGTCGCCCAACCGCTGACTGAGCTTCGAGGCCGCTTCTGTCAATGCCTCAAGTTCTGTGACGCGAGCAGGAGCGATTGTCAGCAAACGTTCCAGATCGAGCGGCAGAATGTGTTCAAGAGCAGAACCCCGCCATGGATGCTCGGCAGGATCGCCAATGCTGGCTATCACGCGGGACAGATCTGTCACGGCTTCCAGATTGCGGGCGTAGTCATCAGCCGTCCATTGTGCCGCTTCCGGAAGCTGAAAATCGGGAAGGGGAGTGGAAGCTGCACGCAGATCAATCAGCTCGCCCAGAATCTGATAGGGTGAAATTCCGCATCGACTCAGCGGAGAATGCATTTCGGACACGAAGCCGTTGAGCAGCTGCTGACGTTCTTTAAGTCGGCGAATGGTTTCCGGCAATTCGGTCGGAAGCCTGGGACTTCCCAGTTTCAGAGTGCGATCGACTTCCTGCAGAACCACCTTTTTGCTGGTCATCTTCGAATGCAGCTCAAGGCACATATCGCCGATGCCAATGTTGTCCAGCCGTCGTTTGACCACTTCCAACGCAGCCATTTTTTCGGCAACGAACAGAATCGTCTTGCCGGATGTAACCGCCGCCGCAATCAGGTTCGTGATGGTCTGAGATTTCCCGGTGCCCGGAGGGCCCTGAATGACCAGGTTGCGACCTCGGGCCGCTTCTTCAATCACCAAAGACTGAGAACTGTCACAGTCAATCACATGCATCGTCTGCGCCACATCGAACAAACGGTCGATGCCTTCGTCGCCCTTAACGAGCGGCTCCACAGCTGCAAACCCATCCTGAAGCAGCGCGCGGATCAACGGACGATCCTCAAGTCTGTTTTCGCGAGGCCAGTTGTTCGGATCCAGATCGCGATACATCAGCAGCTTCGTAAATGAGAAGCACCAAAGCACCATATCGTTCGTTAAAATTTCCCAGCCCCGCTGGCCATCGATCGCTTTCTGAACATCCTGAAAGTATGTCACTGGTGAAAGATCTTCTGTGGCGGGAACATCCGGCAGTATGATACCAAAGTCACTTTTCAGACGAACCTTTAACGTCAAATTGGTCTCGATTTCACCGTCGTTCCAGGTTAGCGAATATCGCTTTCCACCGCGTCCTCTTTCCAGAGTGACGGGGATCAGCAATAGGGGCGCATATCTCGCTGTTTCCGGAGTTGCCGGTTCGAACCATTTCAAAAAGCCAATCGCCAGGTACAGAACATTAACACCCTGCTCCTGCATCAACGTGGCGGTGTCGTCGATCAGAGCCAGCAGTCGGCGATCGAGCTCTTCTGGAGCGAGCACCGTGTGCAGAGACTCATCGTTTGCGTGACGGGGTTCGTCACCTGCGCCTTTAGTCTTTGACGACGTGCCATCTGCTGCGACCGAAACCGGTTCGGCGGCACCCGAGAACTTCGCAACCGTTTTGGTGCTCGTCTTCTTTGTCGTGCGACGCTTCACGAGCTTCGGCTGAGGAGCCTCTTCGGATTCTTCTGAGTCCTCCCCGGCTACTGACAGTTTTGCATCCGAGGAAGGTGCTTCGGACTCGCCGATCAACTCACCCTCTTCAAACTGCATGGCCTGTCCTTCCTGGACCAGCATGCGGAACACATCGAACGCCGATTCATCAATGATCTCGATCGCCGTTCCCGTTTCACGCCCGCGCGGCGTCGACAGAAGTCGGTTGGCTGTTGTCAGCTCCAAAAGATCGCGGCGAGCCAGTTCGAAATGTTTGAGCAACTGATCTGATTGAGCCATGGTGTCGTATCTGAGGAGGAGTTTAATGGCCAAAACGGATGAGAAGCCGGGAGTGTAACACGATGAGTGGCACACGATCGCCCATTTCCCAACCGGAAGCTCGAAGCCCATGGAGCTTCGCTGTGTAGCGTTTTTCGCATCGTTGCAGCGGACGTAGGGTGAGTACACCCAGTGAGCTCGAGCAATTTAACGGTCACCGCATCCAATCGGCGGCACTCTACGAAAGAAAATCGTATTGGAAGGAGACCGGACGACCGGGCGATGGAAATTCATCCCGGATGTCTCTTTCATGAGAAGCCGCAATTCTCGCGATTCTGCCGGCAATTTGTCCGCTTTCGGAGGCTGGAGCGAACCCAAAACCGGAAATCTCGGTCTTCGACTGCAGCGAAGCACTGTTGTCTGTCGAAATTGTCGCGTGGAGTTCTTGAAAAGGCGGGGCGAAAGTTGTAGTCTTCCGTCTGTTAAGCCGCAAGGCAAGCGAGGGGTCGTAGCTCAGTTGGTTAGAGCGCCAGCCTGTCACGTTGGAGGTCGCGGGTTCAAGTCCCGTCGACCTCGCTTAGAAAAGCCTGTGAGTTTATGACTCACAGGCTTTTTTTACGCGCCGATATTCACAACGACGGCCCGTCGCTGGCATTCGTATTGTTTCGGCTCGTGGCACCAGCCCAGCGCGTAGCCCCACGCTTCAGCGTTTTGAAGTTGCGCCTTTGCGACCATCCCGACGCGTCAGCGAGGGATTGCGTTTTGCCTTCCGCCAGTGTTCCGCCAAATCCCTCGCTAACGCTTCGGGTTGTGATAAATCGCACTGTTTTCGAAAGCTTGCTTGACCGCAGGCCCCAAGTACGCAACTTCAAAACTTCAGCGTGGGCTCAGTCGCCGATAGACACGGACCGCCGTGGAACGGCGGGCAGGCACAAAAAGGTGCAGGAACCGTTTATTTGAGTCTTGGCCGTCCTTGTGGGCGAGTGGTGATCTCGAGCCCCAGTTTCTTCGTGGCGGTGGTTGCCCAGTGTTCGTCTCCGAACGGAGAGCCTCGTTGCACACTGCGGCGGATGGCTGCAAGTTCAGTCTCTGTCTGAGGCGAATTGACATGGGCCAGCCAGCCTGCGGATCGTCGCAGCGGCCATGCTGACAGCAGGGCTTTCTCTTCCGCCGTTCCGGAGCACCAGCGATACAGACTGCTCCAACGCCAGTCCTCAGCCCGCTTCACAAGTTTGGCTCGCAGTGCATTGCGCTCGACGTACCGGCAGACCGTCAGAAAGTGATCGTCATCCTGAACCGGAAAGGACTTGAACCGCCCCTGATAGACATGCCCGGAACCCGTTGACTTGCGATGTGCATGCCAGCGCTGGGTGTGCGTCAGTGTCAACCAGCCAACAAACCGCGACAACTCATCCTCTTCCCGAGGCCACACGACCAGGTGCCAGTGATTTCCCATCAGGCAATTAGGACAGAAGTCGTGTGCCTGTTCGAGCCACCGCCTCTTCAAGCACACTCTCGAACGCGATGAAGTCTTCATCCTTCGTAAAGATTGGCATCCGCGCGTTCGCACGGTTCAGCACATGATAAATCCAACCCCCCGGAGCTGATCGTTTTGGTCTTCCCATGCCTCAAGAATACCCAAATTCCTCTCCGCTGTCAATAAACGGTTCCTGACAC
>QWOO01000243.1 GCA_003669615.1 Planctomycetota bacterium
TCGTGTCGCCTTTGGCCAAGCAGGCCGAACGTCGACTGCAGGAACTCAAGTACGACAATGTACACGTACTCGATGGAGACGGTTACAAGGGCTGGCCCGAACATGCACCGTTCGACAAAATCATCGTCACGTGTTCGCCCGAGAATGTTCCAGCCGCTCTTGTTGAGCAGCTCAAAGATGGCGGCCGCATGATTGTCCCGGTTGGTGAGCGCTATCAACAATCGTTTCATCTTTTTACAAAAGAGAACGGCCAGCTGAAAGACGAACGTTTGGTGTCGACGTTGTTTGTGCCCATGACGGGAGCATCAGAAGAGCAGCGTCGAGTTCAGCCCGATCCGACTCGCCCCGAGATCGTCAACGGCTCCTTTGATCTGGATGAGAACGGAGATGGAAAAGTCGATGGCTGGCACTACCAGCGGCAGGCAGAGATGTGCACGGAAGAACCGATGGAAGGCTCCTACTGTCTGAGATTCAGCAATGTGGAAAACGGCGAGTTGGCTCAGGCTTTGCAGGGCGGGGCGATTGATGGCCGTCACATCAGTGTGATCAATCTGAATTATTGGGTGCGATGCGAAGGCATTGTGCCGGGTGCGTCGGTCTCCGAGCAGGCTGCGGTCGTTGTTCATTTCTACGACAAAGTCCGAAGAGACATCGGCACGACGGTACTCGGGAAATGGCGAGGAAGCTTTGATTGGCAGAATGCTCGCTCTACGGTACCCGTCCCGGCGAACGCGAAAGAAATGATTATCCGCATTGGCCTGAACGGTGCCACGGGCCAGCTTGATCTGGACGGTATGAAAATCCAGACCATTAAACGATGATCCTGAAGCTTGGCCGGTCAGAACAACCATGCATGCTGGTCGTGATGGTGTGGGAGACTGGCTTGAGGGGCAAGGGACTTTGACTGGGGAGTGACGAAACTCCTGTGTCATAGTCGCCCGACTTTGCTGAAAATTTCTGAGCAGAAAACCATGAGCATCAACATACGATCTTTGCTGTGTTCTGTGACGTTGCTTCTGGCCGTTGTCGCGATGCCAGGATTCGCCGCTGCAGCAGATGAGCTTGGGGTCGCTGTTCGGAACGCTGTGAAGCGGGTCGATGCTTCTGTCGTGCGATTGCGAGTCATCGGCGGAGAACAGTCGATTGATGGCGATAAGGTCACTTCGCTGGTGACAACGGGCATCGTGATTTCCGAAGCTGGCGAAATATTGACGAGTCTGTTTGCCGTGCAGGGCAATCCTGAAGCTGTTCTGGCTGAGGACAATGCCGGACGTCGCACAAATGCCAAAATCGTTGCGATCGACCATGTGCGTCGACTCGTATTGCTAAAAGCGAGTGAAGGGCAATGGGTACCCGCTGAGGTCGCGCCGGCCGAATCTGTAAAGGTTGGACAGTGGTCAGTCGCTCTTGGACGATTCTATTCTGCAGACTCATCCAGTCTCTCAGTAGGCGTCGTCAGTGCATTGAATCGCATTCACGGAATGGCCATTCAGTCGGACGCAAAGATCTCACCTGTGAATTATGGAGGTCCCCTGATTAATCTTGACGGGCAAGTCATGGGTCTGCTGGTGCCGCTCTCACCCGGAGGCCAGGGAAATGCGTCGTCCGGCGTTGAGTGGTATGATTCCGGAATCGGTTTTGCCATCCCAATGCAACAGGCTCTGGCGGTCGCCGATCGTTTAAGAGCCGGGAAGGATCTCAAGGGAGGCCGCCTGGGTGTGAAACTGCTCTCGTCAGGAGTGTTCGCATCGCGAGTCGTCGTGGATCGTGTGATCCCTGCAGGGCCGGCCGATGTGGGCGGCATAAGAAAAGGCGATGTCTTACTGACCGTCAATGATCGTGTGATTGAACGTATGAGTATGCTGGAAGAAGCGGTCGGCAGTCGGTACGCGGGTGACACGTTGAGCTTCGACGTAAAACGTGGAGATGAAAATCTGAAGTTCTCCGTCCTGTTGTCGGAAGAACTTCCTGTGATCAAACCTGCCTATCTGGGCTTGATGAGCGTTCGCACTGCGAAGGCAAACGAGCCGCCCGGTGAGCCCGAAACTGTGGCAAAGATTGCGCCCGAAAACGTCATTCCGCCCGATCCTCCAGCAAACGCGGGCGACAAAAAAGAAGCAGCAGCCAGAGCAGCCGCGACTTTGCCCGCGCTGGTTGTGGTCAACGATTCTCCCGCGGCAGAAGCCGGTCTGCCTGCGCGCATTGAACTCATCAAAGTGAATAACCAGTCAACAACTCGAGTCAGCGAACTGGCAGCAGCATTGTCCGAAATTCAGGCCGGATCAAAGGTGTCGATTGAATATCGAGTTCCCGGAGAAGAAGCATCGAAGTCCGTTGAGGTTATGGCGAAAACGCAACCCGAAGAGGTGACGCATCTTTCGACAGAAGTGCTGTCTGCCATAAACGACATCGGAAAGGTAGCGCAGAACGCGGACAATCCGGATGCTGATGCGGCCGCTGGTGAAGTGCAGGTCGTCGACAATATCTCGCGACGTGAGTTATCGTACGAGCAACGAGGGCGCGCCATTGTGTATTCATCGAGGGTGCCAACGACTGTGTTGCCGGGAATTGTGATTCTGCTGGCATCCGAATCCGAATCGGAAGAACAGATTCTGTCCCGATGGAAGTTGCTGATCGATTCTCACAACCTGATGGTCGTGCTTCCCGTGAACCCGGAAAAATCGCGGCTCACTGCCGAAGACATTCCTTTAGTGATGACAGTCCTGAAGGGGCTCGCCGGCGGCGCGAAAGCCGATACGGGTCGCATTGTGGTGGTGAGCAATCGTGAACAGGCTCGTCTGGCCTGGCAATTGTCATTCGAAGGTCCCTCGCCTGTACGCGGAATCGCACTGACCGATGGTTGGATTTCGGCGTCTGATCTCGCGGGCACCGACGGCTCTGATCGATCGGTTTTAATGTTGAGATCACCTGAGAATTCAGAGTCGAAGGCATTGCAGACGGGCAGCCTTGAATCCCTTCAGAAGGCCGGATTCTGGACTCCATTGCCTGCAAGCAGCGAGCCCGAACAAAACATCGCGGACTGGTCGCTGCTACTGCGGGCGTTTTAGGGAAAACCGATCACCAGGCAGGCATCCACTGATGATCAGTCTCAAATCAAAACCATCGGCCCGGCAATAGGTCAAAGCAAAACGGGCGGCTCAGATTCGTTACTTCGATAACAGAACTTTATGTTCCAGTCTCCGCCATGCTTCCGGCAGGCAATGCAGCAGATCGGATGCAATCATTCCTCGCTCAGTGAATCGTTCGGCTGCCACGTCACCCGCCAAACCGTGCGAATGAACTGCGAGGGCGGTGGCTTCAAATGCTGGCAACCGCTGGCCCAGCAGTGACGTGACAATCCCGGTCAGGACATCACCCGAGCCGCCTGTTCCCATCCCCGAGTTGCCGGTGTTGTTGCGATACAGTCGGATCCCGTCGGTCACGATTGTTCCCGGGCCTTTGAGAGCAACAATCAACTGGTGCGCTGCGGCGAATTCCTGCGCCATTTCTTCGCGATATTTCTCGACGTCTGCAATGCTGCGGCCGGTGAGGCGTGAAAATTCCCCTGGATGAGGAGTGATCACGCAGGGAAAGTTTCGTGGGTGAGTAAACATGCTTTGCTCGGAAGCGATATTTAATCCGTCCGCATCGATAACGACTGGACAAGTGGCCTGCGCCAGTACGTCACGAAGCAGCTGGCCGGCCGTTGAACTTCGACCCATACCCGGTCCAATACCAATCGCATCGCGGCCCTGCAGCAGAGTCGTCACACGAGTTTCAGAAAGCGGCAGCAGGCCACTTTCGCAATCATCTGGAAGACCTGTCGTCATCAGGCACGGTTCAAAGCTCGCCACGATGTTCTGAATGGAAGCCGGCACTACCGCCGTGACCAGGCCGGAACCAGACCGGAGCGCGGCCACGGAGGCGAGGCAGATAGCGCCGCTCATCCCCACGGAACCACCCATGATCGAGATCTTTCCAAACGTGCCCTTATGGCCGTCCGCCGGACGAAGTGGAATAGCTGGTAAAGTGAACGGTTTCAAATCAGGTGAGTGGGGCATGTCAAAGACTTCTTCTCATGAGAGTTGAAGAGTGAATGGAATCAACGCGTCGGAAGCGACAGGCCTTGCGGCTCACCTGTGACTTAATATTACTGAACGGCTCGACGACGCAGTGTGGCTCCTCCCGAAAGATTGACCACTTTTGTGAACCCATGCTGTACGAGGATTTGTTGAGCCACATGGCCGCGAATCCCAACTCCGCAACTTACGACAGTGGGCCTGGAAGAATCAAGTTCTTGTAATCGCAGACGCAGTTCGTCCACCGGGATCGCGACAAAAGAATCGCATCCCGTGAGCGGCGCTTTGGCGATTTCAGCAGCAGTCCGTACGTCGATCACCTGGTATCCCGACAGATCTGCATCAGCATCGAGAACGTCACCCAGTCCATCCATCTGGTTGCACGCTGTGAATGCAGCCTGATGGACAGGATCTTTTGCGGAGCCATACGGAGGAGCATAAGAAAGATCGAGCCCCGTTAAATCTCTGATGGTTGCTTTGAAGGCCATGGCCGTGGCAATCACATCAATTCGTTTGTCGACACCGTCTTTCCCAGTGGCCTGTGCCCCCAGCACGCGTCCGGATTCAGGGCAATACAATAATTTCAGTGTAATGGGCGAAGCGCCGGGAAAGTATCCGGCGTGCTGGCCGGCAATAATCGTAACACTGCGAAATTTAATTCCAGAACGAGATGCCGCTTTTGCGGACAGCCCGGTCATGGCGGCTGTCTGTTCAAAAACACGCACAACTGCAGTGCCCATCACTGGCGCAGTGGGAAAACATTGACCGGTCGCTGCGTGTTCGCCCGCCAGACGTCCGGCGCGATTGGCCGGCCCTGCCAGTGCGATCCGCATCTGTTCGCCGGTCGGTGCATAAACGTATTCGCACGCATCTCCCACTGCATAAATGTCGGGGTCGTTCGTTTGAAGCGACGAGTTCGTCGCGATACCACCGGTTTTGCCGAGCGTTAATCCAGCATCAACGGCGAGCTTTGTATTGGGACGCACACCCATTCCGAGGATAACCACCGAGCCCGGCAGAACTTTTCCACTTTGCAGTTCGACTCCGGTCACATGGCCGGCTGAGTCTACGGCGATTTTTTTGATTCCGTCGCCCAGGGTTAATTGAACTCCCTGATGTCGCAATTCGTCATGCAGTGGAACCACCATTTCCGGATCCATGGGCGGCAGCACCTGCGGCAGCAACTCCGCCAGCGATGTTGTGAAGCCTCGGGCCACGAGCTGTTCGACCATCTCGAGTCCAATGAAACCTCCACCGATAACGATGGCTTCTTTTGTCCCCAGAGCTCCCGTTTCCACAGCGTCACGAATGCGGTCCATGTCGGCAATGTTGCGGAGAGTGTATACGCCCTCTGCATGCACGCCTTCAATGTTCGGGACGAATGGAGCGGCGCCTGGTGAGAGGATCAGTTTGTCGTAGGCCAACCGGTACTCATGACCATCGATCAACTGCCTTACGATGACTTCTTTAGACTTCCGATCTATTTGAACCGCTTCGCTGCGAGTGCGGACATCCAGCTTGAACCGACGCTCAAGCAGCTCTTTTGTGGCGACCAGCAGTTTGCCTCGCTCAGGAATTTCGCCGCCGATGTGATACGGCATGCCACAGTTAGCGAACGACACGAACTCGTCTTTTTCCAGAAGGATAATCTCGGCGTGTTCATTGCATCGACGAGCTCGGGTCGCCGCTGATGCACCCCCTGCAACTCCTCCAACGATGATAATTTTCAGTGGACTGAAAGACATATCGAGAACCTTAAGAATCCTGATTTGGATTGGGTCTGTGCACTCATTTCGAAAGCGGCGACCGCGGGCCTTCGGCTTCTTTGCCTGTTCGCTGCAGCCTCTTGCAGCCGCCGTTCGGCTTAAGCGAGTTTGAAACAATTGGCGGATCGCGTCTACTGTGCATGTTATGTGCACGGCTCCGTTCCAGCCTCTGGAACTGCGGTCGGCTTTGCCTCCTGCACCGAAATTCAGCCGAACAAGGAATCTTTCGGCACGAATGGCTGCACTTCGCAGCCTGCGTGCGGACTCGTCATTCCCGAATCGGTGAATCGGCAGGCGGCACGGCTGTCAAAAATGCCGACCATATCTACGAAGCGACAGGCGCCGGATTTCGATGAAGGAATGCACGCCTTTCGTGTTTTGCAGGAATTCCCATGTTTCGAGGCTTGATCAAATTAGGAACGCTGGCCGCCTTGTTGCTGCCGCCCGCCTGTTCCGTGGCCTCTTCAGAAGAATCGTTTCTGAATCAGTTTCGCCTGATCTCCAGCGAGGGAAACGAGCCCGCTGCGTTTCATAATGTGGCTCAGGTTTCACGCGGAAAAACGGACTCGGCCGATGTTGCTGAAGGATCAATATTCGCTCCAGACGTGAGTGCCGATTCCCCTATTCAGCCTGCGAGCTATCCGGCGGATTTGATCTGTGCCGAAGAATTTTGCGACGACGAGAGTGGTGGAGCGTCGGCGGGGGCTGAAGTTCCGCTGGCACGATTTCGTAAATCTTTCTTCCAGGGAGCGTACGCCAGTTATGGGACGATCAGCGATGATCCGGATTCCGGAATCATGGTCAGAACCATAGAAACCAACGGCACGTTTGCAGTTCCATTGGGAAGCATGGAAAACGTGATCACGTTCACGCCTTACATTCGAGCCGACCTTCTGGAAGCCGCTGCTGTCTTTGACGTTCCGGAAACATTATTTGATACGGGTGTCAAAATGTTCTGGCGGCGTCCGATCAACGAACGACTTGGATCGATGCTACTCGTGACCCCATCCGTCAGAAGTGACTTCACGACAAGCGAAGGCGCGTTTCGAATCTTCGGACTGGCACTTCTGACCTGGCAGTGGGTGCCGGATAAGGTCAGTATCTCCGGCGGTGTCGTATACACTGGACGAGACGATTTTCCGATCCTGCCAGCCATGGGTCTACTGTGGACTCCAGCTCCTGACTGGAAGTTCGATGCACAGTTTCCGTCGCCTCGTATTTCGCATCGACTTTCGCGAAATGCCGGCAAAAGTGAAACGTGGGCTTATCTGGCCGGAGTGTTTGGCGGGAATACCTGGGCGGTGACTCGAGCCGGCGGTGTCAAAGACGAACTGACGTTGAGCGACCTGCGGTTGGTGACGGGTATAGAGTACATTCAATGCGAAAATCGTGGCGTGTACGCAGAGATCGGCTACGTTTTCAATCGCTCACTGGAATATGAAAACGTGCCGCTGCAGCGGGAACTGGATTCCGCAGTGATGATGCGAGCAGGCATTTCGTTCTGATCGTGATTGCCTGCGGAGCAGATTGCAGCCCAGCGATACAAGTACGGTGACGCGTAAGAAATCCCGTGGCGGGCAGGCTGTTCGACAGAGCTTTGACCGGACGTCCAGCGAGGGATTGAGCACGGTCTTTGTTGCTAAGAACGCCTAAAAAACGTCGCGGGTAGCCGGATTCGAGAGAGTTCGGAGGTGTTTTTGAACTCTCACGAGTTCAGCTACGTTTTTGTTAGAGCCTCTAATTTTCTCGTTTCGCTAAGCTGCGGACTCGAGTTCGTCATCATCATCTTCGTCGCCTGTCTGTGCGATTGCAGGCAATGCGCGTTGGCGTCGAAGTGTCGCGTAGTTCGGAAGGTCTTCCAGTCGGCGGAGTCCGAACATGGACATAAACTGGCGAGTCGTTTCGTAGAGGAACGGGCGGCCAAGAGAATCATCTTCGCCACCGATCCGTAAAAGTCCGCGATCCATCAACTGGCGAATCATTTCAGCGGACTGCACGCCACGAATCGCTTCCACGTCGGCGCGAGTCACTGGCTGCTGGTACGCCACGATGGTCAGCGTTTCCATCATCGGCGCAGATAACTTCATTTCGGCCTGACGGTTGTGAAGCCGGTCAAGCCACGGGGCGAGCGAGGCACGCGTCATTAGCAGATAGCCGGCAGCCGTTTGTTCGATGCGAAATGCGCTGCGAGTACGATCATAGCCTTCATTCAGCACTTGAATCAGTTGCTGCACTTCTTTGATGTCGATCAGACGGGCGACCTGCGCCAGTTTACGTGCGGGCGTCGCGCCTTCGGAAATCAACAGAGCTGCCTCCAGTCTGGCCAGGCGAGTTGATCTGACAAGGCCGCCATCCGGAAGGATCAAAAAGGAGTTTTTTAATGTCCGGCGATTGCGGTCGTCCTTCTTGATCCAGCGGATGCGCTCGTTTTCAGTCCGATGAAGGGCGACAGACGAAACGATGAAATTAGTACGCGGCTGCTGCTGTCTGCCGAACGGTAACGAATGAGGCTGCAACATAAAGACAGTCGTTCAACTTGAATGCCACTGACGGGCTGGTGTTGCTGCGTGTTTGAACGGACGCAAATCTTTGTACCGGGTTCGCGTGCTCTACTACGGCTTTTGCAAGGCCTGCTCTGCCTGCCACTGATTGACCTGCCGCAGAACGTTTTTGGCACACTCTTCTCGGGACTCGCCAACGGCCTCAAAACGGATCCGCATGAGTTCCGTCTGTCCGCGAAAAAATGCGGCAAAACCAACGGGCGATTTGGCTCCCGCTTCAAACCAAATGGTTCGCACAGCGCCCTGGATATTGAGCTGCTCCACGATTTTATCGGCTGCGCCAGGCTGGGACGCGTCCGCAGCAGGTTCTTCCTTGTTGGATTCGACATCAGGCGAATCGAACGGATTCGGATTAAAGGAATCGATTTTCGACACGGACTTTGGTGGAGCATGTCTTTTTTCATCATCCACGGCTTCACTTGGGGCCTCGTCAAAGAGTCCGCCAAATTCATCCTCGATGTTTTTCGAAGATTCTTTCGGGGATTTTGACTGTGCGTCTGCCGGTGAATCATCCTCAGACTTGAAATCGTCCGGGAAAATTTCCTCGGCCAGATCTGCAGCGTCGAGAGGCGCAGTAGAAACGCCGGACGTCTGCCCCGGCGGACGCAGCAATGCAATGGCCGGGACAACTATCAGTGGTAATGTCATCAACAGCGTTGAGAGCAGACCGCTGCGAGAGGAATCCATTCCCGCATTCCCATTTAAAAAAGAAAGTATGCCAATCCATTGGGCAATTTCTGCCGGAGTTTATGTGAGTCTCCCGTTTGCCACAATTGCAGTTTTTCCGATCAGATTGGTTGGTTGGCGAGTCAATGCGGGCGGTCTGCGCTGTGATCGAGATGTGCGTCGTAGTACCTCTGTGCACTGCTGGGTGAAGATATGCAGTCTCGAGGTTTCAAAGTGCGATGTGTATAATGTGGCTGCCGATTTTGACTGATGACAGGGAAGCGAAATCTGCGATTCAAAGAATACGGCAGAGTGGCCGACAGGGATTTTGCAAGACGGTTGTAATGACGGCTCCTCGAAATCTGTTTCATGAACAGACATTCAATGAGTCGTTACTGATTTGATGTGTTCTGCAGGCTGAATGGGGCAAGGATGAGGAGTGGTGGAATGTCGGAGAGTCAAAGTATCTTCAATCAAAAATTCTCGCGTCGGTTCTTCTCATTGTCTCTGGCGTTTGGAGGAATGGCGGCGCACCACAGTCTGGCAAATGCCGACGACAAGGTGGAGAACGCAAACGACCATCCATTGAAGCCTGCGATTCGGCATGCTCAGGTCTGTCTCGACAAAATTAATGCCATCCCGGGTTACGAATGCACTTTTTCCAAGAAAGAAGTGGTCGGCAACGAACTCGTTTCGCAGACAATGAAGATGAAAGTTCGCCACGAACCCTTCAGTGTCTACATGTTCTTTCTGGAGCCAGCCAAGGGACGTGAAGTGATCTTCGTGACTGGACGCAACGATAACAAATTGCAGGTTCATGAGACAGGTCTGGCATCCCTGATCGGGACCTTGTCTCTTGCGCCAGAAGACAGTCGCGTGATGGCGGAGAATCGATATCCGATCACAAGAGCCGGATTGGCCAACATGGCCCAGACGGTGATCACTCAGTGGCAGGCTGAATGTCAGTTCGGCGAGACGGACGTCAAGTATTTTGAAGACGCCAAAGTTGGTGATTACAAATGCCGCGTCATTGAGAGCAGCCACCCCCAGCCACGCAAGCAGTTTCCGTATCACATGACCCGACTGTGGATCGAAGAAAAATCAGGAATGGCTGTTCGAGTTCAGCAGTTTGGCTTTCCGAAGAAGAAAGACACGAAGCCGCCTGTCGTGGAAGATTATGCGTTCACAGCGATCAAGCCTGAGGTACGTCTGACAGATCGCGATTTCGATACGAGTAATCCCGGCTACAACTACTGACGCTTCCACAAACTCAATTGTGGAACTCAAAGCCCGCACTTTCAAAAAGTGCGGGCTTTCTTGGTTATTGCCAGAACAGTTCAGACTGCCGTTTCTCGCTGAGATGACGGTCTTCCTGCGGGAACGTCTTTAGATCATCTGCTTTTCAGCGACCAGATCCTTTACATAGCCAACGGCATCAGCAAGCGGAATTTTCTTTGGATCGGTTTCCGTTCGCAGCTTGATCTCGGCGATACCTTCGGCCAGGCCTTTTCCGCCAATCGTGATTCGAATTGGAAGCCCGATCAGGTCCGCATCCTTGAACTTGAAGCCAGGACGCTGGTCGCGATCGTCCATTAAGACGTCAATGCCGGCCGCCATGAGCTCACCGTAGATCGTGTTGGTGACTTTCATCACTTCCGCATCGCCCACATTCAACGGAATAATCTGGACGGTGTATGGTGCCACATTGATCGGCCAGATGATCCCATTCTCGTCATGACATGTTTCGACGATTGATGCAACAACGCGAGTCACACCGATCCCGTAGCAACCCATGATGATTGGATGAGACACCTCTTTGTCGTCCACGAATGTTGCGTCCATGGATACGCTGTACTTGGTGCCGAGTTTGAAGACGTGACCGACTTCAATGCCGTGAACCATCTGCAGATGACCGGCGCATTTGGGGCATGAATCGCCTGTCTCTGCATTTCGCAGATCAAACGTCTCGGTCAGCTCAAAATGGGTTCCGGGAATGACGCCCGTCAGATGCGCATCCTTCGCATTGGCTCCCACAATGGCCGACTTAATCAGAGCCACATCATGGTCGACGATGTACGCACAGTGAATTCCAATCGGTCCCGCGAAGCCAACAGGAGCCCCCGTGACCTTCAGGATCGTGGCTTCATCTGCCAGTTCAACACTGGTCGCTTTGGTAGCTCGCCGAATCTTGCCTTCGTTGGCGGTGTGGTCCCCACGCAGCAACACAGCGACCGGCTTTCCGTCGGCCTTGTAGATGAGCGTTTTGATGAACGAAGTGGCTTCTGATTTCAGCATCTTGCTGACCTGGTCGATGCTGCCTGCGTCGGGAGTTGCCACGTTGACCGGGGCTGCCGCGCTATCAACTTTCGGTGGGAGAACAGAGACACGGCCTGTCTCGGCTCGTTCCTGATTAGCCGCGTAGCCGCAGGTTTCACAGTGGACGACGAAGTCTTCGCCGTTGCTAGCAGGCACCATGAATTCGTGTGATGCATCGCCACCGATGGGACCGCTTTCAGCTTCGACGGGCAGGTACTTCAGTCCACAGCGTTCGAAGATCCGGCAGTAGGCTTTGTACATCGACTCGTAGGCCGCGTTGAGCTGCTCAATCGATGAGCCAAAGCTGTAAGCGTCCTTCATCAGGAATTCGCTGGTTCGCAGGACGCCGAATCGAGGTCGCTCTTCGTTGCGGAATTTTGTCTGGATCTGGTACAGCGTGATCGGCAGCTGCCGATAGCTGTTGATGTGTTTGGCCATGAGGTCGGTAATCACCTCCTCATGAGTAGGGCCAAGTGCAAAATGCAGCTTGCGGTCGCCACGTTTGGCTTCGAAATTAAACAGCACGTTTCCGAACGCTTCGCGACGCCCGGTGCGTTCAAAGATTTCCATCGGCTGCAGCGCCGGCATGAAGAGTTCTACAGCGCCGGCTTTGTCCATTTCCTGGCGAACGATTTCCGACACTTTGCGAACGGAACGATACCCGAGCGGCAGATAGGTGTACGAACCGGCCATCAGCTGGCGAATGAGGCCCGCTCGCAGCATCAGCTGATGACTGGGCACTTCGGCTTCGGCCGGAACTTCCTTCATGGTCGGAATAAACGTTTGAGACCAGCGCATCGGGGAACCTTGGGCAGATTAAAAGATTAGGGGGCAACAATCGGCCGAATTCTAGCAGAGTCCGCCAAACAGCAAACCTTGATTTTGATCAGGTGAGGGTTGTTCTCGGGGACAAAATGATTGTTTGCAAAATGACATTCCTTCCAGGCCCAATGCTCCCTCCTCGCGGAATTCCAATCCGATAAACACTTCCTCATCTGCGTTCTCTCCTTTTGGGCAGAAAATCTGCCTCTGACTTGTCAGAATTGGTCTTGGCCTGTGTTCTTGGGCCGGAGGATGACTGGTGGATGAAATTCCGGAAACGCGAGATAGCCTCCTGATTCGAATCGCCGACGCGCGCGATCAGGCGGCGTGGGAGCAGTTTGCCCGGATTTATCGGCCGGTCGTTTACAATGTCGCTCGGATGCGAGCGATTGCAGGATGCGGATACTCCGGAGTGGCTGGATCACCTCATTCAGCGGCTTTTGGCAAAGTCTCAGGATGATCGAATCCAGACGGCGGAACACATCGCCAATTTACTTCAGAAGTGTCTCGCTCATCTTCAGCAGCCGGTGAATGTGGAGCTACCGGAAGAATTCAGAATGCAGCTACACCCAAGGGGATTTATGCCAGTAACTCAGAGAACTACTCGAACTATCGCAGCAATCGCACTGAGTACCCTTTTGATCGCGGTAGTGTATTTCGTTACGCGGTTGCAACCCTCCATGACGGCCGAATCCAAGTCGACGCAAATCGGTGAGATTTCGTTCTCAGAAGCAGCGGCTCGTGACGAAACGTCACTACCTGAATCGGAGGCAGAGAAAGCCATTGCTCGAATGGTACTCGTCTTCTCTCAGGATCAAGCTCGACGCGCGGTTCCGGGGCTAATGATTGATCATGGAGCCGAGACACTTATTCTGACAACTGGCCCAGCGACAATTGTCCCGGACGGAGTTGCTCATGCA
>QWOO01000136.1 GCA_003669615.1 Planctomycetota bacterium
CTCGAAGGAATGTCGGTCACTGTCAACGGAAGCACGGACAAGGAACGGTTCATCACCGAAGCGGAATCGCAGAAGATTCTGAAAGCCTGTCCGGATCTGCAATGGCGGTTGATTTTCTCACTCTGCCGATACGGTGGGCTTCGTTGTCCGTCTGAAGTTTTATCGCTGACGTGGGAAAATGTTCTCTGGGATTCGTCCAGAATCATCGTCACCAGTCCCAAGACGAAACGCTACAAAGGGCACGAACAGCGGGTTCTGCCGATGTTTCCGGAACTGGCCAGCGTTCTGAATGAAGCCTACGAAATGGCATTCGAACAGCGGGAGAACCCTGAGGCCGTTGTTAGTGGTCCGGTTGTCACCCGATACACTTCCGCCGATCAGAACCTGCGGACGACTTTCGAAAAGATCGTGACACGGGCCGGGCTGAAGCATTGGCCGAAGCCATTTCAGAATCTGCGATCGACACGAGAAACGGAGCTGATGGAAATTTATCCGTCTCACGTTGTCGTCTCGTGGATCGGGCATTCTGAGAAAGTCGCTCGAAAGCATTATCTGCAGACGACAGACGCCCATTTTGAAAAAGCGGTTCAAGCTGATTCAGCAGGGGGGGAGGGGCACAGGCAGGGGCACAAGGCACCCGAAACGGCCAAAACCAACCAACCCGTGAAACAAGAAAACCCCGCAAAACACAGGGTTTTGCGGGGCTCTTCGGATGGCTTCGTAGATAATAGTTACCCCGTAGGGACTCGAACCCCAACTGACAGTGCCAGAAACTGCCGTGCTACCAATTACACCACGGAGTAGGTTTTATCGAAGAGAATGCTCTCTGCGACGGCGGGAATGTAGCACTGTTTCGTCTTCATGTAAAGCGCTGGTTTTGGGGAGATTTTCCAGTTGCGGAGAACGGGATTTCGCTTGCCCTTGCAACCCGATCTTTTCGCAACCAACGTTTCTCCTCACGCTCCATCGGTGCGCCGTTGCAAGTAGTGAAGACAACGGGCCGCTGAAAAATCAGGTTTTCGTCGCCGTCTGTTGTTTCAATGGCTCTGGATCACTTCCGCCGCTCGATCTTCCCGAACATGTGCCCGCCGACGGCTCCGTGCTGCCAGGTCCCCGCGTAACGGTCCTGATAAAACAGCACTCGAGCAGAAAAACCTTCGCCCAGACCGGGCAGACTGGCGTTCGTTAAAGTGACCATCGGTGTGTCCCCGGCCCATTCCATCGGCACGGTAATCGGTAATTTGGTATCCAGCTTTCCATACTTCACTCGCGCGGTGAAGATCCACAGATTGTCGCTGGCTTTGGTCACGCTTTCGATTTCATAACGCTCTGCTTTCAGAGGTTCGCCGTCATCGACTTTGCCATCGACTGTGAATGAACCGACCAGCACACTTTTTTCCATCGACTTCGAGAAAGCAGCCTCGCGTTCGGCCATCCCGGTTTCATCTGAGCCGCCGTCCTGAGCACTCAGCGGAACATAAACAAGGACCGCCCAGAGGAGGATTGCGGCCTGCAGAATGTTAAAAGAGCTACGCTTCATGGAATCTTCGCCTTCTTCTAAACAGTCTATGTGACTCAAAAAGTCGTACTACAAATCCAATTGTTGGCCCGTGTGTCACGGGTTGTGATCACTTGGCTTTCGGACCATTCGAAAACACCACGCTGAAGACGCGCAACTGAAAAGGCACACTCACTGGCGCGTCGTGCTTGTCTTTCTTCGACAAAGCAGGAACGCCTTTTGAGACATTAATAGTTAACCTGCACCGCTCCATTCGGCATTTGAAATGATGATCAGAAATTTGTCAGTTCGGCATTTCCGCCACCGTCAGTGCTGAGCAGTTCCATTAACAGAGGCTCGTTGCGTTTGCTGGTGTCAACAGTCACCGTCACGGTGTGAATGCCCGCATCCATCACCGGCGAAAACTCTGCAGCCTGCTCCACAGGTACACCATCGATCCGAATTTCGGTTCCGACGATCGAATTCACTTTAAATGCGATTTTTCCAGGGCTGGTGACATTGATCCGGCTGCGAGCGAAGGCGACGGGTACATCACGGACCTTCATCACTGGCAAGGCATCAATCGGCAGCGAACCGGAGACTGTGCTGTAACGCGACGCCCATGTGAAGGCGGGATTGTCGGTGGCTGCTTCGCTGAAACTGGTGCGATTCAGCTGATGAACCGATTCCTGCGTCGGCATCAGAACCTGCCAGCTTCGAATGAGCCGATTCTTCGACAGCGTGTAGTCCGGCGTTCTTCCGAGTTCAGACAGGAAACGCACGACGGCCGCAATTTCATCGTCGGTAAGATTGTCGACTAGTCCTTCCGGCATCAGGGAGACACCCTGAGACTGTTCTTCAATCTGCTCGACGGGAATTTCAACCACTTTGTTCTCCGCTGTTCGCAGAGTAATTGTCTTCTCCGATTTTTGAATCTGAACGCCCGCGAAAACGACGCCATCAACCGTTGCAACCACCGTGGTGTGGTAATTCTCCTTCACTTTCGCATTGGGATTCAGCAGGGACTCAAGCAGATAATCCGGCTGAGCACTCGCGCCGAGGCTGATCATGTCGGGGCCTACAAGCCCGCCGGAGCCACCAATCGCGTGACATTTCAGACATCCCAGTTGCTCATTGCGATAGATACGCTCACCATCAGCAGCCACAGCAACGGACTTTGCCTTTTCCAGGATTGCCGTTCGTTCATCGGCGCTCAATGACTTGCGGCTGGTAATTTTCCCCGCGGTCTTCAGAGCGTTCTCCAGATCGGCATCCGTGCGGCCCGACTCGCGAAGGACTCGCAGAATGTCGCGAGCCACTTCCGTACGAAGTTCACGGTTAGCCAAAGCTGACGCCATGAGTTTCGACCCCTGCTTCTCACTCAGCAGAGCTCTGGAAACGTTGATGGCCGATTCACCCACAGGAAGTGCAGCGACGAGATCCACAATCAGCGGTGCCGCTTTCTCGGGACGTGCGATCGCCAGTCGTTCGAGTGCCAGGCTGCGCGCCGGAATGGAAGCCTCTGTGTTTTTTCCTGCGGTTTCCAGCAGGCCAATCAACCCGTCATCGTGACTCACGGCGATGCCAGAAAACGCGGCAGAGAGGTCTGCGATGTCGGCGTTTGCATTGGAAACCAGCGTGTCCAATTGCGGCTTTAAAGAAACGATGTTCCACTGACCGATCGCCTGCAGCACCGCATGACGTAACACGGGATCTTCTGACTTCGTCAGCGGAGAAAACTCATCGGCATTGATCGCTGGTACAAGTTTTCGAGTCTGCGAAATCGTCAGCATTGTTTGCAGAGTGGCCGCGTCCTGATGCTGAGCAGCCACAGAGGCGAGGCGTCCCATTTGATTCGCATCCGCACTGTAGCAGATCAGCGGAATCAGCCCGCTTCGCTTTTCAGGAGTCACCTGATCCGCGTACAGATCCTTCATCAGAATCTCAACTGGAGCGCCGCTGCCCAGCGCAGAGAAGCCGTACGCAATCTGGCCCGCATCGTTGTTGAAGTTCATTTCGCCTTTTTCAAAAGCTGGTCGCCATTTGGGTGCCAGTTCTTTTGTCGTGAGCCACATGGCGTAGTCAAGAAACGCATCGACAGGTTGCTTCAGAGGCAGCAGAGCCGTCTCAACCAGCTTTGGATCATCGTACATCGCCAGCGTTTTAGCAGTCTCTGGAGTACTTTCGCCAAACGCTGAGCCATCGGCGATTTGGCGTTCAGAATCTTCCAGTGGTGAAAACGACATTGCTCGAATCGCTTCCAGGCGAACTCGCGGATGAGCATCCTGAGCGGCCTTTGTCAGCAGCTCAGGCGAATTGGGAACCTGATACTTCCAATGACTCAGCACTCGCACAGCTGCCGCCCGTACGCGACCATCCGTGCTCTGCAGCAGAGCGTTCAATAATCGTGGATGCACATGTCGGGCCGTCTGAAGACACCACAAACATTCGAGATGCACCTGATCGCGTTCTTCGTTTGTCAGCTTGACCGTTCTCATCCATTGCAGCAGTTCTTCGGCAATCGCAGGACCTCGCTGACGAAGAATTTGCTTGGCCGACTGACGCTCAACGCCGTCATCAGATCGCAACGCTTCGAACAGTTCAGAATTGGAACGTGTGGAAACCGGCTTGAATTCTCGCTTCGGCGCCCCCTTCCAGGTGACTCGCCAAATGCGACCGTGAGTGTGGTCGCGACGTTCATCACGGAAGTCGACTTCGCCGTGCTGAATGATCGGGTTGTACCAGTCGGCAATGTAGATGGCTCCATCCGGACCCACTTTGACATCAATCGGACGAAATGCCACATGATCCGACCAGATCACTTCCTGCTGCTCGCGCGACACATAGCCGGAGCCTTCTTCTGTCAGATTGAATCGAACAACTCGATGACCTCGGAAGTCGTTCGTGATCGCACTACCCTGCCAGTCCGGCGGAAGCATCGGAGTATCGACAAGCTCCAGCCCGCAGTGCTTTGGACTGCCGGGATTCAGGCCTTTCACCAGTCGTTCCGCATCTGCAGCTGTAAAGTAGTAACCGCCGGGAATCACATAATTGATGCCTTCACCGCCCGCTCCGTCCGTGGCAAATGACTGACCAAACTTGTCATAGTGATGTCCCCATGTATTGACGAGTCCCTTCATGAAGACGCCGAGTTCCAGTGTTTCCGGACGGAACTGCCAAATGCCGCCAGCATTCAGACGGCGAATGCCCCACGGCGTTTCCACGTGACTGTGAATATAGATGGACTGATTGAAGTACAGGAATCCATCATAGCCCCAGCGAAGCGTGTGCAGAATATGATGAGTGTCCTCGGTGCCGAATCCGGACAGCACGACTTTCTTTTCGTCGGCCTTCAGGTCACCGTCGTTGTCTTTGAAGTGCAGCAGTTCTGTGCTGTTTGCAACCCAGACGCCGCCGTCACCAGGAGCGACTCCTGTGGGGATCAGCAGTCCCTCAGCAAAGACATGAGTTTTATCAGCGACGCCATCGTGATCGAGATCTTCCACCACGACAACTCGGTCAGTTGCGGGCGCGCCGGGAACAATTTGCGGATAGACTTCAGAGCTGGCAATCCACAGACGTCCATCTTCGTCAAAGTTCATCTGAATCGGTTTCGCAATCGACGGATCGGCTGCGAACAAATTCACTTCAAAGCCTTCAGGAACTTTGAAGGTCGCCTTTTCCAGTTCAGGGTCGGGCGTCGGGATGTCTTTCAACGTTGGCACTTGTGCCAATGCAGTGCTGATGAAGATCAGGAAAAGACCGGGCGTCAATAAGCAGATGCGAATGTTCATGAAGGATCACTGGCGGGAATTTGAGTGGGATGTTCGGTGCATTCAGCGCCGTCTGGTGGGACCAGCAAAACGCCGGCCCGCCAACAGTCGCTTTGTATTGGGAATTCCGCCGACTCGCAATCGAACGCATCGCAGTTCATGCGGTTCATGTAGGTCCTGCCTGCCGGGCAGGATTTCGCGACCTGTCGCGACCTTGAATGCACGCGAGCCACCAAAATCGGCATGCTGTTTCATTCGCACGTCACATGGGTTCGCCTTGGGGCGAAAGTGCTTTCCGGCAGAAAGGGTCTACTGTGGCAAGCATCTGCGAACGTATCGGGCTATTCTGGCGAGATTCGTCGAACCTATTCCTCCGTCGCCCAATTCGTTCATGCTTATCGCATTTCACAAACCCTACGGAGTCCTGTCGCAATTTACGCCGGACGGATCCCCGAATCGCCCGCTGGCTGAGTTCGGGTTCCCGAAGAACGTTTATCCGATCGGTCGTCTCGATGCAGATTCCGAAGGACTGCTGCTGCTTAGCGACGAACGCGAATGGAATGCGCGTCTTCTTGAACCACGCCATGCACATGAGCGAGAATACTGGGTGCAGGTGGAGCGTATTCCGACGTTGGAAAGTCTGCGGCAGCTGGAATCTGGACTGCTCATTCAGGGCCGCATGACTTTGCCATGCCATGCGAATCTGCCCGAACTTCAGCCGGTCGTTTTCCCGCGAGACCCACCCATCCGTTTCCGCAAGAACGTGCCCGACTGCTGGATCTTCCTGCAACTCACCGAAGGCAAAAACCGCCAGGTCCGCCGCATGACCGCCGCCATCGGCCACCCTACCCTACGGCTTCTCCGCACCCGCATCGGCCAACTGACACTCGGTGATCTTCCCGCCGGAGAATGGAAGATTCTCTCACCCGCCGAACGAAAACTTGTGCTGCCATCAGGCTTCTGAGCCCTGCAGTCTGTTCGGTCGCACTCTGAGGGAGCCGAAAGCCCATGCACAACAAGCTTCGGTCTTCCGACCGAGCCACCTCCGCGCCCTTATTCTGGACCGTCTCCAACTTCCTTCAACGCTCAACAACAGAATTACAAGTGACAGTCAAGGAACAATAAGTCCCGATGGTTTCTCAGTTCCTCACCGAACCTGCACTTCCAACACCACCAGTACCGGACGATGATCGGACGCCACGGTCTCGGCTATGACCTCGGATGAGATCATCGTCAACGACTCACCACGATAAAAGACGTAGTCGATTCTTGAGTTGGGATTCAATGACGGAGCACTTGGCGACGCGGCAGGATCAATCGCATTCTTCCATTTCGCTTCAAGTATCCGAATTGGTTCCGAGCCCGACACTGCATTCATATCACCCGCCAGAATCGTCGTCACGTTGTTGTCTGCGAAAAGCTGATTAATCGCATTCGCTTCTTCCACTCGGTCCGCTTCCACATTGTGCTGAAAATGAGTGCTGACAAAGTTCAGACGTTCGCCGTTTGGCAGCGTCACGATGACGGAAATCGCTCCTCGAGGATACGTGGTCAATTCCGGAGTCGCTTCTGTATACGGCAGCGGCTGAATCAGGACAGTTTCCACAGGAAGATTCGTCAGCACCGCATTGCCGAACAAACCACCCTCATAGTGCTGCGTCGGCCCGAAGTGAGATTTCATATTTGTGAGTTCTCCGAGGATCTTCACCTCGTGCAATCGTCCTGAACGTTTGACGCCAACGTCCACTTCCTGCAGTGCGACAAGATCAGGCTTCGCGGCCTTGATCACATCCGCCAGACGCTGCAGGTTGTATTCCCCGTCATTGCCCTGACCGTAGTGAATGTTGTAACAGAGCACTCGCAACGTGCCAGGTTCCTCTGCGACGGTCGCGGCAGGGGTTATCAGAGTCGCCACCAGTATCAGGAAAACGCTCGACCATCGAAAATGAGATGCCTGCATATCGAATCTCCTGCTTCAAAACAACGTGTCAACGCGTGTCTATTGCCGTGACAAATCTCAATCGACGACGCATGGAGTGATTGGCGAATCAGCATACCTGCACGGACAGTTCGATGCGAACGGACTCAAATTCGCTGTCGAGCGCAGGACTGTGCGAACCAGTGGTTTCAATCGCGATCCAGACCGTGGTGATCGAGAAACAGCCGGATGAACTTACCGTAATCCGGCTACAGTGTCGTCCTGTTCGTGTAGATGATCGATTCGTTTTCGTGTCAGATGCCTCCAGAGGAAATTCCACACTGCATTTCCCGGCAGCGTGCAGGCGCACACCTGGGACCGAGAACGTTTTCCGATTGTGTCAGGGATCGAGATCGTTGGCGAACATGCGAACTCCGTCGGGATTGAACTACGGAAAACAATGAAGTGCATCGTTTCACAGGTTCTGATTCGCCAATGCCGAATTGCGGTGCATATTTATCTGCCTTTAAGAATTCGAATTCTGAAGAATCAGCGGAATGCCGGGCAGCCACTTGGCAATCGTCCCGAATCAATTCCCGTGGGATTGGTTTGTAAGCTTCCGGGTCTGCCAATGGCAGGTTGAAAACCTACCCCACTTATTTTGAGACGATTGCTAAGCGACTTCTTCTTCCAGTGGTTTATAGTGGTAAATCATCCAACCTATCGACCCCACGAGCAGAGCTCCGACATAGATCTTAAACATCGGATCCCATTGTGCGCGGCCGGTGAGGTCCAGTGCTTTTTGTCGGTCGGCGAACCAGCCCACGAAGTACTGGGAAGCGACGGCACCGAACTGCCCGACCATGTTCATCAGTCCAAACAGTGACCCCACAAACCGGCCGCTCTGTTCGATCGCCGAAGACCACCAGTTTGGCAAAGTCATCTGCACGCAGAAGCACGAAATGGCTGCCAGTGCAGAAAGCACAAGCGGTGTCGCATCGACGCCTGCCTGAGTTGCGATCAGTTGCACGATCGATGCTGACGAAAGTAAATCTGTTGTTCTCGGATTGACTGCGATCCAGAGCACAACAGCAGCCGTAGCAAATGCCGCGCTGCAGAAAACTTTTCGACGTCGTATCGGCGAACGCCCCCCCTTGACAAATTTGTCGGCAATGACGCCGCCCAGTAAAACTCCCAACGCAGCTCCGGCTAAAGCCAGCGATGTCAGTTTCCCCGACTGAACATTGGTCTGACCATGTGCGGACTGAAGGTATTTGGTGAACCAGGAAAAATAGAAATATGCGTTGAATGAGCTGACCATAATCAGAAAGCTCAGAATGTAGATGCCACTGTTCGTGAAAACTCGCTTCCATGGAACAAGGGGACGGACTGCTGGAGCGGCAGAACCACCCCCATCACGAATCAGCGCCAGCTCCGATGCATTGACAGCAGAATGTTGGCCCGGGTCGTCGCGAAACCATAACCAGAATCCTGTCGCCCAAATGATGCCGATGCCACCGAAGACCACAAACGTCAGTCGCCATCCGAAACGCTCAATCAGTTCGGCGGCGAGAAACGGAGACACGGCTCCACCAATGAGAGCCACGGACAGCATCATTCCCTGAAAAAGTCCGCGTTCGTGCTTGGGGAACCATCGTGTATAAATCCGGGCAGCATTCGGATATGCGCCTGCCTCACCAACGCCGAAGAAGAATCTGACGATCAGCAGTGACCAAAATCCGAATCCGGCACCTGTGAGTGCCGTAAATATCGACCACCACACTGTAATTCGCGTGAGTATTGCTCGTGCCCCGATCAGTTCTCCCCAGTGGCCTGTCGGAACTTCAAAGAATGCATAGGCAATAGTGAATGCCATGTGCAGGTAGCTGACCTGCAGGTTCGTCAGTTTGAATTCCTCCTGAATCTTTGGTGCGGCCTGCGCCCATCCGACACGATCGAGGTACAGGACCGCCGCCATTGAGCAGAGCCAGAATACAGTGAAATACCGCGCCTTCGTAGGCTGTTCTGAAATTGGCATGAGTTGTTCATTCACGGATTCGGACAGCCTTCAAAGACTTCACTACGGACTTGAAACATTGTTGACGACGCCCTGCTTGCCAATGCCATGAGCATGTTAAGTCGTGAAATCATCGGTGTCGCCTAACTACGGTTTCACACGGCTCCCAATAGTTCACATTTCCCCGCGATTCGTCAAATACGATTCCTCCATCCGACCACGCGGCGCAGGCGAACCGATCGCAATGGTGACAAACCCACGCCGCGCGAGTTGAATTGCAAAATCACGCAATTCACCCTTTACGCCGATGCCAGCCCTCATAAATTAGCTTGCGGCATTAACGACCTGCAAGTTCAATTGATCAGTATTTCTCGTGAGTTCAGGCGTCGCGCACGATCTCAAGAATCTGCACCCCGTGCTTCGTAACCAGAGACGGTCCGACGCCATGCACCGCGAGCAGCGCGGTCTCGCTGTCCGGGCGCGATACCGCAATACCTGACAGCACCTAGTCGCTCATGATGCGGAATGCGGGGACGCGTTTTTTCGTTGCTTCAGCCTTGCGCCATGTTCGCAGGGCGGCGTCGATCCTTTCTGTTCTCGGCGAGGCCGGCGGCGTTTTTTTCCTGCCACGCGCCGTCGATTGAGATTTCGCAGGCGGTTTTTCTGTAGCACGTGAGCGTCGCCCCTTTTTCTGCGTTGCCGCCTTTCTCTTGCTTGCAGCCTTTCTTTGGGTTTCAACTTTGGTCGGGACATGAATCGCGGCCAACGTGTGGACGTTCGCTTTCTCCCCGAGCTGCGTCAGTTGGAGGCGATGGAACGGGATCGACTTTCCGTCTTTTTCAAAGACATCCGGTCGGCAGCTCACCATGCCGTTGCGGAGGAGCGCGGAAACAATCACTTCAAAGTCCTGACGTGCCATCTCACCGCCCTCGTTGCGATGCAGCACGCCGACGGACTGGTCGTTTTGTTTTGCCAGCGAGTCGAGCGTCGCCTTCATGATCACGGTTTCTGTGCTCGTGGGTGCGCGATAGGCTTGCACAATGCACCTCGTTGAGTCACATGCATCACAAAGTCCGCAGGGCGTACCGGAGTCATCATCATCGCCGAAGTGTCGGATCAGATGCACCATGCGGCATCCGTGCGATTGTGCGAAACGTGCCATCTGCTCAGATTGCACAAGTCGGTGCGCGACCTGGGCTTCGTACGACGGAGCCCATGTGTTATTGCCTCGACAGACGGAATCGTCGGGGTCGATGAGCACGCCGCCGTGGATCCAGAGTTTTTCCAGTGCTCGGTCAAACAGGTCTTCGTCGATCTGCGTTCGGTCTCGCAAGGCGTGCTTCGGCTGTGGCCTGGCGGTGAGCAGCTTGAAGATTTCTTTCAGCGTGGCCACCGGCGGATAGTTCTTCTCATGGAAGAATTCATTGGTTTTGCGGTCGACGAAAGAATGCAGCAGGATGGCACGGGAGGGTTTGCCGTCGCGGCCTGCGCGGCCGATCTCCTGGTAGTAGCCCTCAAGCGTCTGAGGCAGCGCGAGGTGCGCGACGGTGCGCACATCAGCCTTGTCGATTCCCATTCCGAAAGCGACGGTGGCGACGATCACGTCGATGTTGCCACCGAGGAAACGGGTTTGCACACGGTCACGGTCTGCCGCGGACATGCCAGCGTGATAAGCGGCAGCGGGCATAACCGCAGCCAGTTGCTCGGCGAGTTGAACGGCGTCCTTGCGTGACGGCGCATAAACAATCGCGGGCCGGTTCGCGGAGTTCCCCAGTAACTTCAGGATCACATCCATGCGGTCAGGACGAGGAATCTCGACGACTTCAATAGCAAGGTTGTTCCGGCGAAAGCCGTGGATGAAGCGGTTGTCGGATTTGAGATTTAACTGCGCTATAATGTCGCGTTGTACGATGGGCGTCGCGGTCGCGGTCAGCGCGATTACCGGTGCGGGACGGAGCGACGGCAACCGCTGGCCCAGCATTCGATAGTCGGGACGAAAGTCATGCCCCCATTGTGAAATGCAGTGGGCCTCGTCGATCGCGATCAATGTCGGCTTCGTGCGGGCGAGAAACTCGGGAAAGCCCGGCACGCCCAGTCGCTCGGGCGCGATAAAGAGAAAGTCGAGTTCCCCTGCGAGATACTTCAGGCACACAGCACGCGAATCCGGGCGAGAGCGGCCGGAGTGGATCCGTTCCGCCCGCAGGCCCAACGCCTTGAGCTTTGCAACTTGATCTTCCATCAGAGCAATAAGTGGACTGACCACAAGTGTCGTGCCACCTCGCGCCAGGCCCGGGAGCTGATAACAAAGCGACTTGCCCGCCCCGGTCGGCATCACCAGCAGCACGTCCTCGCCGTCACGGGCCGCTTTGCAGACAGCTTCCTGGTGCGGCCGGAAACCGGCATGACCAAACGTGTCTCTGAGCAGTTCTGTAAGGTCTCGCGAAAGCGGCGAGCGCGGCTGAACAGCGTTTGTCGTTGCGTTGTCATTTGCGTTATCAGGCTGCCCGGGTTTCGCAGTCAGCAAGTGCTTGAAGGTCTGTTCGGTGGTCTGCGTCGCGGTGGTCTGCGTCCCGGGCGTCACACGCGGCCCATCGAGCACGAGTTTCACGACCTCGCGGACATACGACTCGATCCCTTTCATGAACGGCGGCAATTGTGACTCGCCTCTGTGAATCGCGTGCAGACGCGCCTCCCATTGTCCGGTCATCGCGGGGCTCTTGACGTCGGAGTGAACTGCGGCGATCAGCCGGATGCCCTTGTCGGTTGCTTCCAGCGACTTGCCGTCGCGCAGAATGTATTCGCGAGTAATCAGCGTCTCAATGATTGCCGCGCGAGTCGCCGGTGTGCCAAGCCCACAATCCTTCATCGCCCGCGACAGTTCCCTGTCATCGAGCGCCTTGCCGGCCGTTTCCATCGCGGTCAGCAGACTCGCATCATTGAATCGTTTGGGTGGCCGAGTTTGCTTCTCCTGCATGACGACATCGCGTACGG
Organism: Planctomycetota bacterium; assembly: GCA_003669615.1. GTDB lineage: Bacteria > Planctomycetota > Planctomycetia > Planctomycetales > Planctomycetaceae > SXXK01. The sequence goes on from QWOO01000136.1 coordinate 12,198, forward strand.
GCTGCGTCGCGTTTTGAACGAGGTCCGCGGGAAGGGATTGCTCTTCGGCGTCGTTGTCTTTTTTTCGTGCAGGGATGTCGAGCACTTTCCATCCGGGCTGGACCACGGCGGTGCCGACAGTGTGGAAGCGGTCGATGATGGGAGTTGCGGCGGCGCCTGCAGAGGACCTCGCAGGACTTGCGATTACTGGCGGCCAGACGGCGGTGATGACTGTGGTCGCGGTAATGACTGTGGTCACCGCCCAGATATGTTCTTCGTGCCAAGCCATCAGCAGCCGACGGCAAACAAGGTCGTAGATGCGTCGTTCATCGGTGCTCAGCGAAACCTGCGTCGGGTCCGTTGTGGTCGGGATGATCGCGTGGTGATCAGTGACATTCGCATCGTCCACAAACCGACGACTCAGCGCCCGTGCGCCTGTCCCATCGGCAAGGTGCGCCTCATAGAGACCACGGATGGCCTTGATCACCTGCGGCAACGTAGCGGCCACGTCCGAAGACAAATGACGGCTGTCCGTGCGGGGATAGCTGAGGAGTTTTTTTGACTCGTACAACTCCTGCGCGAGTTCGAGTGTTCGCTTGGCACTGAAGCCCCACAGACGGTTGGCGTGACGCTGTAATTCGGTGAGATCGTAGAGCAGCGGGGGCGGCATCCGACGTTTCTCCTGCGTCATGGATTCGATCCGCCCCGTGCCCGCGAGCTTTACTCGGTCGACGATCGCCTGCGCTTCCTGCCCGTCGGATGCGAGCCGTTTGGATGCGCTCGAAGGGGATTCGCCGGGCTTGAACCATGTTCCCGTGTAGGGCGTCGCGCCGAAAGTGCCGACAACTTCAATGTAGGCCTCAGGGATGAACTCGCGGATCTCCAGTTCGCGTTCGACGAGCATCGCCAACGTTGGAGTTTGCACTCTTCC
>QWOO01000008.1 GCA_003669615.1 Planctomycetota bacterium
TAACTGTGCTCAGGTTATGTGGCCTCAAATACCATCGGTTCGGATGGGCACGGTTTGAAGTCTTTCTGTCGCCAATATTGCATGCTGCTGGTGTGTCAGACTGTTTGTCAGAATGTTACCAGCCAATTGAAATCTTTACGTGACGCTGTGTCGAAGCTGCAGGAAGAACAGCTGAACAATCTGAAGAAGCAACTGCAATTGATGTCATCGACCATCGGTGCTGGCACTGGAGAAAAAATAACTCTTCCGGCGGCCATGCTGAATGCATTTGACGACTTCCTTCTGAAGAATGGCCGCTTCAAAATGGCTCAGTTGATGCAGCGAGAAGTGCGTCCGTCAGATACAGCCCTGTTGAGTGGTGAAGCGACAAACTTTTTGTTCCAAAGCATCGGGACAGCTTCGCCTGTCGCGACAGCTCCGGCCCTGACGACCAATGCGTTTCCGGGAACGGCCCGTCCGTTTCTTAGAAACGTGGGCGGAGGCCAGCGCGTTCTGGTGGCTCTTCCCGAACAGTTGCCGACGGAGCCGTGGAGGATGCAGGTTCAACAGGAATTTGGCGCGTGCGTTTCGGTCTGCCCGATGGATCGAAAAGATATCAGTGTGCTGTGTGAAGTCGAAGGTGTGGGCGTCTCTGTTGTCATGGAAATACTTTCGAATCTGAAGCCGAAGGTCGTGGAGCTTGCCAGTCGAGTCCATTCACGGCAGGATATTCAGTGGTGATATTGCGGCGACGCGCAGTCACAATCCATGCATCAAAAGCCCGTGCTGGCACAGGCACGGGCACGAGCTTTTACACGTGATGTGATCACCTGTGGCTGACTAGACCTGAGTCTTCCGGCCGCCCAGTTCGTCGTTCGGAATGAACTGGCCAATATCCTGAATGGTCGTGTTACCGCGTGGCCAGCTCAGGACGAATCGGGTCCCCTGCCCCGGCCCGCCTTCCACGCGAACTCGCCCGCCGTGTTCTCGCAGAATCTTGCGACTGACAGGCAGGCCGATTCCTGTGCCACGGGACCCCTTGGAGGATTCGAAGACGTTGAAGATTGCAGCTCGCTGGTCTTCCGGAATACCGGGGCCGTTGTCGCTCACGGCGACCAGAAGCATATCAGCTGAACGGTCATATCCAGTTTGAACCACCACAGCGCCGCGTTCGATTCCATCAACTGCATCAATCGCATTCGAGACAATATTTAACACGGCTCGATGGATTCCTTCGCTGTCAAACAGGGAAGCAGGAATCTCTTCTCCTTTGCGAAACTCCAGCGTGACTCCACACTCCGCGGCGCGGGCGGAAGCCAGTTCAGAAACTTCGCCCACAACCTTATTCAGATCTGCCAGCTGCAGCGTTGGAACACGGTCTTTGCTGAAATTCAGCATGTCCATTACAAGGTCATAGATGCGAGTCTGATTGCGTTCGACGATGTCCGAGCCCTGTCGAATCAGATCACTTTTGCTTTGGTCAAGCCCCATGCGAATCAGATAACTTCCGCCGCGAACTCCCTGAAGAATGTTCTTGATGTGATGGCTGAGAACAGTGATCGTCTGGCCCATCGCCGCAAATCGTTCGGCCTTCACCATGGCATCCTGGAACTGTCGGGATTCGAGTGCCAGTGCGGCCTGACGAGCCACCGTGACAACAGTCCGCAGGTGCTCATCATGCAGTCGATGCTGAACTCCTTCAGCCATGGCTTTGTCAAACGTTGTTGTTGTGTCGAGATAGAAGACGCCCAGCAGATCGGAGCGGCCTCGCATCGGCGCACAGATGGCTTCCCGAATGCCGGCCGAGACGATGCTTTGCCCGGCCTGAAAACGATTGTCGACACTGGCGTCAGATGTGCGCACAGCTGTTCCATGTCGCAGCACGTAGTCAGTGATTGACCGTGACACCGGCATCGTCTGCGCGTCTGCCGCCGAGGAACTCCGGCGAGAAAAGGCGATGGCAGTCAGGTCCGCGCCCACCGGATCCTTCAGCAGCACGCAGCCGCGATCGGCTTTCACCGCATTCAGCGTGAGGTCCAGAATTCGTTGCAGCAGGGCTTCCAGTGAATGCACCGGTGTCACCAGCTCTTCGGCAACATGATACAAGAGTTCCAGACCACTTTGCGGTGGGCCAAGTGTGGGCAGTTCTGAGACCGCGTCGACACCGACGGTGGTTGCGAACACCGCAGAATCCAGGGCCTGCGCGTCTTCCACAAATCGGATCTGGTTCGCGGAGATGACGGGCGAATGAGAGGATTCCGGCAGCTGAAATGCAATCACACTTGAGCCAAACTGCAGATTGTCGCCGTTTACCAGAATGCGTTCGATAATGGTCAGCCCATTAACCTTCGTCCCATTGGCGCTGTTCAGATCTTTCAGGACAAAGTCACGACCGTTGTGGCTGATTCGAGCGTGGTGGCGAGAAACTTCACTGTCATCGAGTCGCAGATTGCAGCCTACACTTCTGCCCACTACCACGTCCTGATCGGATGTGATTTCAAACCGGCTGCCGCGATTGGCACCGTTGATCACGAGTAATGTGGCATCGAACACAGCAAGAACCCGATGGAAGACGGATTGGGGAAATCCGAGGTGAGGCAGGAACCGAGATCTGCATCCCGGCATTGAACAGTCCGAAAGTTCAGCGATCGGTGTTGATGCGGCAGTACGACGCAGCACACGTTTCAGAATCCCGTTCGGTGTTCGCCGGTCATTTCAGTAGATTGACGCAGAACACTCAAGCACAACGGAGGAATCAATCGATCATTTCGGCATTCCCGAATTCCCGGCAAAATGCCAATGTGATTTGGCTGCTGACACCTGGCTGCTGTGCAGGGATCCGTGCCCTGCACTTTGCGCTGCAGCGATTGATGGTTCGTTGGTCAGAGTGAATTGGATTGTTGTTCAGAGCGATACACGTAGATTCTCATCCACGGTGCCGCTAAATCCAGGATCCTGCGCGGCTCATGGAGTTGCTCGGGATGACACCGATGCATCACTCTGGACCGGGTTCATTATTACGCGTTCACGACTTGCAGTACGTAGCCTTCATCACAGCGAACACAATTCCGCCAAGCGCGATCGGAATGGGCATGTATCCCAACGGCAAACTCTGCTCGTTCAAAAAATACAAAGCGGCAGACGAACCAATGGTTGCCCAGCAGGAAATAATGGCAGTAATGGCTGTACGCTGTTGGGCTTCTTCGGCAGACAAAGGAGCGGACTTACTTTTTTTTGCAGCCGGGGCCGGTGCGGCTTTCTTTTCGCCTTTGGCCTTTTCCGGTTTGCCGGTCTTTGTGGACGAGTTAGACGGAGACTCGTCAACCACAGACTCTTCCCGCATCCCAGGCGCGTAGTACTTGGCGATCGCCTGATTGACTGCACGCGGCATGGCCAGAACAGCACGCATCGGAATACCACAACGCAGGCGGATCTCATCTTCCAGCGCCGGAGATGGCTCATCAATACATGCCACCAGCAGATGACCTCGATCTTCGAACAGCGGCAGGCAGGAATGCTTCTTGACGACTCGACGCGGGATCTGATCGAGCACGTTATCCTCGGGAAGCATATCTTCCAGATCGACATACGGCAGACGCAGTTCCACGGCCAAAGCGCGAGTCGCATCGACTGGTTCGACCAGCTTCATCTGAATCACGGCGTCACGATGATTCAGTCCGCGAGCTTCCGCGAAGTGTTCAATCTCTGCAACCTGCGATCGCTTGATCAGATTTTTCGACACAAGATACTGCAGAGTGGATTTCGGCGCATCGTCTTCCGTTTGTGACGGCTCACGACCCAGTGAGACATCGTATTCGTGCTTGCCGTCCGGATCGGTCAGGCACAGCATCGCCTTGGCCATCTCATTCAGAAGTTCCTGCGAACGCAACAGGTACTGTCCGGTCGCGTACTTACGAACATGTGCATTGAGCTTGCGATAGTTGCCGCGAATCTTTTCGACGTCATCTTCGAACATCACCAGACGAAGCAATGTGTAGTTATCCGGTGGACGATCGCCTTCCGGAATTCCCAGCCATTCTTTGTATACGTCGATCTCAGCCACTCCATACGCTCCTGTGGAACAAGGCCAGCGTTTTTTGATGATGATTCCAGCCGCGGGCTTCTGTTTATCACGTCGCTCGAAGCCACACAAGCCTGACGATACCACTTAAAACGGGAATCGATCGTCCAGCTCCGCATTGGTCAGGTCGACGAGAAACTTCGAAAGCCGTTCCACCATGATTTCCATCAGCTGCTGGCCCTTTTCTGCGGTGGCCGCGTGCGGATTTCCCGCTCCGGTGTTGGTCGTGAGCAGGTGCCAGGGGCGAGTGATCGAGACCCAGCCGTTGTTGACCGCAGGTAGCCGCGTTTCTGCCGTGACGCCATCGTCGGCCGCCAGCGTTCCGTCAGAATTCCTGGCGACCAGATGGCCGAAGTACGCCAGTCCGAGCGAGGTTTCAATTTCTCCGGCGTGGTCATCCGCTTCTTTGAAGATGGATTTTTTTACATCAGCCGTCAGGCCACGAAACCAGTCACACAGAAAGAGCTGGACTTTAGTCTTGCCGTTCAATTCGCGTAACAACGGTTTGAATTCGTTGCCGCCGTGGCTGTTCAGAATCAGCAGCTTTCGGATCCCGTGCCCTTCCAGCGATTCGACCAGATCCTGAATAACTCGAGCCAGCGTCGAAGGATTCAGATTCATCGAAAGTCGACATTGCGACTGGTTCGTTTCTGTGCCATAGGGAATCGTCGGCAACAGGACGACTTTGGCACCCTGATTCCAGGCGGCCTCACAGCTGCGGCTGCCGATGGCTTCAGCTTCGAACGTGTCTGTGCCATAGGGCAGATGCAGATTGTGCGGCTCCGTGGCTCCCATGGGCAACACGGCTGCCTGATACTCGCAGGCCTTCACGTGAGCAAAATTTGTTTCAGCGAGAATCCACGGACGCATCACATGACTCCAGACGGAAGACTTCAGACAGTGGCCCCGTTTTTTAAAAAACGGCGGCTTGTTTTTCAACGACTCGGTCAGGCGCGGAGTTGTTCCTGCCGACCGATTGGTTTCGCGTATGATAGCTGAATGAGCATAACCGGCTTCATGAAGCCGACAGAGTTCTTCATCCATTTCCAGATTGCGTCCTGCCCCATGTTGGCTTGCCCGACATGAACGAGAGTCTTGAAGTTAAGCGATTCGGCTCGTGGCACGAGCTCAGCGCACAGCCTCATGCTTTAGCAGGGGGGCACTTTCCAGGTGCCGTTTCACGCTGCGTAATGAGGTCGAGCGGCCAGGGTGGAATGCAGGCGGAAACGGAATTGCTTATCATCAGCAGCCCTGCCCTTTCCACTGTCTGCCCGCGGGAGATCTGCCTGCTGTAAGGATCGCGTGATGAGACAAACGGCCTTCCTGTCCGGCGTCATCGTTTCGTTCGCATCGTTAATGTTGTCGACGACTGCCGCTGCACAGCACGGCCCCAACATTCTCTGGATCAGCTGTGAAGACATCAGTCCGCACTTTGGATGTTACGGAGACCCGCAGGCAGTCACGCCCCATGTTGATCAACTGGCGGCGGAAGGCACTCTGTTTACTCATGCCTTTTCCTGCCACGGAGTCTGCGCCCCCAGCCGCACTGGAATCATTACCGGAATGTGGCCGATCGCTTTGGGGGCCAACCACATGCGTTCCAGGGTTCGGTTGCCGGAACATGTAAAGCTCTTTCCGCAGTACCTGCGCGACGCGGGCTACTATTGCACCAACAACAGCAAGACCGACTACAACGTCGTTTGGAATCAGAAGGCCACGTGGAATGAGTCTTCTCAGAAGGCTCACTGGAAGCATCGTCCTTCAAAAGATATGCCGTTCTTCGCGGTGTTTAATCTGACGATGACTCATGAAAGCAAGGTCTGGCCAGACGGATGGAAGAGCGTCGTCCGGGACTTACCTGTCGATCAGCGGCATCGACCGGACGAAATGATAGTGCCGCCACTTTATCCGGATACGCCTGCTGTTCGAGCCGACCTGGCGCGGCTGGCCGATCTGATCACCGTGATGGATCTTGAAGTCGGTCGCCTTCTGCAGGAACTTGACGAGGCAGGTTTGGCGGATGATACGATTGTTATGTTCTGGTCGGATCATGGGGATGGCCTGCCGCGTGCAAAGCGCTGGACTTATGACAGCGGTTCACGAGTGCCGCTGATTGTGCGTGTCCCCGAAAAGTTGCGTCAGCAGGTGGGAGCAGAATCACCTGGATCGACAGACGATCGACTGGTCAATCTGATTGATCTGGGACCGACGGTGCTGAGCCTCGCTGGGATCCCCCTGCCCTCGCATTTGCACGGACGTCCGTTTCTCGGGCCTGCACGTCCGGCCGATCGGGAATTCATTTATGGGGCTCGTGATCGGCTGGATGAGCGTTTCGATATGGTGCGAACCGTGAGGACTCGAACACATCGGTATGTCAGAAATCTGATGCCGTGGCGTCCCGCTTTGCAGCCTGTGGCCTATGGCGAACAGAACGAAACGCTTCGTGAGATGCGCCGCCTGCTGGCTCAGAAGACGCTGGCGCCTCAGTCTGCCCAATGGTTCGACGTCCCGCGAGCTCCTGAGGAACTTTACGACCTGGAGTCGGATCCGTGGGAGCTTGTGAATCTGGCCAAACACCCAGAGCAGCAACAGACTCTGCAGGTATTGCGGGACGAATGCGACCGCTGGCAAACGGAAGTTCGCGATGCTCATCTGTTACCGGAAGCGATGCTGGATGAAGGCGAACAGCGGCTGGGAAGTCGCTGGCAGATTCTGCAGACTTCGGACGGAGAACAGCGAACGGTCGAACTGTTGAAGGCCGCGAAACAAGCATCCCGACTTGACGAGAAAACCGCCGATGCCGTGAGTCGTTCGCTGGCTGAGGATCGGGCCGCCCGCTGGTGGCAGATGATGCTGCTGACGCATTCGCCACATGCAGAAAATCGAATTGAAACCTTCCGTACACAGCTGACTTCCGAGGAACCGCTTATCAAGCTGGCCGCCGCGACGGGTCTTGTGCAGGCCGGTCAAAGTTCAGAATCGTTAACAGCACTGAAGGAGTTGCTGGACAGCGGAAACGAATTCGTGCGGCATGCCACGCTGCTGAGCATTGATGAAGCCGGACCGGCAATCATTGACCCGCTGCGGACGTTTCTGACTGCTGGCAAAGATGAAGAATATGGGCGCCGTTTGTGCGAGCATGCTCTGAATCAGCTTTCCGCTCCGTAGCACGGTCACCGTTTTTTCTTATTCCTCAGAGCCCTGTCTCATGACTTCATCTGTTGCTGCTTCCTCAGTTCTGTCTGACCCGCAAAAATTGATTCGTCCGCGGCGTCGCATTACAGGAATGTCGGCCGTGCTGCTTCCGTTTCTGGCATCGGGAGAAGTCGACTGGACGTCCTTTGAAGCTCATGTGGTTCGCACGTGCGAAGCCGGTCTGGTGCCAGCCGTGAATATGGACACCGGGTACATCAATCTGCTGGAGGAATCCACAAAGCTGGAAGTTCTTCGAAGGACTCAGGCGGTCGCCGCCGGGCAGATGTTTATCGCTGGTGCCTTTGTGAAGGATGCGCCGGGTTCTGCATTTGATCTGGCTCAGTACAGTCGTCGCATGGACGATATCCAAAAGCACGGCGGAACATCGGTCATCTTTCAGTCCTATGGGCTGACGCAGCAGGCCGATGGGGAAATCGTCGAAGCCTATCAGCAGATCAGCACGCGCTGTGATCGGTTCATTGGTTTCGAACTGGGAACGATGTTTGCGCCCTTTGGCCGCATTTACAGTGAGAGCGTGTATCGCGGACTTCTTGCGATTCCGCGGTGTCTGGGCGCGAAGCATTCTTCTTTGAAGCGAGATCTCGAATCGCAGCGACTGATCTGGCGCGACGAAGTGCGGCCCGATTTTCTGGTGCTGACGGGAAATGATCTGGCCATCGATATGGTCATGTATGGCAGCGATTACCTGCTGGGGTTGAGCAGTTTTGCACCGGACCTGTTTGCACAGCGGGACGCCATGTGGCAGGCTGGTCACTCAGACTTTTATCAGCTCAACGACGTGCTGCAGTATCTGGGCTTCTTCGCGTTTCGTGTTCCTGTGCCCGCTTACAAGCACTCCGCCGCCATGTTTCTTAAACACCGCGGTTGGATCCAGACAGCGTTGACTCATCCCGATAGCGCAACACGGCCGGAAAGTGACATGCCCGTTCTGGAGGAAATCCTGAGCCAGTTGCAGCCATGGCTGAGTCGCTGATGGGATTCGCGCGACCCTTCGCGAAATCCTCAGGATAACAAACAGAAGATCGCTCCGAGCCAGATTACTTTCTGTCACCTCGATCAGAGATAACGAATCCGTTTGTGAATGTCCGTATTCATGCTTTGATAACGGTTGCTCAGACTGCCTGCGCTGAACATCTGAGTCCGAATGGCTTCCACATCGTCCAGGCCAATGGCATTGGTGAAGATCGGTTTCAGATATTCAATGCCCAGTTCGGAAAGCTGCATCCTCTCTGCATCGTACATGCACGGATGCACTTCGCGCGGATGAATCTCACCCCAGCGGTCACGCAGCTTGTTCGCAGAGATGGAACTGAGCGAGAAGCCAGAGTCGCTTTTGTACTGAATCGTCGCGATCTCGTTGGTCTCCCCTGACACGAGCAGATCAATGGCCTTTCCGCCCAACTGGGAGGCATAGAAGCGATCGAACAGAATCGGACGTCCGCCGCGCTGCGTGTGTCCAATTTTTCGAGTGAACATGTTGGAAGACGCGGGCTCGAACGTTCGCATTTCTCCGAACAGTTCTTCACCAAGCGATTTTGTCAGCAGCTGAGCAATTGCGTCCGCGGCACCGCTGTAGCGAATGTTGCCAGCCGGGTCATACGTGGGCATCGCAGCGCCCAGTTCACTGCCATCCGCACTGCGAACTCCCTCTCCCACAACAATCACCGCGTGCTGTTGAAGCTGATAAAGGTGTGTCACGCGGGCCGTCAGCTGTTCCAGATTTAAAGGGACTTCGGGAATCAGAATGATGTCCGGCTGAGCGTACGCGGCTCCCAGAGCAATGTAGCCTGACTGGCGACCCATCACTTCGACGATGGCAATTCGACGGTGACTTTCAGCCGTGGTTCTCAGGCGTTCCACGCTTTGGGCCACCACATAGACGGCCGTGGCATAACCAGGCGTTGCGTAGTTGATAATGTCATCCAGACGCAATCGATCGCGGCAGGGGTTGCGCTTTTCAAGGTATCCCGGAGGCCCGTCTTTGGGGGAGCGAAGCCATTCGTTGGGTTCGTCAATATAGTTCAGCCCCAGATCGTTATCGATTGTTTTCGGTGCCAGAACGCACGGCAAAATCTCGGCGATAGGCTGCATGCCGTTGATTGTTCCATCGCCGCCGATGCAGATCAGCCCGTCGAGTTTCAGTTTCTTCACATGCGCGGCCACGAGTTCCAGCCGGTCGGTGCAGGTGGAATCGAGGTACGTTCTGGAGGAACCCAGTAACGTGCCACCTTTGCACGGATCAAGTTCGGGGATCGTGGTGAAGAGAGGATTTAAATGAACGTGCGGCACTCGGCTGTCGAGCAGGCCCGCATATCCTCGCTGAAGACCAAGCACGTCAATTTTCAGTGCATTTGCACGCTCGACCGCCCCGTAAATGGTGGCATTCAATGCTGGAGTATCGCCGCCCGCAGTCAGGATCCCGATTCGCTTCATTGCAACGCATTCCATTCTGGTTGATTGCAGTCGTTGATTCGTCAAGGAAGTCATCGCGCAGTTCATTCTGCCCTCGCGTTTCCTTCACACTTGCCCCCACGTAGACTACCAGCATTCCGACCATGGCGAAATGGCGCCTGCCGGGAAAGGGGTGTCCAGCCGTTCGAATCGCATTTTTCCGATGGAGTCAGAAATTCAAATTCAGGTTCACGTGACTGGTGGGCTGCTTTACTCATTGACCCACGGCAAATAGCATCACACGAGTCTGATTCTGTTCGTGGTTTCGTCAAAAGGGAAAATGATGATCTGTCTGAAGACTCTTCGCCGGCTGTTTCTGGCCACTGCTGTCACCGTCGGCGGCATGGCCTCCACGGCCTCCACGGCCTTCGCTGCTGATGAATATGTTTATGATCTGGTTCATTCTTCGGTGAGCTTCAAAGCGCGTCACCTGGATATCAGCTGGATTCATGGACGCTTTAACGAAGTCGATGGAAAGTTTTCGATCGACCGACAGGATCCTGCAAAGTCAACGTTCCTGCTGACGATCAAGGCGGACAGCGTCGACACCGCCAACCCGGCTCGGGATGAGCATCTTCGTCAGCCCGACTACTTTGACACAAAGCAGTTTCCGACGATCGAGTTCAAAAGCAAAAGCGTCAAAGCCATCGAAGGTGGTTACGAAGTCACCGGCGACTTCACGATGCACGGGACCACAAAGGAGATCACAATCACTTTGATGGGTGGAAAAGAAATCGAATCCCGTGGTGTGAAGCGGGTTGGTTTTTCTACCGAGCTGAAGCTGAAGCGCAGCGACTACAACTTCGATAAAGGTGCAATTGGTCCAATCGGCGACGAAGCCATTGTCATCATTGACTGCGAAGGCATGAGCAAATAACCGATGCCGGATTTGCTCCTGTTTCTGAAGGCGGCTGTGTTCTCCGTCAGCGCCAGTGCGGTCACCGTACTGGCGTTGACGTTTTGCAGGTGGACTGCGGATCGGGCGATCAACAACAGGCCGCCCGCATCCGCTGTTCTGCTGGTAAGCTTTGTGCCGGGAGTCTGGACCGGTTATTGGTCCCTTGGATTTTCGTTCCAGTGGCCGCCCGGAAACGCTCTGGCTCGTTTTTTGGAAATCATTCTTCCGGCCATCGTGCTGATTGAACTGGTCGCCAGCCTTCAAAAAGTGCCTCGTGCCGCTGTCTGGTTTTTGCGGACGATTGTCGCGGCTGTTTGCGGGCGAGTCCTGTGGCACGAGTCCGTGTATCTTGTCGCCGACAGCTGGAGCGGGCTGACATCGCAAACCGCGCTGGTGCTCGTGGGATGCCTGCTCAGTTTGATGATGGTCTGGCTGATTTTGTTTCGCATGGCGGAATCGGCGATTGCTGAAATCCTGCCGCTCGGACTGGCCCTGTGCATTCAAGCCAGTGGATTGGCCATTATGCTGGCCGGATATATCAAAGGAGGTGCCGCCGCAATTCCTCTTTCCACTTCGCTGGCGGTTCCGGTTTTGATGCTGCTCGTAATGCGCAGACAATGTGATATTCGTGGGCTGCTTGGAATTGGGATCGTCAGTTTGTTTAGCCTGCTGTTCATCGGCCGGTATTTCGGTGCCGTCAGTTCAACGCAGAGCGTTGTGATCTTCTTCGCACCGTGCCTTGCAGTCGTTTCCTGGCTGCCGATCGTTCGACGACGTAAACCAGCAGTCGCCAGACTGCTTTGTCTGGCGCTGATCAGTGTGCCGCTGCTGATTGTTTTGACGCAGGCAAAATCCGCATTCGACAAACGCATGGCACCGCTGATCTCTGACAGCTGTTCATCAATTCTTCTAACACCTGCCGCGATTGCAATTCGCGGCGAGGCGCAGCCCTAAGTGAGAGATTGCCAGAGGTCGGACGATCAGAAATCGAGCTGGGCTCGTACCCCAAACATATCGGTATGAGTTGTTCCCGTGGGGCCGCCTGGGGCATCCGAGATTGCGTGCACGTAATTGAAAACCATTTTCGTATATGGGTTCCAGTACCAGTTCAGACCGGCCGTGTAGTCGGTAATCGTGCCGCCAGCGATCAGGGAATCGTTGAGATCCAGATACGACCATCGACCGGCCACTTCCCACGCACCCAGCCCGGGATTGCATTCGTTCCCGGCGAACGTCAGATTTGATTTTGGGATCACTCGATCGATCGTGCCTGTTTTTCGATCGTACGGCCGGTGTTCGCCGGTCTGGAAGTATCCTGCCTGAGCATAAGCACCCGGCAATGCTGCGGTACCTCCGGCAGACTGGCTGACAAAGTTCACCATGGCTTCGGACTGGATACTCAGCGGTCCATCAACCCACAGCAGTTCGCTTCCCAGCACGTTGTAGTACGGGACGTCAAGATTACCGGTGGAGACAATGAATGGTGTTCCGTTCGCGGCACCTGGCACGGCTTGTCCGCTGGTTCCAACTGCACCCGGACCATTGGCGCCCACGTAGAATTCAGGAATCGTCCGAAAGTTTACAGAGTCATTCGGAGGTGCGTTGAAGAAGTGCCCAACCCCCAGATGAAGGTAATTTTTACCGTTGCATTCCCACGAAGGAACCCACGTCAATCGCTCGGATGTTCCGTATCCGCCATCGTCGCTGAGTGTTGCTCCGAACTGGTCCTGTCCGGTGCGAAACGCGGATGCGGCCCATGTCATGCTCAGGTCATCTGAATGATCGTAGAACTCGTTTCTTTTGACGCGTAGAGCGGGTTGATCCCCATTGTGTGGATGCGATTAGATAAACGGCAATCGACCGAGGAGGGAGTGGTGTCGCTGTCAATCTTCGCGATTGGCGATGCATCATGAAGAGTTTTGAGTTCCGTTGTTTTGGCAGGAGTGTTTCGCATGCCCGAGTCGTCCAGAGCGTTGCTCGAACGTTCACGTCTTCAGGAGATGAGTCCTGTTCGGACTCGAGGAGAAATTGAAGCCGCTGTTTGTGATGGGGTTAGGCGGATTTGAAACAGCCAGGATCTCCCGTGTCCTTGTGGATGCTGCGGAAAACTTCCGGCGAGCAAATTAGCTCGCTGAAGTTTTCCTTAACATCATCAGAGTTGCAACAGGTTTTACCGCTCGGGTACGTCAATTTCTACTTCAGCGCCGTCGGGGAGGCCATCGATCTGAGCATGAACATGGCCACAGAATGCCCAGTATTTTTCGATCGATGACACGTAGAGATTATTTGTGTCATAGCCTCCACCCAGCACAGGCAAATTCTTGAAGGCATAGCACTCATTGGGCTGAAGTTGCATTTCTGCTTCCACCACCTCATCAACCAGCCCCATGAA
>QWOO01000059.1 GCA_003669615.1 Planctomycetota bacterium
GGAACGGCTCGGCAAGATCACCGTCGGCACGGAACTCGGATGGGGCCGTTCGGTCAATCCGGAAGGTGTGCGATACGGACGACAGGGCGTGCTGGCCGCATTGATCAACAACGGTCTGATGCACGGTAAGATTGAACCCATCGCGTATCACAAAGCGGGGACTCAACGCAAGCTGGAGATGGTGGACCGCGACTGTTTTATCCCGGCTCCGTTTGCCGGACATTACGAGCCGCTTGTCGAATGTGGGACGCCGGTAAAAAAGGGCCAGACTGTAGGTCTGCTGCACGATTTTGACCGAATCGACATTGAACCGTGGCCGTGTGTCGCAGCTTTGGACGGCGTTGTGCTGGCTCAGGCGTGGGTCGCTCCGGTTCCGAAGGGGCAGCACATTGTGGTGGTAGCGAAGGAAATTCCGTAGCCGTTTTTCGCTTCCCGAGTGTTCTCAGTGTCGGGATGCAAAGTTGGCCTCTGGAAATAGTTTCCGTTCCTGACTAGCATCTTGAGTTCTGTCCAGCCCATGTCCCTGCGACGTCGAATTACGAGAGCCCGCTGCCATGCCAAAGGTGAAGTTTGTCAACGAAAAGATTACTGTTGACGCCAATGTGGGTGAAGACCTGCGAACCGTTGCTCGCAAGAACGGAGTTCAGCTGTACTCCGGGCCTCATAAGATCGTGAACTGCATGGGATTTGGAACCTGCTGCAGCTGCAACGTGGCCATCGCCAAAGGCAAAGAAAACGTGTCAAAGAAAGGTTTTCTGGAAGGCGCCTGGAAGTGGCTGAATCCGCTTCTGACCCTGAAAATCTTCAGTAATCCTGAAAAGGAAGTGCGACTGGCCTGTCAGACAAAGGTGCAGGGTGATGTCGATGTGGAAACTCATCCACCGATCAACTGGCACGGCGAAAAGTTCTGGAACTAATTTCCAACCGTGACTCAACAGAAAAAAACAGGACGAGCGAAAATGCTCGTCCTGTTTTTTTATGCCGCCATCCGCCCGATTCGGTCAGCGACCCGCGGCGAATTGTTCCACGGCCGCCGTAAAGCTGACGGGGATTTCTTTTAAGATCCGTTTCCACTCCGCGCCGCTATCCAGAAAGAATTTCTGACAGACCTCCAGTTCGATGCCGAGGTACTCGTCTGCCGAGAACAGTTTGCGAAGTGAGGTTGTGAAGCCGTCCGAACTGCCTTTGTACGGATCGTTCCTTCGCACAAGCCATGCAGGTTGAAGCTGCTGCAACTCGTCACGCCACAGCGAGCACAAGGTTCGTTCCGTTTTTCGGCGAGGATCATACAGCAGTCCGATATCGGTCTTGCGCACTTCGTCGCCAAAGTGTTGAGTGAACGTGTGCACGGACAGATGAATGACCGTCCGTCCGCTGCCGATCGTTTTCGCAATCAGCTCTTCAACAGCACTTCGATGCGGCGTCCAGTATTGGTCAATCAGTTCCTGGCGAGCTGTCGGGCTTAACGTCGCCATGAATTCGGAAAACAGTCGCTTGTGACCCAGCGACCGATTCGGCTCAACCACCAGCCGAGAAACCGTGGTGCTGGCCAGCGGCACGCCACAGTGCGCGGCAAATCGGCGAGCCAGCGGCAGAGCGCCCGGGTCCCAGCCACGATGGCTGTTCAAAACATCGCCGGCCTTCATAAAGAGCGGTCGCAATGGTGCGGGCACCTGATTGCCAGCATGCTCGCAGGTCAGCACGATGGAAACCGGCGATCGTTTCGGCACGAAATTCTCCAGGGCAGTTCTGTGGCGGAAATCTACTTGGCGACTTCAACACGCATGAAACAAAGTCGGCTGCGATCTCCGGTCTGGTAGAGTTCATCGAGAAGGTGGCTGATCTGCGGATGATAGTCTACGTTCGACGTCTTGCGGCCGTTATGAATCCGAATGGGCTGGTTCACATCCAGTCCGGGCATCTCGGGCGACAATAAAAGAGTCAGATCGGAAGGAGATGACTTCACTCGAATGAGATTCCTGTCATCACGTCGCACGTTCAGCTCGGCCGGCCGATAGGCGCCGTCGAAAGACGCGTCCGAGTTGTCCATCTGTGCAAATTGCGGAGGCAGAGACTTAAGTCGCACCCACGACCAGTTGACGTCCGTACTTCGCAGCACTCGTGCGTAGACTTTTTCGGGATGTCGACTGCGAGTCTGGCGAGACATCCAGCTGAAGATATCGTCGGCTTCCTCGGCGTATCGTTCCAGCCCGCGAAACGGATATTTGACAAAGACCATGTCGTAATCAATATCCATTTCATCGTCACGTTTGAAAAAGCGAGCGGCCACCATGCTCATCCGTTCGAACCAATCGCCCTGCGCATCTCCAATGACGACATACCACGGCACCTGTATCGCGTTGGGCGCCGTCCATTGCAGATGACGCTGGGCAACGCCGCAGACGGAAACGATGCCGGCAAACATGTCGGGATGCGACGTGCCGATATCCAGTGCTGCATCGCCGCCCAGATCATGTCCGGCGATGAAGATGCGGTCGTCATCGATCCGAAGACTGTTTCGAATTCTCCGCATCGTGGCTAAGAACTTCTGATGCGATTCCGCTGATGCGTCGAATTTCTGTTCGGCCGCCGAAATGCCTTCTTCTGGCAGCCATTGCGGTGCGACCACAATATAACCGTGCTTCTCCGCATGCGATCGCCACCAGCCGAGACTCTTTTCGGCCGTGTCGAAGCGGCTGTGAAACACGATTACAACCGGATACTGACGCGTTTCGTGGTACTCGGGCGGCGCGATGCCCACCATGGGCCATGAGTCGGTTGCTGCATTGATGACAAATTTTCCGCCTGAATCTTCACCGGATGACTCGATCTGCGGCGGCTGAATCGCGGGCAGATGTCTGACGATCGCCGCGACGCGTTCAATGCCGACACCTTCCATTCTGGAAATCCGATCGGCCAGACTTTGTCGAACAGAGTCTTCCGCCGGATCGGTGTTCAGATAATCCAGGATATGCTCGCGCGCGTCGTACAGCGAGATTACGTCGCGAAGATTTTTCACAGTGCCATCGGTACCCATCAGCCAGCCGGAGAATGCCAGTGCCAGCTGTTCTTCGGCGGAAGCAGGATCGTCCTCATTCGCAGCAGCATCAGCAGGGTCCGCGTTTGCGGCGCCGTCGGCGATCAGTTCAAACGCCGCAAAACGATCGATTGTATCGGCGTCAATCTGACCGGCGATAAGCCGATGGATCAGTACGGAAGGTTCTCTGAGTTTTGCATCATCAATCTCCGCAACCAGTGCGGGCAACGCTGCCTGAACGCGTTCGATTCGGCGATTCGTGTCTGTATAGAATCGAATCAACTGGTTGACTCGAACGATGGTCTCGGGCGTCAAATCATTCTTCGGATGGATGCGTGCAAAATTTGCCGCGAGTTGATGCTGGCCCACGTCGCGTCGTTCTTCCAGTACTGAAGTGATCTGGCCGGCAATCTGCTCTCGGATTTGTTGCTCGTATTCGTGGCGGCCGGCGAATTCGGGAAAATCGGCTTTCACCGTTTCGAAAAGTGTCGACGCTTCAGGCAGCCGATTGGCTTTGATCAGCATGCGAACCAGGTTCAGACGCACGTCGGCTTGAGTGTCGAAGTTTGTGGCCTTCTTCAGAATGCCCGGCAGGCTTTCGCGAGGAATCGCGTCGAAGGCAATCGCATAGGTCCAGTCATGCGTCAGACATAGCACTTCCGCATACAGTTCGTTGATCGAAATGATACCTGCCTGAATATCTTCCACCTTACCGTTGACTCGGTAAAGCTTGCCTTCTGCGATACCTTCGCTGTTGAAAGGCGACAAAGTTGGCACCCCGGCCGGCATTGTTTTTCGGCTCTGACGTTTCTGGCGAATCTCAAACGTCAGACTTGGCCAGACGAGGTTATCCGGAACCGGCCGTTCGCTGCGTCGGATCGGCAGATAAAGCTCGCGAGCCTTCTGATCGACCATCCGCATATCAAGATGCTGATTGAAACGTTCGGTCGATACCACGTTGCTGCGCAGCGGGGCCAGAGTCGTCGCTTTCGAACACATGCCGCTGTAGATCAGACCATTCTTCATCAGAATGGAACCGGCCTGAGGCTTCTCGCGAGAAGTCGGCACGATCTGCACAATCGCCGCCTGTGGCTCTTTGGCTGGCGGCTTTTTTTCATCCACGAAAGTGGCAGCACCGACAGTAGACGCGACAGACATCAATGCCGCGACTGAGCCCACACTCGCCAGCGTCAGGAGAGCGAACACGCGTTGTCGACAAAGAAACTTGAGATGGAACATTGCTGTCCGATATCTACGGCTCTTTCGGATTCATCAGTGACACGGCAGACTGAGAACTGACGTCGCGTGAGAAGCCGAACAATCAGCGAGCACAACGTCGACGAAAGATTAGCCGACGGGCGGGGCGGCGGATAGCTCACGAAATGCAAACAGGCCAGCTCGATGGAACGAGCGGCCTGTCACAGTTCGATGCAGAACGGTTGCCGAAAGCGTCATGCCCCGCGATCAATAGCAGGGCACAGACCGATTACTTCATGAAGAAGTCGGTTGGTCCGCGATGCGTGTAGTAAGGATACTGGTACGTGGCCGGAGCAGCGTTCTGCGGCGGGTACATCAGATTCTGAGGTGTCGAATAGGTGTGGAAGTTCCGATGCACCGGATGGAACGGCAGATTGCATCGTCCATCTTTGCATCGTCCATCTTTGCCACGTGATCGAGGGCCCTGGTCGCAGTCGGACGCGTGGACCATCTGTCCGCCGGGTCCGGAGGTGGAGTTGCACATCGGACATCCGTCCGTCATCACAGCTCCTGATGCCCAGGTTTCTGGAGGACTTTGGCCTCGCATGACCGGTGTTGTGGATGAACATCCGGTGGCCAACATTCCAATCGCCCCCGAAAGCAGTACTGCCAGTGTGCAACGATCCATCGAACTCACTCCGTGGTTTTCCCCCGAAACCGCTCTTCTCCGTTCCATGCAGAAGAGCCAAAGAGTTCCCAATGGGTCACGATCAACGGCTCTGCAGCCGATGCTCTCCGCAATGAGAATCTCCCTGATAACCGTTATCGGCAGATCAAACAGCGAATCGTGCAAAATCCCTACAAATCCTCGGCGGAACGATCAGGAAGAATGGATGGTCTTGCGGAAACGGGTGGTCCGGAATACAGTCCAGAGATTGTTTTCGACTTCGGCGTCTTCGACTGGCGTTCGCCGCAAGTGCCTTAGAATTCAGAGTTTGTGACGATAGAGGAGTGTTCAAGTGCATATTGCCGCATCAACGCGAAGCCTGTGGGATTTAGCGTTCCCGGCAGCCTGCCTGCAGATTCAGGAACTGGGTTTTGACAAAGTCGAAGTGTGGCTGAACGAATCCTTCGATCAGCTGAAACCTTC
Organism: Planctomycetota bacterium; assembly: GCA_003669615.1. Lineage (GTDB taxonomy): Bacteria > Planctomycetota > Planctomycetia > Planctomycetales > Planctomycetaceae > SXXK01. Next base: position 5,385 of record QWOO01000059.1, read on the forward strand.
GCAGGTGGCGGCAGATCCGGAATCCGCTGCTGGCCTTTTGAAAGAAGCCAGTCGAGTCAGCCCGGCCGCCATTTTCCTCGAAAGCGAAGTGGAGATCGAAACCTTTAAGGGCGTCGTGAAGTTTGCCAAGCTGCTGAAGGTTGCTCAGCTGACGATTCTTGCATCTCCCAAGGGAACGCCCTTCAATACGGAAATTGATCGCCTGCGTGAACGCAACGGGATCTGCCAGCATGCAGGCATTCGATTGTCCGTGCTGACGAAGTCCGGCACGTTGACTGAGGATCCTCATACGGCTGTGGAGCTGTGTCAGTCCGTCAAAGGAATGGGCATCACGCTCGATCCAAGTTACTACATCTGCCGGCCCGGCGGTTACCTCGAACACGACATCGTGTACCCGTACGTCCTGCACCTTCATCTGCGTGATACTTCACCAACAGAACTGCAGGTCCTGGGCGGCCTGGGTGACGTCGACTACAACCGCATCGTGGCGATGCTTCGTCAGCACAACTATGTGCGAAACCTGAGCGTCGACCTGCTGCCGAAGACGATGGAAGGTGAAGAACGACTTCGCGAGATGCGAAAGCTTCGACTCCTGCTGACAAGCCTGATGTAAGCGTCGAGCTGCAAGTGATAGTCGCTCCGCGAAAGTTGCGAATGCGCTGCTTTTGCGGAGCAACAGGCGACTCTGAAAAGTCGGACGATACTAATCATCAAGTGTGACATTTAGGACCGGGTCGGCGAATCGTGATCCCGGTTTTGCACCGCGCGAGCGATCGCGTCAGGAAGGCCCCATAATGCCTAAGCCGTTTCGAGTGACTCTGACCGCCGACTTTTATGACGCCAGTGGGCAGCCGCGTTTTGCGGACCTTGGTTTCAGCGTGCTCGAAGGCCATTCGCACGTCAGCGTTTCGAAATTTGATCAGCACTGGCCTGAGATTTCTCCGCAGCAACTGCAGGGTTCTCAGGGTGCGATTGTGCTGACCCCTCGAGTCACCGAAGCCACTCTGGCCAGCAGCGACGATTTCCTCGCGATCGGACGATTTGGCGTTGGCTATGACACCGTTGACGTTGCAGCCTGCACGCGAAACGGTGTGCTGGCCATGATTACTGCAGGTGCCGTCGATCGACCTGTTGCGGAAGCCACCATTGCCTGGATGCTGGCATTAACGCATCAACTGCTCCCGAAAGATCGACTGGTGCGAACGGGTCAGTGGGATCATCGCACCAACTACATGGGCTCCGAACTGCGAGACCGAACTCTGGGCGTGGTTGGGCTGGGCGGGATCGGTCAGTGTCTGGTGAAACTGCTCGACGGTTTCGGCATGAAGCCGCCCATCGCGTTTGATCCGATGTTGCCTGCGTCTGCATTCGACGCGATCGGCGTACGGTCTGTGAGTCTCGACGAATTGATGCGAACATCGGACTTCGTTTCGATCCATTGTCCGCTGAATGAAAAGACTCGCGGGCTGATCGGCCCCGAACAATTGAACCTGATGAAGCCGGATGCCTACCTGCTCAATACGGCACGGGGCGGCATCGTCGATGAGGACGCTCTGTATGACCTGCTGAAGGCCGGCGGTATCGCGGGTGCGGCTTTGGATTGCTTCGCTGTCGAACCGGTCGTGACGCCATCGCGATTTGGTGATCTGGACAACGTGGTGCTGGCACCACACTCGATCGCATGGACTCACGAAATGTTTCGTGACATCGGCCGCACTGCGTGCCAGAGCATGCTCGATCTGTCACTTGGCCGCTGGCCTCACGGAGTTCTGAATTCAGAACTCAAAAGCAATCCGCAGTTCCTGGCCAAATGGAAACGCCTGACCGGCGTCGAACCACTGCAGTCGTGACCGCTTGTCATCCTGAGCATCAGAATCGTGCCGGTTTTAAAGTCGCCTTTCGCTCTGCGAAAGAAGCGCATTCGCAACTTTTGCGGAGCAAAAGGCGACTATGATAAGTCCACAACTTCAAAGCGAGGGTAACTCCGCACTCAGGAACTCAGCGCATCCGCCACGTTCGTGCGATAGGCGGTCATTGCTGGCAGGAAGCCTACCAGAGCCGCCAGTCCCACAAGGACCGGGAACAGAATCGCTTCCCATGAATTCAATGCCCACGGATTGATCAACAGTCCCGTCTGGCGAATCACCCATGGCGACGCGCCGATTGCAAGGCCGTGACCGACAAGCCATCCAACGACTCCACCACCCACGCACAGCAGAGTGGATTCGGCGAGCACGATCCCGAACACATGCATCCGCCCTGCGCCCAACGCTCGCATAATCGCGATTTCACGGCGGCGGTCTGACATCGAGTTGTAGATACTGACAAAGATCCCAACGCCTGACACCAGAATGATAATGCCGGTCAGGACCACCAGTGCCTTCTGAATGTTGCCGAGCAATCCCGTGACGAGTCTTTGAATCGGACGCACGGGATTCACGGCCATCGCCTGAAATCCCTTTTGCAGTTCGGCCGAAAGACTGATCGCATCGAACGGCGTTTCAGGACGAGTCCTCACAAGGATTGCGGTGACTTCTTTCATCGCATCCGGGCTGGCATGAGTGTGATCGTGAGCATCGCCGGCCGCTTTTTCGGTCTGCTTATATCCTTCCAGCTGCTGCATGGCATCAGCAAGTCGTTCAGGATCTGCGGCATAGAAATCCTTCAGCCGTTTTTCGATTTCATCCACCGGTTTTTCATGTCCCGCGATGGCGTAGAATCCTTCGAGGTTTAAAAACACAGTGCGATCGTTTGCCGTTCCTGTCGGTGCAAGTACTGCAACGACGGTGAATTTTTCATCATGCACATCGCCGCTTTCCGCGCCGCCATGCACGATGGAAAATGTGGAGCCTACGTCCCAGCCGTTCTGGCGGGCGACTTCGGCACCGATGATTCCGTCGAAGAGAGCGCTAATCCGTTCCCCGCGAATCTTAAATCGCTGGCCCGGCATGTATTCATTTTCGAAATACTCGGTGGTCGTGCCGACGATCGGGAAAGAGCCGGCTTCGGTCACATCACCAAAAGCCAGTGGCACAGCGGAGATGATACGGCGATCTTTCTTCAGCTGTTCCAGATACATGTACGGCAGATTCTCGATCGGTGGCTGAATGCGATAAACCGCACTCAGCACCAGCTGCAAATCACTGCCCTTGGGGCCAACGATCAGATCATATCCGACGCTGCGCTGCGTGAACGCGCTGTTAACCGCTCCAAAGATGACCAGCACAAGGACCATCAGCATCACGCCGAGTCCGATGCTGAGAGCCGTCAGAAACGAAGCCAGAGTTCGCTGGCGAATACTTTTCCACGCAATGGTCAGCAGGTTCATACAGTTTGCTCCTGCAGACACAGTTCGGGACGATTGAATTCCTGCAACTTTTCGACTCGCTGGTAGGCAGAGGCGACTTCCATGGAATGAGTCACCATGAGCAGGGAAACGTTATGATCGCGGCAGGTGTCGCGAATAAGATCGAGTATCAGCTGTTGATTGGCAGGGTCGACATTCGCGGTCGGCTCATCGGCCAGCAGCAGGACAGGCTTATTCGCCAGAGACCGTGCCACCGCCACTCGCTGCTGCTCACCCACGGAAAGCTTTTGCGGGGAATGATTCAGACGATGTCCCAGACCAACTCTTTCCAGCAACTGCTTCGCAAACGCTTTGTCGACGCCTTTGCCCGAAAATGACATTCCCAGCAGCACATTTTCAAGAGCGGAGAAAGCCGGAAGCAGATTGAACGTCTGAAACACGATGCCGATTTTTGTCGCGCGAAATCTATCGCGGACGACTTCCTGCATGGCGGCAATGTCGCGACCATCGACAATAACTCGCCCGGAATCCGGTGTCAGAATGCCAGAGATAATATTCAGAAGCGTGGTCTTGCCGCCGCCGCTGGATCCAAGCAGTGCCACCTGTTCGCCCTGAGCCATCTCAAAGCGTTCAATCCCGAGCACCGGCAGCTTACGACCGCCCGGCTCTCGATAAGATTTGCGGATTCGTTCCAGCAATAATGACATTCGACCTTCCAGACTTAAAATTCAGGGCACCGTCGTTGGACCCGCAACGTCCCGAGATTCTGTATCCCGCCCGCCGCCTACAGTCGCCTTTCGCACTGCGAAAGAAGCGTTTATGTTCGCTTCGAGCTTGTATAAATTCACAGTCTCAGAGTGAAAGGCGACACTGATTTGCCCTTCGATGCTAACTCTACGGGAAACGTCCGTGGTGGACGATGTTCGCGTGTTTCGTCAGCTTAACAGCAAATCCCTCACTAACTTCGGAGTGTACGCCATTTCGATTGGGAATCGGAAACCGATTTTGACGTTTTCCCCGGCCCAACTCTGAGAGCACGCGATGGATGGCAGCGTGTACCGTTGACGACTGGTGGGCAATTTATGAAGCTAACCAACCGGAGTTGCACGGCTGACGTTGGCCGGAACCAACGTTTTTCGACCGCTGCCGGTGGACTTGAGACTCGTCCCCGCACAATAGACGCGAATCCATTAGACGCACACCGCCCATCGGAATATTAACAGCTGCGTTGCTTCGATCAAAGAATTCCGGAACCTGAAGCCATGGACCGTCCCCGAATGGCAGGCCGCAGCCGAATGGTTTTTCCCACTTTCCTGTAAGGCACCGAACATGACGAATCACTTTTTTCGTCAATTGAATCTAACAACCTTTTTTGCTCCGACACTGCTGGGGCTGCTGTGCTTTTCTGTCGGCTCGACTTGTTTCGCTGCCGATGACGCCGTTGTGGTAAAGCCAGAACCGCTGAAGGTTCCCAATGCCATTGCCGCAACGCCGCAGGAAATGAAGCCATACACGGAACCGCTGGAGCACACGACCTTCAAACTGGAAATGCTGCCAATCCCCGGCGGAAAATTCATGATGGGCAGTCCGGAAACGGAGTCTGATCGTCGTGGAGACGAAGGTCCTCAACACGAAGTCGAAGTGTCGCCGTTCTGGATGAGCAAGTATGAGATCACATGGAACCAGTATGAAGTCTGGAGCGATCGCGTGGATTCGCTGCGTCGCGCCGCCTACGGAAAGCCATCGAGCTCTCGAGACAAGGTAGCCGATTCCATCACGCGTCCCACACCACCGTACACCGACATGAGTTTCGGGATGGGTCGAGAAAACAACCCGGCCATCTGTATGACTCAACATTCTGCTCGCATGTACTGCACGTGGCTCAGTGCCAAAACCGGCCGTTACTATCGCCTGCCGACCGAAGCCGAGTGGGAATACGCCTGCCGCGCGGGAACGTCGTCAGTCTATGCCTTTGGTGACGATGTGTCGCAGGTCGGTGACTATGCGTGGTACGCTGACAACAGCGATGGAAATTACCATCCTGTCGGCAAGAAGAAACCCAATCCGTGGGGCCTGTATGACATGCACGGCAACGTCGCCGAGTGGGTGCTGGATCAGTACGTTCCTGAAGCGTACTCTTTGCGTGCCGGCAAGCCGACGGTTGATCCGCTGACGATTCCGCTCACGGAGTATCCTCGCATCGTTCGCGGCGGCGGCTGGGATGATGCCGCGAATATGCTTCGCAGTGCAGTCCGAGAAGGTTCCAGCGAAGAATGGAAACAGCAGGATCCTCAGATTCCTCAGAGCATCTGGTACTTCACCGACGCACTGGGCGTGGGTGTGCGAGTTGTTCGACCGTTCCTTGAGCCGGCTGAAGAAACGCGTGCTGCGAAGTGGGACAAGACTGAACCACTTCAGATGGATGCTGAAGAGGTTCTAAGTAACGATTGAACTGCCGTGCGTTTCTGCGGACGTCGCGGGTTTGAGTGACTCTTTTTGATTCGAACGCCCACCATGCATGAACGCACAATTCACGTTCCGACTCATCGACGGTACCTGGTTCCGTTTGATCCCAAACGCGTGCCCCATCTTTTCACCGATGTGATGGTGATTGGCGGCGGTATCGCCGGCATTCGTGCGGCTTTGGCCGTGGATCCGTCACTGCGAACTGTTGTTGTCACAAAGGATGCTCTGCAACATTCCAACAGTGCCTATGCACAGGGCGGCATTGCAGGAGTCCTCGATCCGCTCGACAACTTTGCCAATCACGTGGCAGACACCATCGCCGCGGGCAAGGGATTGTGCCACAACGAAGTTGTCGAACTGGTTATTCGCGAGGCTCCTCAGCGAATCCGCGAATTGATTTCGTACGGTGCCGAATTTGATAAGGTCGATGGCGAACTGGCGCTGACTCTGGAAGGCGGTCACAGTCATCCGCGAGTCGCGCACGCACTGGGTGACGCAACCGGTCAGGAAGTCATGCGTGCCATGAATCGCCGGGCGTCCGAGGCCGCTCATATTGATATCTGGCCGCGTACGTTTACGCTGGACCTGCTCACGCACGAAGGCATCTGTCGCGGCGCACTGGTCTGGAACGCGAATCACGGACGCACGTTCGTCTGGGCCAAGCAGACCATTCTTTGCACCGGCGGTGCAGGAGCTCTGTATCGAGAAACGACCAATCCTCAAATCGCGACGGCCGATGGTCATGCGGTGGCGTTACGAGCCGGCTGTGTGCTGCGTGATATGGAGTTCATGCAGTTCCATCCAACCGTTCTTTACATCGCCGGAAGTTCGCGTTATCTGATTACCGAAGCTGTCCGAGGCGAAGGCGCTCATCTGGTCGACTGCTTCGGCCATCGATTCATGCACGACTACAACCCGGCCGGCGAGCTGGCACCGCGCGATGTCGTCAGCCAGGCGATCACTCTACAGATGGCAAAGACGGCGCACCCGTGCGTCTATCTGGATCTGTCGCCGATCGAACCGGATCGCATCCGCCTGCGTTTTCCTCACATCGGAAAAGTGTGTGCGGAGTTTGGTCTGGATCTGACTCGAGACAGAGTTCCCGTCCGTCCGGGCGCTCACTATATGGTCGGTGGCGTCACAACAGATATCGACGGCCGCACTTCCCTGCCCGGCCTGTGGGCCGCTGGCGAAGTCACTTCCAGCGGTTTGCATGGAGCCAATCGGCTGGCCAGCAACAGTCTGCTGGAAGGAGTCGTGTTTGGTCTTCGCTGCGGTCGGAATGCGTCGCAGGTTGCGATGAGTCAGCCGGATACGTTCTCCGCGCCGCCGATTGAATCCCATTCGCCAAAGGCCGTACATCGCAGCGACGAACAGCTGGATCTGACGGACATTCGCAACGCGCTCCGCAGTCTGATGTGGCGCAGTGTGGGCATCAGCCGCAACGAAACGGACCTTGCTGCCGCTCGCCAGCAGCTGGACTTCTGGGCGAACTATGTCTGTCGCCGAGACCTTAGCGAGCCCGCGGGTTGGGAACTCCAGAACATGATGCTCGTTGGCCGCGCCATGGCCGCAAGTGCTCTGGAACGTCGCGAAAGCCGTGGCGTCCATGCTCGCAGTGACTTTCCCGAAATGCTGGAAAGCCAACGCAGCCAGATTCGCGTGCTGCCTGAATAGCAGCACGCCCCGGGGCGAATTTATGACTGCGTGCCAAAGTCGCCTTTTGCTCTGCAAAAGTAGCGAAACAACCGCTACTTTTGCAGAGCAAAAGGCGACTATGTGGCACCGTTACAGCTTGATGCCGTTGGGGA
>QWOO01000060.1 GCA_003669615.1 Planctomycetota bacterium
CCTCATCTGATCACCGTGCTCACGAATCTCGTTCGCCAGCCCCACCGACCACGCGAGTGCCTAACTATGTGGACGCCTTTCAAGCACTGTCTCGCTTTCCTCTTCGCGACAATTGGCGTCCTGCTGCGTGACTCGACTGTCATCGCAGACGACGTTTTTCGCGACAAAATCGCGCCGCTTCTTGAACGCAAATGCCTGAACTGCCACAACACCCGTGACCACAAAGGTGAGTTCTCTCTGCAGACGGCCATGCAGTTTCAGTCGTCCGGTTTTGTAACCTCGGGAAAACCGGACGAGAGTCATCTGCTGACGTTGCTGGTGTCAGAATCTCCCAGCACTAAGCCATCGATGCCAAAAGATGGAGCACCGCTCTCCGATCAAGAAGTCCAGCTGCTGCGCGACTGGATCGCGGCCGGCGCGGAATGGCCCGAGGGATTGGAATTGACGGAACCCGTCATCGACAACTTCGACTGGTGGTCGTTCCGACCGATCACTCTTCATGATCCTCCGACTCCAGACAGCGATGCCGCGAAGCAGTGGATTCGCACGCCAATCGATGCGTTCGTCCTGGCAAAGCTCAAAGAGAAAAATCTGCCGCCCTCCCCGGAGGCCGATCGACGCACGCTGATACGCCGCGTCACGTTCGATCTCATCGGACTGCCTCCTTCGCCCGAAGACGTGCAAGCGTTCGTGGAAGACGCTTCGCCCGACGCTTACGAAAAACTGGTCGATCGATTGCTCAGTTCTCCGCAATATGGAGAACGTTGGGCTCGCCACTGGCTGGACGTCGTCCGCTACGCCGACACCTGCGGCTATGATAAAGACAAACTGCGTCCCAATGCCTGGCCTTACCGCGATTACGTGATCCGCTCTTTCAACGACGACAAACCGTACACTCGTTTCGTGCAGGAACAGATTGCCGGCGATGCCTTGTTTCCCGGTGAGCCCGATGGAATCCTGGGACTCGGTTTTATCGCCGCCGGACCATGGGACTTCATCGGACATGTCGAAGTGCCGGAATCCAAAATCGACGGCAAGGTGGCCCGCAATCTGGACCGCGATGATATGGTCTCTGGAACGCTCAACACGTTCTGCAGTGTGACGATTCAGTGCGCTCGCTGCCACAATCATAAGTTTGACCCGTTCACACAGCAGCATTACTACAGTTTGCAGAGCGTCTTTGCGGCCGTCGACCGCGCCGAACGTCCGTTTGATGCAGATCCCAAAGTGGAGGCCCGTCGCGCGGAGTTGACGCAGTTGCGAGACTCATCCAAAGCGGATCTCGAAACTCTGGCGTCGCTGATTCGAACCGAAGGCGGTGAGCCGCTCGCGACTTTAGAAACGCAACTCGCCGAACTGCGTCCGAAAGTGGAAGTTGCTGCGAAACGGCCCGAGTACGGTTATCACAGCGACATCGCCGCTGCTGCAGACAGCGAGAAGTGGGTGGAAGTGGATCTGGGTCGCGATGTGGAAATTGCCAGCGTCGTGTTGAATCCCTGTCATGATGAGTTCGGTGGTATCGGCGCAGGATTCGGCTTCCCGGTGAGATTTCGAATTGAAGCGATGACCGCTGCCGATCGAGCAGTACCCGCTGAGAAGCCTGCATCACCCACGATGCTGCGGGATGAATCGGCGGCGGACTTCGCGAATCCCGGACTGGTTCCGATTGTGACCAGCAAACCCGTTACCTCGCGTTTTGTGCGAGTCACCGCGACAAAGCTGGCGACTCGGCAGAATGATTTTATCCTTGCCCTTTCCGAACTGCAGGTGCTTGATGCTGCAGGGAAAAATATCGCCGCCGCGGCCGCTGTTTCCTCACTCGATTCGATTGAAGCGCCGGACCGCTGGCGCAGATCGAATCTGACGGATGGTATCTGGCCGTCCGCCGTTGATCCTTCTGCCGCCGCACAACTGGCCGACATGACTCGTCAACACGATGCTATCCTGCAGCGGCTGGATACGCCCGAACGAATTCAGCAGCGGAAGACTCTCACCGAACATCTGGTCAGCGCTGATAAGGAACTTGGATCACTACCGCAGGGTCGCATGGTTTACGCCGCTGCCGCAAGCTTTGCTCCTCAAGGAAATTTCAAACCCACAAACGGCATGCCTCGCAGCGTCACTGTGCTGCATCGAGGCAACGAAACGCAGCCGGGTGCGCCCGTGTCGCCCGGTACAATTCCGCTGGCTTCCACTGACGCATGGCAATTCACGTTGCCTGCCGATCATGCCGAATCTGCTCGCCGCGCGGCGCTGGCGAAGTGGGTCACTCAGGACAATCATCCGTTGACCTGGCGTTCGATCGTGAATCGAGTCTGGCAGTATCACTTCGGTCGCGCGATTGTGGATTCGCCGAACGACTTCGGCCGCATGGGCCAGCAGCCCAGCCATCCGGAATTGCTCGACTGGCTGGCGAGCGACTTCCTGAAGAATGGTCAGTCGTTCAAGTATCTGCATCGTTTGATCGTCACCAGTGCCACGTATCGTCAGGCTTCTCAAAGCAACGCCGACGCAGAAGCGATTGATGGCGAAAATCAGTTTCTCTGGCGAATGAATCGTCGACGTCTGGAAGCCGAGGAAATCCGCGACTCCGTCCTGGCCGTCAGTGGTCGCCTGAACTCAGAAATGGGTGGCCCCGGATTCTATCTGTTCGAACTGGAGAAGCCCGAACATTCGCCGCATTACGAATACAACAAGTTTGATCCGGAAGACGTTCGTTCTCACCGTCGCAGCATTTACCGGTTCATCGTGCGAAGCCAGCCTGATCCGTTCATGACCACGCTGGACTGTGCAGACTCGTCGCAAAGCACTCCGCGTCGGCATGAGACGCTGACAGCGCTGCAGGCCCTTTCGCTGCTCAACAATCGATTCAACGTTTCCATGGCCCGACATTTTGCCGAACGACTTCAGTCAGACGGCGACACCATCGACGCTCAGATCACCCGCGCCTTCGTTCTGCTCACAGGCCGCACTCCTTCGGACGAAGAACTTCAGTCCATGACCGAATATGCCACTCAGCACGGCATTCCCGCCCTGTGCAGGCTGCTGTTTAATCTGAGTGAGTTTGTGTTTGTGGATTGACCGCGAATGTAGTCCAGAATTTCAGCCGACGAAGCGGTTACGTAGACAAGCCGCTCCGTCGGCTTGCGGCTTTTCTTGAGGCGACCTTCCGAATCAGATCCCCTGCCGTTATGAACGTTTCCCCTCATCCTCAGTGAATCTCCCGGAGCTTTCCCGGTTAGCCGGAAGTCGGACACGAGCGAGCGGCTGGAAAAGACTGGCCGGGTCCTGTTGAACTGAGCCTGAGGCGCTAGCCGATTCAAGAACAGAAATCAGCTAGCGCCTCAGGCTCAGCCGGTCGCTTTCCTGCTCATATGACACCTTCACAAAAAGCTCAACCATGCCCGTCTTTGACTTCCGATTCACCGTCCCGGCACCTGTCGAAGCGGTTTCTGAGTTTCACTTTCAGACCGGCATTCTGAAAGCCCTGACTCCGCCGCTGATGATTATGAAGGTGCATCAGTTCGATCCCCTGGCAGACGGATCCATTGGCCGATTCACCATGTGGATGGGGCCAGTTCCGGTGCCCTGGACGGCCCAGCATTCTAATGTTTCACCGCTGAGTTTCACGGACACTCAGATCGCCGGACCGATGAAGTTCTGGAAGCACACGCATACCTTTCGAGCCATCAACGAAAGGTCCACCGAGGTTCACGAGCACATCGAATTTGAACATCATTCGGGATTGAAGGGACTTTGGTCGCGATTGCTGTTCCCGAAGCCAGCACTGTACGCACTTTTCTGCTACCGTTCGTGGGTGACTCGTCGAGCCGCCACCCGAATCTGGCAAGAGCAAAAGTCTGCTGCATGAATCGTTCTGTATCCTGTCCGTTTGATCTGCCCCGATTGATCAATGAAACCAGCCTTCGGCATGTGGAGTATCATGCCACGTTGCCTTCGACCAGTACGACTGCATTCGAATTGCTGCAGCCGCTGCTCGATGTTTCTCCTTCCCTGGTTCTGACCTGCGAACAAACGGCCGGTCGCGGTCGCAAGGGAAACTCCTGGTGGTCATCGACTGGAGCTCTGACGTTTACACTGGTGATCCGCGCTGACGAATTGCCCATGACGCCCGAACGGCGCCCCATGATTTCTCTGGCCGCTGGCCTTGCCGTTCGCGATGCGTTGCAGTCGCACGCTCCGGAGCATGACTTTTTTCTCAAGTGGCCGAATGACGTCTTCACCGGCGAACAGAAGATTTGCGGAATCCTTGTCGAACAACACAGTCTCGGCGAACATCAGGCCGTACTGATTGGCATCGGCGTCAACGTCAATAACTCGCTTCGCGACGCGCCGACGGAAGTGTCGCAGCGAGCTATCTCGCTGTTTGATCTGGAGGGCCATTCCCTGGAACTGACTTCGGTCCTGATCTCCATTTTGCAACGACTCGATTTTCGGATCGGGCAGCTTTCCTCCCAGCCTCGGATGGCACTTTCAGAAGCCAATCGTCATAACATTCTGACGGGCCGCACGGTCACTCTGCAACTGGCCGATCAGACTCTGACCGGCACGTGCATCGGCATTGATGACGAAGGCCAGCTTGTGCTCCAATCCGAAACCGCCCTGCACCGCTGCGCCAGCGGAATTGTGCTGCGATGGTGAGTGGACGAGTTCAGTGACATGACTTAATGTGACGAAAAGACGCGAGCCGACAGAGCCGCTCGACTACGTAATTTCGCTGACTGGAATCCTGCATGCGACTCGGAACTGTTCTTACGCCCATCAACGACGAAAACCTGCAGCTGGCAGCCCAGTGCGGAGTCACCGACGTCACACATCGTTATCCGGGCCCCGATGTCAGTGTTCTGAAGAAAGCTCAGGAACGAATCGCATCCTTCGGCATGCAGCTGTCCGTCGTCGAAGGTTATCTGCCCATTGAGAACATCAAGCTGGGCTGCGATGACGGGACCGAAGTGGAAGCGATGAAGACGCTCATCCGACAGATGGCCGATCTGGATATTCGGCTGCTGTGCTACAACTTCATGGCGGGAACCGACTGGTGCCGAACTCGCACGGACGCTCCTGAACGAGGCGGTGCGAAGGTCACGGCCTTTCATCTGAAGGATGTCGAAAAGGCGCTGCTGCTGGGATATAAAGCCCCCAATGCAGACTTTGATGAACTGGCTAAAAAACTGACTCCTGAGAAGCTATGGGATCAGCTCGAGCGGCTTCTGAATGAACTGCTGCCGGTCGCCGAAAAGTGCGGAGTCACACTGGCCATGCATCCCGACGATCCGCCTCTGCAAAACCTGCTGGGCAAACCGCGAATCATGCACAACGTTGAGTGCTTTGAAAAACTGATCACGCTGGCCCCCAGTGCCTCCAACGCCATCTGCTTCTGCCAGGGCTCCTTTGCTACGATGAATGTGGATATCCCCGCCACAATTCGCCGCCTGGGTTCGCACATCAAATACGTTCATTTTCGCGATGTGACAGGGACACCCGAATCGTTCGCGGAAACATTTCATGACAACGGTCCGACAGACATGGCGGCGGCTATGCGAGCTTATCGGGACATCGGCTTCACGGGTCCTATGCGACCTGATCATGTGCCCCAAATGGTGGGCGAGGACGACGGAGAACCCGGCTACACGATGCTGGGTCGTCTGTTTGCCTACGGCTACATGCGCGGCCTGATGGACGCCACGAAATAGCGTCCGCCACTGCATGCTGACCTTGATATTCTGCAGTTCAGCGTTCCATGCGTACTGCACACTCCGTTTATTTCACAGTCAACTTCCAGCATCGCCCGATTCTCAAGAGACATGACAGACTCCGCATCCCACGAGACTCCTCTGACTGAAGGTCAGATTTATGACGCCATCGGTTCGGACGGAATCGCACGGCTTGTGCATGCCTTTTATCAACAGATCCCTCAGGACGACGTGCTCGGCCCAATGTATCCACCGCACGATCTTCCGGGCGCAGAAGAGCGATTAAGACTGTTTCTGCTGTTTCGCTTCGGAGGTCCGCAGGACTACCTGCAGCGTCGAGGCCATCCGATGCTGCGAGGTCGCCACGCTCCATTTTCCATCAACCAAACAGCCCGCGATCGCTGGGTGCAGCTGATGGACAACGCCCTTGAGCAATGCCGTTTTTCGCTTCAGGTATCGACCGTGATCCGTTCATTCCTGGCCCAGGTAGCGACGTTTTTGATCAATCAGTGAAGCCTCTGTCGTTGTTCGCTCCGCGAACAAAACGGGTGATACAATCGCACTCGACCAAAGCGGAAACTGTTCGAATAACAATCGCATTTCAGGTTCGTGATTTAGGCACATGGAGGCATCACACCAGAACCCGTTTTGTTCGCGGAGCGAACAACGACTTTGGTTCGTGAAGCGAACAAAAGTGCAGAAGGCGGTGCAAGTCCGTATGGTGTGAAGTTCCGGCTAAGATTCACGTTGAGTCCGGGCAGCACGCCAGTTGGCCAGGCCCTGAATAACATAGAAGAAGACCGGTGTCAGCAGGATGCCGAACATTGTGACGCCCAGCATGCCCGCGAAGACGGCCGTTCCCAGAGTTCGTCTCATCTCCGCACCCGCACCTTCACCCAGTACCAGCGGCACGACGCCGAAGATGAACGCAAATGATGTCATAATGATCGGACGCAGACGCAATCGGCATGCGTCAAGAGTCGCCTGGAAAACATCAACTCCCTCCTGATTCTTTGCCCGCGCGTATTCGACAATCAAGATCGCGTTCTTGCACGCCAGCCCCACCAGAACCACGAAACCGATCTGTGTGAAGATATTGATATCCATTCCGGCCATGATGACGCCCACCACGGAACACAGCAGACACATCGGCACCACAAGAATCACGGCCAGCGGCAAAGCCCAGCTTTCGTACTGAGCTGCCAACACCAGAAACACAAGAATCACGGCCAGCAGGAATGCATACATGGCCGTGTTACCCGCCAGTTGTTGTAAGAATGCGAGCTCCGTGTATTCAGCCCGCATAGATGGCGCGAGGTTTCTGTCGGCCACATCTTTCAATGCCTGAATGGCTTCCCCGGAACTGGCACCGATAGCCGCTTCCGCATTCACAAAAGCAGATGGATACAAATTGTGTCGAATGATCATCAGTGGCCCCGTCACTGTTCTGATCTGAATGAAGCTGGACAGAGGCACGCTTCCCGCAGTACTCGACGTCACATACATCCTCTGCAGGTCCTGAGTCTGCATGCGATACTTTGCATCGGCCTGTACGTTTACCTGCCACGTACGCCCAAACCGATTGAAATCGTTAACATACAGCGAACCAAAATTCACCTGCAGAGAACTGAAAATGTCGCCCATGGAAAGGCCCATTTTTTTCGCCGCATCACGATCTATGTCCAGCTGCAGCCATGTCGTATTGGCTCGAAAGCTGGAAAACAAATCGCGCAGGCGAAGATCGTCGGCTCCTTCCGCCACTATACTTTGACTCACGGATTCCAGCATTCCCAGGCCGTTGTCGCCACGATCCTGAACGACGATTTTGAAACCACCGGCGGTTCCCAGTCCTTCGATCGGCGGAGCACCCAGAATATTAATATCTGCATCTTCGACTTCTTCCAAAAACAGTCGCCGGAGATCTTCAGCAACATCGTCGGCCGTTCGATGCGTCAGCACACGATCCTGAAAATCATCCAGCATGACATACATCGATCCGAAATTTGCCGCATTCGCATTCAGCAGCAAAGACTGGCCCGCCAGAGCGACCGTATGGCGAACTCCATCCACATCGCCAGCCAATTTTTCCACCTGCGCCATGACCGCCTGAGTTCGTTCCAGCGAAGCCGAATCGGCCAGACGCACATTCAGAACCAGGTAGCCCTTATCCTGAGCCGGAATGAAACCTGTGGGAGTAACCGTAAACAAGTGCCACGTCCCATAGATCATTCCTCCATACAACAGCAATACAACGACGCTGCCCTTCATCATCCATCCCACCGTGCGAACATAGCCGTTGGTCGCACGATTGAAACCACGATTGAACAGACCGAATGCAAATGACAAAAATCGATTCACCGTTCGACCGGCCAGCCAGACCACAATCACGCACGCAATCGCGGCCAGCCAGATCCAGACGGCCGGATCAATCTCTCGCAGTGCGGGAACACGCTCGGCCTGCTCAGCCAGAAATGGGCCAAGGTATGCATAACCCAGCCACGCGCCGAGAATCGCAAGCCCCGGACGGGGCAGCGCTTCGGCATGCGCACCATGTTCACGAGGACGCAGAAGAAGAACAGCCAGCGCGGGACTGAGTGTCAGCGAATTGAACGCGGAGATAATTGTGGAGATCGCAATTGTGACAGCGAACTGCCTAAAGAACTGACCGACCACCCCACTGATAAACGCACACGGCACAAACACGGCAGTCAGCACCAGACCCACAGCAATCACCGGCCCGGCGACCATTTCCATCGCATGAATCGCGGCTTCACGCGGGGCCATGCCCTGTTCAATATTGTGTTCGACCGCTTCTACCACAACGATCGCATCGTCGACCACGATCCCTACGGCTAGGACCAGCCCAAACAGAGTCAGTGCGTTCAGACTAAAGCCAAACGCCAGCATCGCCGCAAAGGTTCCGACAATGGCCACCGGAACAGCGACCAGCGGAATGATGGCCGGTCGCCAGCCCTGCAAGAACACGAGCACTACGATGGCAACAAGGATGACCGCATCACGCAGCGAGATAAACACTTCCTTGACGGATTCGCGAATGAAAGGCGTGGTGTCATAGACAATCGCGTAGTCAACACCTTCGGGAAATCGCGTCTTCAGATCGTCCATCTTGGCTCGCACTTCCGCGGCCGTTTCCAGAGCGTTGGATCCGGGCAGCTGATAAATCGACAGCGCGATGGACGGCTGCGTGTTGAGTGTGCAGACCTGATCATACGACATTGCACCCAGCTCAATTCGTGCCACGTCACGCAAACGGATCATGCGACCATCGCTGTCCGTTCGCAGCACCATGTCGCCAAACTGCTGCTCACTGGTCAGTCGTCCCAGCGTGGTCATCGTGTATTGAAAGACCTGGCCCTGAGTCGTCGGCTGCTGCCCAATTTGCCCTGCGGCCACCTGAGTATTCTGTTGTTCGATCGAACGCAGCACGTCCTGAGTACTGATATTGCGGCTGGCCATCTGCTGCGGATCAAGCCACACTCGCATGCTGTAGTCTCGCTGACCGAGAAACGAGATATCGCCCACGCCCTCCACACGCGACAGCTCATCCCGCATCTGGATAGTTGCGTAGTTGCTGAGATACAGGTTGTCACGCGAGCGATCCGGTGAAAACAGATTCACAATCATCAGCACGCCCGGTGCCTTTTTCTTCACCGTGACGCCGCGCCGCTGCACCAGATCGGGCAGTGTCGGCTGAGCCAGAGCAACTCGATTCTGAACCAGAACCTGAGCCAGGTTCAGATCCGTGCCTGAAGAAAAAGTGACCGTCAGCGTGTACGTTCCGTCGTTCGTGCACTGCGACGACATATAAAGCATGTCTTCCACACCGTTGACCTGCTGCTCGACAGGAGCAGCGACAGTGTCGGCCACGACCTTTGCATTGGCGCCCGGATACATCGTCGACACTTCGACCGTCGGCGGCGCAATCTCCGGATATTGCGTGATGGGCAGCGTGAAAACTGCAATGCCGCCGGCCAGTGTGATCACCACCGACAGCACGGTTGCGAAGATCGGTCGATCGATGAAGAAGCGTGAGAACATAGGTGAAAGTGTCTGACTATTTTTGAGTATTTCTGATCGAAAAAGCCAAGTGATGGGACGCGGTCTGCTTCGACATGTGACGGAGGCCTATTCCTTTTTCACACTCCCAAATCGATTCGCAATACAAGCTCGAAGCGCCAGCGAGTGGGTTCCACCCGATCCTGCGCCGGCTCGCTGGCGCTTCGAGCTTGTATCAATTCAGAGCCTTTCCAGTACCGAAAAGTCATTCCGCAAAAACACGAAACCGACATCATCGCCTGCCGGACTCAATCATGATCCACACTTGCTGGCGGCCTCACTGCTGCCCGATCGCGAGACACCGTCGCAAAGGCCGCACGCGCCGGACGACGAAGGAATCCCAGACGCAGAATGTCCATCACAAAATGTCCCGCTCGAAACAGTCGGCTGTCATGCGAAAACAGGCTCCAGTGGGACAGTCGATCGACCACAAGAAAGAACACCGGAGTCAGGAAGATGCCGAACAGAGTTACGCCAAGCATCCCGCTGAACACGGCGGTCCCCAGCGCACGTCGCATTTCAAACCCAGCCCCTTTCGCAATCACCAAAGGCACGACGCCCAAAATGAAAGCGAAGGATGTCATCAGAATAGGACGCAGTCGCAAACGACAGGCTGCGAGAATCGACGCGTGAAGCTCTTCGCCCGCATCACGTCGGAGCTTTGCAAACTCCACGATAAGAATCGCATTCTTGCAGGCCAGCCCGATCAGCACGACGAAACCAATCTGCGTGAAAATATTGATATCCAGTTCCGCCACCGCGACGCCGGCAATGGAACACAGTACGCACATGGGGACCACAAGAATAACGGCCAGTGGCAGCGACCAACTCTCGTACAAAGCCGCCAGCACCAGAAACACAAACACCACAGAGAACAAAAACAGCATCAGTCCGGTACTTCCGGAAGTCCGTTCCAGATAAGCCAGCTCCGTCCACTCGGCCGCCATTGAAGATGGCAATTCACGAAGGGCCACTTCTTCCAGAACCTGAATGCCTTCTCCGCTGCTGACACCGGTGGCGATATTGGCTGTAATGGCGGCGGCCGGATACATGTTGTAGCGAGTGACCATCAGCGGTCCGCCGATCATGCGTACGTTGGCCACCGCACCGAGGGGAACCATCTTACCATCGCGGTTGCGAACTTTCAGCCGCCGAACGTCTTCCGGCCTGTCACGGTACTGTTCATCTGCCTGCACAACGACCTGCCACGTTCGCCCGTACATGTTGAAGTCATTCACGTAACGCGAGCCCAGATAGCCCTGCAACGTCCCAAAGACTTCTCCCAGACTTATGCCCTGCGAAAGACATGCGTCGCGATCCACATCGAAATACAACTGCGGCGCGTTGACGTTAAAGACGCTCAACAGGCCTTTGAGCTGCGGCTGCTCCGTGCCTTTGCGAACAAGATTGTCCGTCTGTTCCTGCAAAGCCTTGAGACCAATATCCCCGCGATCTTCCACCATCAGCTTGATACCGCCGGCACGCCCCAGCCCGGATACGGCAGGTGGCGGCGAAATGGTGACGGTCGCTTCCGGAATATTTTTCGCGTACTTTTTCAGCAGGCTTTCCTGAATGGAGGCCGCCGTAGTCTCTGGTGACTGACGCTTCTCGAACTCTTCCAATATGACGAACATGGAACAGAAGTTCGACGCGCGAGCACCCAGCTGGAATGAGTTGCCGGCAATCGAGTTGATGCTGCGAACCCCGGGTGTATCCAGCGTCAGGCTTTCTACGCGAGTCAGTGTTTCCAGAGTCCTCTCCGCTGATGTCGCATCAGGCAACTGAACGCTGCAGACCAGATATCCTTTGTCCTGCGATGGGATAAATCCCCGAGGCAGAGAGTTGAAACCGAAATACGTCAAACCCAGCAATCCACCGTAAACCAGCAGAACTAACACTGGCACTCGCAGCAGTCGCGACGTGGCAAACGCATAGCCGTTGATCGACTTCTGCATTCCAAAGTTGAACAGGCGAAAAAACCAGCCAAACAGGAAGTCCAGCAGCCAGGTCAGCCAATCCTTCTTACCATGCTTCGGACGCAGCAACAAAGCCGCCAGCGCGGGACTGAGTGTCAGAGAATTGATGGTGGAGATGACCGTTGAGATCGCAATCGTTAATGCAAACTGGCGAAAGAATTGTCCGACAATCCCGGAAACAAACGCGCACGGGATAAACACGGCCGACAGAACGAGTCCCACCGCAATCACGGGCCCCGTGACTTCTTCCATCGCTTTGATTGCGGCCTCACGCGGGGCGAAACCGCGTTCGATGTATTGCTCAACGGCTTCAACGACCACAATCGCATCATCCACCACGATCCCGATCGCAAGCACCAGTCCAAACAGCGTAAGATTATTCAGACTGAAGCCTGCCGCCACCATTGCGGCAAAAGTGCCCACGATGGCCACAGGAACTGCAATCAGGGGAATGATGGCCGGTCGCCAGCCCTGCAAAAACACCAGCACCACAAGCGCAACAAGGATCACCGCATCTCGCAGAGATTTGAAAACTTCGTTGATCGATTCGCGAATGAACGGCGTGGTATCATAGCCGGCTTCGTAAATGACGCCTTCCGGAAAATCGACAGACAACTCAGCCATCTTGGCTTTAACAAGGTCGGCGGTTTCCAAAGCATTGGCGTCCGGAAGCTGAAAGATCGCCAGTCCCACGGTCGGCTTTTGATTGAACCGGTTATTGGTCTCAATGGTACGAGAAGCGACTTCCACGCGACCGATATCGCGGATGCGTAAAATACGTCCTTCGGCCCCGGTTCTTACAATGATGTTGGCGAACGCCTCGGGCGTTTCCAGTCGACCTTTCACAGTCAAAGGGATTTGCCACATCTGGCCGTTCATGGAAGGTGGCTGCCCCAATTGCCCCAGCGCCACTTCGCGATTCTCGTCACGAATGGCCGCCTGCACATCAGTGACCGATAAATTTCGAGCCGCCAGTTTGTCCGGATCCAGCCAGATTCGCATACTGTAGTCTCGCTGACCAAACACACGAACCTCGCTCACGCCTCGCAACCGACTGATTTCATCCAGCAGATGCAGTCGCGCGTAATTGCTCAGGTACAGTTGATCGTAGCGTCCATCCGGCGAGTTCAGACTGACGGTCAGCAGAATATCGGGCGATCGTTTGCGAGTGGTCACGCCCGTTCGACGGACCACTTCGGGCAAAGAGGGAATCGCCAGACTCACGCGATTCTGAACAAGAACCTGAGCCAGATTCAGATCGACGCCCGGTTTAAACGTCACCGTCAGAGCATACGAACCGTCATTGGTGCTCGACGAATTCATGTACAGCATGTCTTCCACGCCGTTAACCTGCTGTTCAATCGGCGCTGCCACGGTTTCGGCTACGGTTTGAGCACTGGCGCCCGGATAGTTACAGCCCACTTCCACTGTTGGCGGAGCGATCGGAGGATACTGAGCCAGCGGCAGCTGATAGAGCGCAATTGCCCCCACCATCGTGATCACTATGGAAATCACGGATGCAAAAATGGGACGATCGATAAAGAATCGTGAGAACAAGGAAACTCATTTCCACAGTAATGAAGTCAACTGACACCAAATACAATCAGCTCAAGAAACGTTTGCGTCTTTTCCTGCAGCAGATCAACTCAGTGATCAGCAAAAATGAGCCGAGAACTTCACACACGTGGCCGGACAGCAGAGAACGATGCGACTCAGGATTCCGGGGAGCTTAACCTGGGATTGATCTCCATCTTTCTTCGCAGCCGCTGCAGGCCCGTCACAATGACCTGATCGCCCGCCTGAAGCCCCGCGCGAATGACACGCCGCTGACCGACGAGCGGCCCGGTCTCCACATTTCGAGCTTCGGCGATCGTTTTATCTCCATCTTTTCCAACGACGAACACGAATGGGCGTCCCTGATCGGAAGCCATCGCCTCTTCCGGAATCAACAGGGATGGCTCCGCCTTGCCAACAGGAAATTTGATACGCACAAACAGACCTGGCGCAAGCAGTCCATCCGAATTGTCCACGGTCGCTCGGGCTCGTAAGGTTCCGGTCGCGGGATCGATCTGGTTATCCAGAAAGTCGACTTTGCCGTTCACTGCGAACTCCTCAGAGTCCGCCAGCGCTATGTTGACTTGAACAGCCTCTTTCATTGCCGAGACGATCGCGCCGATGTTCTCAAGACGCCGCAGACGCAGCACCGTTCGTTCATCAATGTCGAAGTAAACATAAACCTGCTCGAGCGGAATAATAGTGGCGAGTGCTGTCTGATCGGTCGTCACAATGTTGCCCACGTCCACCATACGGCGACCAATGCGCCCGTCCAGCGGTGCTGTGATTGTGGTGAACTCAAGATTGAGCTGGGCCATGCTGTACGCCGCCTGAGCTTCCTGCAGCGCAGCCCTTGCTTCATCCAGATCAAATTGAGCGGTCTCGAATTCGTTCTCCGAAAGAGCCTTCTTCGCCATCAATTCTTCAGCACGTCGCAGCTGGCTGGTCAGTCGCTTGATGCGAGCTTCGATCTGAGCGGCTGCAGCAGATGCACGCTGCTCTTCCGCAACAAAAGGTCGGTCGTCAATTTTAAACAGCACGTCGCCCTTCTTAACCTGAACGCCATCTTCAAAATGGACGCTGTTAAGATAGCCGCTCACGCGCGAACGAAGCTCCACGACTTCCGTAGCGGCGGTCCGCCCGGTGAACTCTTCAAACTCCGTTACTTCCTCCGTCGTGGGAGTTACGAACATCACACTCATCGGAGGTGGAGGCTCAGGCTTCTTTTCGACGCGATTGCAGCCGGCCGTGATGATCATCACCAACGACGAGGCGACCGCAGATAACGTGAGACATTGCGACATGTCGGAACCGTTGAAAATTAAGGAAAACGAGGCAGGATAAAAATGACTGACTAGTCAGTCATAGGGTGGTATTGTAGGGTAGACTTGTGGAACTCGCCTTTCAACAGGCCAAACACCATTCTTTCCGGTTTAAGCCGGCCCAAAGTGATGGGATTCTGGAAATCCCACCTTCGAGCACTTCAAGCCTCTATTTTTCGCACTCTCCGATCTCTCATGGCACACGTCGCCCCAAACTCCAGCAATGCTGCGGATCGCAGAGCCGAACGACGGCAGGCGATAATCTCGACCGCGGCGCAGCTGTTTGCTCGGGATGGTTACGCGAATTGTGAAATGGAAAGCGTGGCCATTCAGAATGGCGTCGCGAAAGGCACGCTCTACCTGTACTTCAAGAGCAAAGAGGAGTTGTTCTGCGCGTGCGTTGACAGCGGGATGAAACAGCTTCAGACAACCGTTCAGGCCGCCGGCCGCCGGCACGACGACCCATTTGTAAAGATCTCTGAAGCCATTCGCGCCTATCTGATGTTTTTCGAACAGCATCCGGAACAGGCCGAACTCCTGATCCAGGAGCGCGCTTTTTTCCACAACCGCCAGCAACCCACCTACTTCACGTATCGTGACGAAAGTCGAGAACACTGGCGCAGTGTTTGGAGTGGTCTGCTTGAGGATGGAAGCATTCGCCCGGAACTGAAGGTCGATCAGATCCTCGACTTTGTCGGCAATCTGGTTTACGGCACCATGTTCACCAACCACTTCCTCGGTCGATCGGCCGAAGAGCAGCACGCGGTGATCATGGACATCTTCTACCGTGGTATCTGGAGCGATTCGCAGCGCACGAGTTAGCCGATGGTCGGTTCGACAATCGCAGGCTGATGTCGTAAAACGGTCGACTGAGTTGTCTCAATCATCGTAATGCGCGCCCCATCAGCGGAAGTTTTCATGCAATCAAATCGCCGCCACTTTGTTCAAACGGTCAGCGGCGGCATCGCCCTGTCTGCGTTGGGAAGCCGCTTGCTCAGTGCTCCAACTCAAGAAAACAAGCCGCGAATTAAAGTCGGCCAGATTGGAACAAGCCATGCCCATGCGAGCAAGCTGGCGGTGTATCGGCAGTCACCAGATTATGAAGTCGTGGGCATTGTGGAACCCGATGCAGAGCGACGAAAGTTGGCGGAGTCGCAGGCCACTTATCGGGACCTGAACTGGATGACCGCCGAGCAGTTGCTGAACGTGCCCGGTCTGCAGGCCGTGCTTGTAGAAACGGAAGTACGCGACCTTCTGAGTACGGCAGAAACCTGCGTTGCTGCAGGGAAACACGTGCACATTGATAAGCCGGCCGGTGAGTCGCTGCCGCATTTTGCACGCATTCTGGATTTGGCAACGAAGCAGAATCTGCTCGTCCAGATGGGCTACATGTTTCGCTATAACCCGGGCGTCGTGCTGCTGCGCGAGTTTCTGAAGCACGGCTGGTTAGGTGAAATTTTCGAAGTCCACACGGTGATGAGCAAAGTCGTCGATCCCGTCAGTCGTCGAGGTCTGGCCGAATATCCTGGCGGGATCATGTTTGAACTGGGCTGTCACGTCATCGACCTTGTGATTGGGGTCCTTGGTGCACCTGAGAAGGTCACCGCGTTTCCTCGGCGTGTCAGCAGCGAACAGGACGGACTGCAGGACAGCATGCTGGCGGTATTGGAATATCCTCGAGCGACAGCAACGGTTCGTTCGAGCGCGATTGAAATCGACGGCGGCGAACGGAGGCATCTGGTGGTATGCGGGACCGAAGGCACGTTTCATATTCAGCCGCTGGATAATCCGTCAGCTCGAGTGACTCTGGCAAAACCGCAGGGACAGTATCTGAAAGGCAGTCAGACGGTGACGTTTCCAAAGTATGTGCGTTACATCGACGACGCAGCCGACATGGCGAAGATCATTCGCGGAGAAAAGCCATCCGACTTTTCTGCAGAGCACGACCTGAATGTGCAAACATGCCTGCTTCAGGCCAGCGGCATACCAACAACAAGATGAAGGCAACCTCTGTCGTTGTTCGCTCCGCGAACAAAACGGGTTGTGAAGAACCGGTCTCCATGTGCTTAACCACGAACTCACAACGCGACTCCCATCCGCACTCTTTATCCCTTCGGCAATCTGCGCTTCCATCATCCGTTTCGTTCGCGGAGCGAACAACGACTTTGTGCGATTGACGGCAACTCTGGTGATTCTATCCTTCCCTGAGCTTCCACAATTTCACCGAGTGCGCATTCACAAGATTCAGCAGGACCTGCCCAAGTGTCAGACATCTTCCCCATCAATCCTCTCGCGCCGCATGATTTCTGGATGAAGAAAGCGCTCGATCAGGCCATTCAGGCGTTTGATGAGGGCGAAGTGCCGGTCGGCGCAATCATTGTGCATCAGGAGCGAGTGATTGCGGAAGGTCGCAACCAGCGTGAAACACTTAACGATCCCACTGCACACGCGGAAATGATTGCGATCACTCAAGCAGCCGAAGTTCTGCAGTCATGGCGACTGCTCGACTGCACGTTGTATGTGACGCTGGAACCGTGCCCCATGTGCGCCGGGGCCATCGTCCAGGCTCGTATCCCCCGAGTGATTTATGGAACCGCCGATCCCAAAGCGGGCGCCTGTCATTCGCTGTTCAGCCTGACCTCCGATATTCGCCTGAACCATCAGTCGGCAGTGCTTGGCGGCATCATGGCGGAGGACTGTAAGGCCATTCTTCAGGAATTTTTCCGGCAGCAGAGAGCACTTGGGAAGAAATAGGCGTTGATCTTTGCCACTTGTCAGCTGCCATTGCACAAATCTTTGCAAGGTCTTTCGGCAAAAATTGCCGCCACACGCGTCGACCAGCGAAACCTGCCTGATGGAACCCTAAAAACACGCCAGAACTGAGAGTTACCGTCCGAGGCCTCGAAGAATCGTCCTCAAAACTTTAACCGCTATTGACCCAATTTTTCGGTTGGGATAAATCACCTTCCGTTGCGACGTGTTCGTCGGCAGATTCAGCCAAACACAAGCAACTCCTTTCCTCTTTCTGCTGTTCTCCGTCAGTCGGCGAAACTTACTGCGTCCTGCGGTAAACCAACCGACCTCCTGTCTCACCTCAAAGGTTTCAGAATCAGAATGCAGAATTCAGCCGCACTGAAGTTTGTATTCCTGACCTGCGAACCTGATCTCCTCTCACCTTCCCGCAACAGTTTCCGGTGAAATTGCCTGCGCGTTAGTGACCCCTTTCTTCAGGGAAGAAGCTCATGCTGTCCAGAAGATTCTCTGTCGGTGCCGCGCTTGGAGCGCTGGTTGTCTCTTTGCAAAGCGCAGCCGCCCAGGCTCAGTACTACGATGGCTGTGGGAGTTGTGGAGCTGTGGCTGCTCAGCCTATTGCTCAATGCACTCCTATTCAGCCAGTTCAGGCGACGTGTTATCAAACCGTCCCTGTGACAACATACACTCGTGAAAAGCAGACCGTTGAGGTGCCGACTTACGAGACGGCGTATGAAGATCGTGAAGTCACGGTCATGCGACCCGTCACTCGCACACGCACCATGGAAGTGCCTACCGTAAACTATCAAAACGTCACCGAATACCGCACGGTGAATAAGGATATGGGACGCTGGACAACCAGCTATCACCCAATTGCCAAGTGTGCTCCATGTCAGGTCGATCCTCGACCAGGCGTGATTGGCTGGATGAACCGCTCCGGTTATTCGATGCGGAATGCGTTCACGCCAAACTACACAACATCACGCCAGTATGTTCCCAACATGGTGTCATGCAGTGTGCCATATACTCGCCAGGTCGCTGTTTCGGGAACACGCCAGGTGGCCGTTCAGGAAACTGAAATGGTCGCGGAGCGCAAAACAGAACGCGTTCCGGTGCAGAAACTGGTCATGAAGAGAGAAGAAGTCACGGTCATGCGACCGCAGACCGCTTATCGAACTGTGCCGATTGGAACTTCCATGGCCTACGGCTCTCCCTTTATCGGGGGAACTCAAATGGCTTACGGCGGCTATCCAATGATCATCGACAGCACTGCCACACGTTCGGCCCTCGCTCCTGCACCAGATCCGATCAGTGCCGAGCGTTCTGCTTTCAAATCGGACGAAGAAGAAAGTGACGACTTCAAACGGAAGTCGGGCGCAGAAGGCAACATTCGCGGATCTTCTCTGCAACGGTCTGCACCACTGGACAGCGGCAGTGAACCAGCCTTCCCGGCGGAGACTCGTCGCGATTCAAAGAAGTCTGATGACCGTGTCATGCCTGCCGTCTTCCGCAAAGAAACGGTAGTCGAAACTGCTGCAGCTCGACCTGTCTCCACACGATCATCCGGATGGCGTGCTGCTCGCAAGACGAGCGATCGCAACATTTCTTCGGAAAAGAGCGTTGAAAAGTCAACGATCTCAATGTCGGACTCACGTCCTGAAAAATAGTTCGCATCGCCCTGGTGTGAACTGATCTCGAAACACGATGCATTCTCCCCGAATGCATTTTTCATCCTCTCCTGTCTCTCCTCTCCTCTCTCTCCTTTCTGCTGTACAAGTTGATGCGTCCCCTCGCGGCACCGGTATCATACCGGTGCCCATTTTCTTGCGCGGATCGTGGGTCTGGCCTCGTGCATCACGGCCGCAAACACCCGGGAAGAGTTTCAACCGTGGGTGAGTATTCTCAACGGCGGGTGATTATTCTCAAGCGAGCGGCTACTACGCAGACGCATTCCTGCTTGCGAAAAGCATCACCGTCACGCCGCAGTTGTGCGGCATTGACTGCGGCTGCAAGACAGAAGATTGTCCCGCCCCTGAAGACTTCAAGGCTCTGGACTGGCTTTACAGAACCAACTGTTCTGCTTTAAAGACCGGACCTTCCACACAGGTACGGCGGTAATCCCAGGTTCCGTCGGGCTCAACAACTTTGGTCACGCAGCTGAAGCAGGCTCCAAAGCCGCAGGCCATTGGCGTTTCCAGTGACAACCAGCAGGCCACCGATTCCTGTCGACAGATCTCCGCGACCGCTTTCATCATCGGTTCCGGCCCGCAACAGTAAACATGCACGCCCGACTTCGTCAGTGACAGCTTGTTCTTCAGCAACTGTGTCACAAAGCCATGGTGTCCGACGGAGCCGTCATCAGTGGCGATCTGCAAATCCAGTCCGGGGATCGTGAATTCGTCGACGCCCGCGAGATAGTTTTTAGATCGAACTCCATAACACAAAGAAACAGTTTCGGGGCGTCGCGTCACGGTTCGATTCCCGCTGCCGTACTGGTTCAGCCCTAAAGCTTCCCGAGTGACCGCAAGAAACGGCGTCTGTCCAATACCGCCCGCCACACAAATCAAATGTTCGCATTCAGGGACTGGAAACCCATTGCCCAGAGGACCCCAGACACTGACGACATCGCCCTGAGCCCACTGGCTCATCAGGCTGGTCATTTTACCGACCTTCACAAATCCAAATTCAACGCCGGCCGGCTGACCTTGAGAATCATAATAAACATCGAACAACGCAAACGGCCGACCCAGCAGCGGGTCGCTGCCGGTGGACGGTCGAATCATGAAGAACTGGCCGGGCGTAACTGCCGCGGCCAATTCCGGAGCGGAAACTCGCACGGCCCAGGTATCCTGAGCCATCTGGCGCACGCCCTCGATCGTTGCCGTATGCTGCTTCGCACAGAGAACCATCCCTGGCAAAGTACACGATCCATTGTCACTCATATCACGGCCCTGTTGAGTTTCGAACGAGTCCAGTTCGCCCATGACTTCAGCCTGCCACCCAGTCCTGAATAGATTTCACGCTCGGGTTCGGCTGATCACGCAGTGCTTCCAGAGCATCGACAACCGCCGAACAGCCCGGCATGGTTGTCACACACGGGACGCCATAGGTGACCGAGGCTGCGCGAATCTTGCCTTCATCAGTGCGAGCTCCCTTGCCGCTGGGTGTGTTGAAGATCAGATGGATTTCTCCATTTGCCATCAGATCCAGCAGATTAGGACGCCCTTCCTGCACCTTGCGGACGATCTCCACTTCGATGCCCGCTTCCTGAAACACTCGCGCCGTTCCGCTGGTGCAGACAACCTGAAAGCCAAGCTTCTTCAGCCGACGAGCCGGCTCGATCATGCGTTTTTTATGGGCTTCCGCCATGCTGATGAAGACCTTGCCCTTCATGGGCAGTCGAGAGCCAGCGGCAATCTGAGCCTTCGCGAAGGCCAAAGCAAAGTCGGCATCGATTCCCATGACTTCGCCAGTCGACCGCATTTCCGGACCCAGAACAATGTCCACGCCCATGAAGCGGTTGAATGGAAACACGCTTTCCTTGACGGAAGTGTATTTCGGCACAATCTCTTCGGTAAAGTTCTGAGCTTTGAGCGAAACGCCGACCATCACTTTCGCCGCGATCTTTGCCAAAGAATGACCAATCGCCTTCGATACAAATGGAGACGTTCGGCTGGCTCGAGGATTCACTTCCAGAACGTAAACAGTGGCATTCGCATTGTCGCCATCCACTTTCACAGCGAACTGAATATTCATCAGACCGCGAACCTGCAAGGCGGCGGCCAAAGATTTCGTGGCTGTGCGAATTTCATCAACAACACTGGCCGGAAGCGAATACGGCGGCAAAACACATGCTGAATCGCCCGAGTGCACTCCGGCTTCTTCGATGTGTTCCATCACGCCGCCGATGACAGTGATCTCTCCGTCAGAAAGCGCGTCGACATCCACTTCGATTGCATCTTCCAGGAATTTGTCGATCAAAACCGGCTTGTCCGATGACACGTCGACCGCTTCGGTCATGTACGATTCCAAAGTGTGCTGGTCATAACAGATGACCATCGCCCGCCCGCCGAGCACATAGCTTGGTCGGACAAGGATCGGATAACCAATTCTTGCTGCGGCAGCTCGCGCGCCTTCGATGTTGGTGGCAATTCCGTTGGGTGGCTGATGCAGTCCAAGCTTTTCAAGAATGACCTGAAACCGGCCACGATCTTCCGCCGCATCAATCATGTCGGGACTGGTTCCGATGATCGGGATGCCGGCAGCTTCCAGGCCACGAGCCAGATTCAGCGGAGTCTGTCCGCCGAACTGCACAATCACGCCATCCGGCTGCATGCGATCGCAGATGTTCAAAACATCTTCAATCGTTAATGGTTCGAAGAACAGGTAATCGGATGTGTCATAGTCCGTCGAAACCGTTTCCGGGTTCGAGTTCACCATGATGCTCTCGATGCCCAGTTCTTCCATCGCAAACGCGGCCTGACAGCAGCAGTAGTCGAACTCAATCCCCTGGCCGATGCGATTAGGACCGCCGCCCAGGATCATGATTCGTTTTTTGCCGGGCGTCTTTGGGGGAGTTTCGTCTTCCTGTTCGTACGTTGAATAATAGTACGGAGTGTGAGCTTCGAACTCTGCCGCACACGTATCAACCTGCTTGAACGTTGCGACGATGCCCAGACGTTTGCGATATTCGCGGACTTCCATCTGCGAACAGTCCCACCAAAAGGCCAGCTGCGCGTCGGAAAACCCGTCTTTCTTGGCTCGTGTCAGCAGTTCAACAGACGCATCCTGCAGCCGGCTGATGCTGCGAATTTCGTCTTCCAGCCGGACCAGTTGTTCGAGATTCCGCAGGAACCAGGGATCGATATCGGAGATCTGATGAATGTCTTCTACAGACATCCCGAACTTCAAGGCATATCGCAGATAGAAAATACGCTCGGCATTTGGAATCGCCAGCTTACTCTGGATCTCGTCCTTCGTTGGCTGCTGACTGGTGCCCCACAAATCTTTCTTTCCGCCACCCAGCCCGAAGTGGCCAATTTCCAGACCTCGCAATGCCTTCTGCAGCGATTCACGAAACGTTCGACCAATGGCCATGGTCTCGCCGACAGACTTCATCTGTACAGTCAACGTCGGGTCGGCTTCCGGAAACTTCTCGAATGTCCAGCGAGGAATCTTCGTGACGACATAGTCAATCGTCGGTTCAAAGCAGGCCAGCGTTTCGCGAGTAATGTCGTTGGGAATCTCGTCCAGACGATAGCCCACAGCCAGCTTGGCGGCGATCTTCGCAATCGGAAAGCCGGTCGCCTTTGAGGCCAGTGCCGACGAACGGCTGACTCGCGGATTCATCTCGATGACCGTCATGCGGCCAGTATCAGGATGAATGGCAAACTGCACGTTTGACCCGCCCGTTTCCACACCGATCGCTCGCATCACGAGAATCGTGGCATCACGCATCCGCTGGTATTCTTTGTCCGTCAAAGTCTGAGCCGGTGCGACGGTGATGGAATCGCCGGTATGGACTCCCATCGGATCAAAATTTTCAATGGCGCAGATGATGACAACGTTATCCGCGTTGTCGCGCATCACTTCCATCTCGTACTCTTTCCAGCCGAGAATGGATTCTTCCAGCAGCACTTCATTGATGGGAGACAGAGCGATCCCGCGACGGACCTTGTCTTCAAACTCCTCAATGTTGTAAGCGATGCCGCCGCCCGTTCCGCCCAGAGTGAAGCTGGCGCGAATAATGATGGGCAGCCCGATGTCCTTCACAGCCGCGCGGGCTTCTTCCATGTTGTGCACGGTAAAGCTGCGAGGTACATCCAGGCCAATTTCAAGCATGATTTTCTTGAACGTGTCACGCTCTTCGGCCCGCTTGATCACTTCTTCTTTGGCACCGATCATCTCGACGCCATACTTTTCGAGGACGCCGTTTTTGACGAGGTCCATGGCGGTGTTCAGGCCGGTCTGTCCGCCAAGTGTAGGTAACAGCGCATCGGGCCGTTCTTTCCGAATGATTTCTTCCACATACTGCCATGTGATGGGCTCGATATACGTCCGATCGGCCGTATCCGGGTCTGTCATGATGGTCGCCGGGTTGGAATTCACCAGGATGACTTCGTAGCCATCTTCCCGCAGCGCTTTGCACGCCTGAGTTCCCGAGTAATCGAACTCACACGCCTGACCAATCACAATTGGGCCGGAACCAATGATCAGGATCTTTTTAATGTCGTTACGACGTGGCACTTTGCAGTGGTCCTTCCAGTGGCGAAGACTGATTTTCACAGATTTTCGCAGGTAAACTCGCCAGAGCCTGGCCCGCGCGTACCGTTTTCGCAGACGGGTCGGAGTTCTTCCGAAAGAC
The DNA here is from genome assembly GCA_003669615.1 of Planctomycetota bacterium. Taxonomy (GTDB): domain Bacteria; phylum Planctomycetota; class Planctomycetia; order Planctomycetales; family Planctomycetaceae; genus SXXK01. The sequence goes on from QWOO01000060.1 coordinate 23,759, forward strand.
AGCGAAGCGGGTGGCGGACAGCCGTTGGCGTCAAAACGCGCAAAATTTGGAGCAGGGTACCAGCATTTCCCCGACGTTCAAGAACGTAGCAACTCAATGTCCCAAACGAAGGCACGGAATGCGGTGTTTCCCCCTAAAAACTCTCACTTTTGCCGCTCTCCAAAGTCTGAGACCGCGAGATCTCAACGCGGCGACGGAGAATTTCAGCCCACCTGCCTGTCAGGGCGACCATCCGTTAAGAGCTCTTCGACATCGCCGGGCAAGTTCTAACGAACCACACCGGAACGAAACTGCGGGATCAGGCGGCGCAGCTCACATTCAACGGCTAGTTGCAGTTTTCCTGTGCTTCATTCAGTTGTCGACTGCGAATGGGACCAGCCGCTTCGCATATCCAAGATACTGTCCCAGGTAAGTGTCACCCATAATTGGACCAGATCGCAGACAGATCGCAGACAGATCGCATTCGAAGCTTTCGCATAATACTGCCGCGATGCTTCTCAATCGTCTTCATACTAAGGTTCAACTCCGAAGCAATCACCTTGTTGGGGAATCCGCCTGTCACCATTCGCCCGCCCTGCAGAGCGGCGAAGACGGATATCGTAAAGACCGGAAGACGCAACCACACAGCAAAAATGCGTTACTTCGCAATTTGTTCGCCGGCCTGCTCAACGCCACCGGCCGCATCCGCTAATCCGACGAGCCGCCCGTCAGAAAATCGGGCCCTTTGCCCGTGCGTCGCTCGTACTGGCCACTGCTGTTTTTGACGTACTTTGTAATCCCCTTCTTTTCCAGATTACTGTCACTCAACATTCTTTTGGATTTTAACGGGGACCATGTTCCAGCGACAAACGGAGCACACATTACGCGTCTCACAGGCTGACCTGTCACGGGATGCAATGTCAGCGGCGGATCCTTTATGCCCTGCTCAATTTCAAAAGTTTCGCCGATCGTGTCATCCTCTTCGGACAGAACAACGCCATAGACATAAACGGGCATAGTCAGACTCTCCAATTCACTGTTCAGACCGTGCAGGGGTCGGGCGAGATGGGGCCACGTTTCGGCCAAGGTGTCCAGCAGGCACTGCAAACATGCTCTGTACGCCCATCTTTTCAGGTCGACCGGTGAATTGCAAATTTCGCAATCGATTCGAGAGCGGTTCGGGCCTTTGACGCGGGCAAAGTCCGCAGGCAGCGTATCGCGCGGCCCACAAAATGCTCGGCGGTCGCCCCGGCCGATTCGACTCCCTGGCGGATCAGCGGATCAATCCGCAGACGCTGCTGCTCAGCAATATCGGGCGAGAATAATAATTCTCGCAGCCGCTGACGATCAGAAACGGAAGCCAGCCTCAACGCGCGCATCAGAGGCAGCGTCAGACGGTGGTTGGAAAGATCGTTCGCAGCATCTTTCCCCGTGCTCTCGGAAGATTCCGTCAGGTCCAGCACATCGTCGGCAATTTGGAATGCCAGACCCAGGCGAGTCCCGAATTGCTTCAGCTGAGCCTGCTGTCCCTCAGAAGCCCCCGACGCACGAGCCCCCAGACGACAACTGACTGCAAACAGCTGTCCGGTCTTTCCACCAATCACCCGGAAGTAATCACGCTCGGATGTGGACTGTTCCAGACGCGCGGCAATCTGGTTGAGTTCCCCTTCGCACGTCCGGTCGGTCGCTCGTCCGATGAGTCGGCAGGCTTCGGCATCACCGGTCGTGGCGGCCAGATGAAAGGCTTTCGAAAACAAGTAGTCGCCGAAAAGTACACTGGTTTCTGTGTTCCAACGACGATGGACGGTCGACACATGACGCCGCAGATCTGCATCATCAATGACATCGTCGTGAACCAGCGTCGCGGTGTGAATCAATTCGACAGCCGCAGCCAGACGCTGAGCTTTGTCCAGAGCGGCCGGGGAGTCGTTGAACAAACGCGCACTTAACAGAGTCAGAACAGGACGGATTCGCTTGCCCTGAAATCGACTCACATGCTGAGCCACATCCTGAACAAACATGTTGGGATTGCGGAACTGTCGCTCCAGCAGCAAATGAACAGAGAACAGATCGTCAGACAAAATCTGCTGGATCTGCTGTTTCAATTCGTCGCGATCGGCCACGACTACAGGCATGACTTAGCTGCTTCCCAAGAGGACTGGATCAGGGGTCGGCCAGACTTCGGACAAAGTGTCCCGACCGCCCACCCGACTTCTCCAAAAGACGAATGCTGTTGATTTCCATCCCGCGGTCAACTGACTTACACATATCGTAGATCGTCAGACAGGCGACACTGACCGCGGTCAGAGCTTCCATTTCTACACCAGTTTTTGCCTCCGCCGAGACACTGACTTCGACTCGCACGGTATTCTCTGCCGGAAACGAAAACAAGATTTCCACTTTTTCCAGCGGCAGAACGTGACACAAAGGAATTAAATCGGACGTGCGTTTCGTGGCCATAATTCCCGCCAAACGGGCCACTTCCAGCACATCACCTTTGGAAAACGTTCTCTGCTGAAGAGACCGCAAAGTCTCTGCCTGCATTAACACGCTGCCTTCCGCTCGCGCCGCTCGGCAAGTCACTGGCTTCGCCCCCACATCCACCATCCGACTCGCCCCGTCAGCGGAAAAATGGGTAAATTCACTCATAAAATCGCCATACGAGTTGTTGTCGAAAAGGTTAAGGACCTGCCAGACATGAACGTTGTGCCATCCTGGCAACCTGAGGCCTCGCCCCAAAATATTTCACTTCGCGTTCCCGCGAATTCGACCGTACAGGGCTCACATTCACAAATCAAACTCTCGCGAAACAGGGATTTTTCCGCTTCTTGACGACCTGACGCCGAGCCGATCACGGAGCAGGCAGCTGCCACCGGGCATCAAAGAGACCAGCCCATACGGTTTTCTCTTCAATTTGGTCATCTCCAACCGGTGTGACGTTCTGCACCGCTATGTCTCCCAGACGAGGGAACAGCCAGGCGTTCGAGGCTCGACAATCTTTTTCGTGAAACGTATGGCCGGAGTTCAGAACCACGTACTTTGATGGGTTGAGCGGATTCGGAAAAATCAGGCTGACACCATGATCCCCGGCTGACCATTCCTGGTCGCCGATCCGGATTTTTTCTTTTGTCCACGTGATGGGCAGCCGGTCCACAATTCTGCTCAGCACCGCGTTGGACCCCGGGTCTCCAAACAGAACCAGATGATTGTTCGCAATCGTCTCATCGTCCAGGCGGACATCGTCAACCATTCGCACATCGCCCCGCATCCACTGAGCGAACTCCTGAGCAAATCGATCGAGCGTCCACTGTGACCAGGCACCGACGTTCTCGTTCCACGGTGTTCCCGTACCGCGCACGCAAACGAATGAACTCATAAACGCATCGTCAATCGGGCCCTGCAGACCGGGACGCTTTCTAACTTCCGGATTGTCACCGAAACCTCGTGACTCGTCATAATCCAGAACCTGCCAGCCTGTTTCGCCTTTCACGTAGAACACATCCGGCAGCAAACCGTCGGCTGCGGATCGACATTCCAGTACCGTTCCGTCAATGATGGCGTCAGTAGCCACATCACGCGTGAGCCGGAGCGCCGCTACGTTGCTCGTTGTCACATCCACATCGCCCGAGTCCGTGATTTTTGCTTCCACAGTGCTGGGTTCGTAGACGCTTTCGACTTCCTCAATTGTCATCCAGTCGCATTTGTTGAACCGCAGCGTATGAGTCGTGAAGCGGATCTCCTTTCGCTCTCCAAAGCGAGGCCGACCTTTCTGAGAATGCTCCAGATGAAAGGCGATGAACTGCTTCTGGCTTTCAGGGTCAAACGCGTGACCCATCTTCGGTCCGACGATCACATTGATCGGCACATCAAGTGTCTCCGCGGCTTCCGCCATTGACGTACTGGCCAACAACTGCGGATCGTTTTCACCACCGTAAGTGCAGACCGGAACATTGAATGCATTCATCGCATAGTTGACCGAATCATAGATGGCCAACGTTGTATGTTGCGGCTCCGGAAGACGCTGCTCGGAATTCTCGGGATCTTTTTTCTGGTACCGATAGAAGTCGACAAATCCTGCGCCTGGACCAACGGACGACCACACATCCGGATGGTGCAGGCCCAGATGCCAGGCCCCGGCTCCGCCCATGGAAAAACCATGCAGCGTGATTCTGGCTTCATCGATTCGGAATCGACGTTTCACATCGTTCATGGCTTCAAACACATCAGTCTCGCCGGCAAAGCGATATGCGTTATTGCCACGACCATAGACGTCCAGCTGAATCCAGTTCTGCTCGGGCTGGTCAGACTCGGCCTTAAGCGGCTTGCCATCCATTCGATGAATAAAATTCACCTCGTTCATCTGATCGGCTCGCCCGTGCAGAACCACATGCAGAGGCCAGCGGCGTCCATCCTTTGGATTTACGCCCGCGGGCAGCGTCAACGCATACGGCTGAACTGAACCATCAACATCGCTCACATAGCCGCGAATGGTGATCCCCGGCTGAAGAGACCATTCGGCGTTTCCCGCGTTGAGCTGTTCTGCACGCACTGCACCCTTCTGCAGAACACTGCGCAACTGATCGACATAATCCGCTTTGGGAAACTCCTGAAACCGCAGCATCCATGTGGCCGCTTTTTCGAAAATGGCCACATCTGCCAGCCATCCTTCTCCGTCACGAGTTTTCAGTTCAGGCTTTTTACGAAGCGATTCCATGGCATTGCGGAGAGAATCTCGTGCTTCGATGAGTGGTCGCAGAGTTTCCTCCGAGGGTGGTTCCGGTGGCTGGATTTTTTCCTGAGCCAGCACAAGCCCACAACTCACGATCATCAGCACCAGCGAAAGGCGAACCGATGGGAAACAACGAAAATTCTTCATGAGTTCAATCCTGTCAGGGGACTCACCTGCGTCCGGAAAACCGGAGGCCGCACAACTGGGCTTCGATGCGGACTGTAATTCAAAAAGTGAACCCGAGCCATCACCGAGGCGGCTTTTGATGCACGCCTCGGCAAGGGCTCGGGTTCAGAGCAGCGGCCTGATCCAATGTGCTCAGGTCGACTATGTTTTACGGTGAAGATCAGACCTGAGCTCGCTCGGCCGAATCAAATCCGCAGGTCTTGTGAGCGCCGTCGCAGAACGGGCGTCGGGCGGAAGCGCCGCATCGGCACAGGGCAAATGTTTCTTTCCCGTTCAGGCTAAACACATTGCCGGCGGCATCGGTGATGGTAGCCGGGCCGGTCACCAGAAAAGGACCATTGTCTTTGACCTGAATTTTGATTTCGGACATGTTTTATGTTTCCCGTTGCCAGCATGAATGCTGAGGTATGACGAAGTACGATCCATCGCATGGGATGGAGTTTCCTGCCTACAGGCTAACGGTTTCCGTCGACACCCGCAATCACCGGTCTACCGGACGTAAGACGGGGTGCGAACTGCTGAATCGCTTCGTTCCCCGAGCCTGACGACATTGGCAGACGAAATTGCCTGACGTCCGGTTTCATCTAATCCACATCCGCCAGTTCAATGCGGATTTTCACAATCTGTTCACGGACGCTCATAAACGCGGCCACTATGGTTGGGTCGAAATGAGTACCGCTTTCCTCTTCCAGGATCGCAAAGCACTTGTCGATTGGAAACGCCGGCTTGTAAACGCGTTTGCTGCTGAGCGCATCGAATACGTCGGCGACCGCAACAATTCGTCCGCTCAGAGGTATGTCGGTTCCCTTCAGGCCAATGGGATATCCGGTTCCATCCCACCGCTCATGATGCGTGAGTGCAATCTCGGAGGCCATTCGCAGCAGCGGCGATGATCCCACATTAATCATCATGTCGCCCAGCAGCGTGTGCGATCGCATCTGCTGAGTCTCGGCATAGCTCAGTGGCTGAAACACTTTTCTTCCAAGACCCACATGCCGCTGCATCATTTCGAATTCTTCCGGAGTCAGCTTGCCCGGCTTCCGAAGAATGTCATCCCCAATGCCAATCTTGCCGATGTCATGAAGCGGCGCAGCATGTTCCAACAGCTCACATGTGGCTTTATCCAGCCCAAGTTTTCGAGCAAGTATTCCTGCGTAACGTCCGACGCGAATCACGTGGTGCCCGGTTTCGTTATCGCGGTATTCCGCCAGTTTGGCGAGACAGTGAATCAGTTCCAGCCGCGACACCATCAGTTCGGCAGTGCGCGACTGAATCTGCGATTCGAGATCACGACTGTGATTCAGCATTTGATCAAACTGAGCTCTCAGCAACAGAGCATTGCGAACGCGAGGCAGCAACGAGGTAGCGCGAAGTGGCTTGGTCAGCAGTTCGGCCGCTCCCAACTCAAGCGCGTCCGTTCGGACTCGCTCATCTTCCGAAGCGGTGATCATGATCATCGGAATGTTTCGAAGATCCGGACTCGAAACGACCTGCCGCAGAATCTGGAGACCAGAAACGCTCATCACGACATCACATACCACCAGGTCGGGCTGCAGACCGATAATGCGTTCCAGCGCACTTTCGGGATCGGTGTGCGTTTCGACGGATTTATAGCCGGCCATGTGCAGGCACTTTTGAATCAGACGGACGTTAATCGGTTCGTCATCAATGATCAGAATCCTGCGATTCTGATACTCGTCGCCGCGAGCCAGCGCGGAGGCGAAATGTTCAGTCACGCCGAGCACGTTCCGCATTGAATCGCCCCCACCCAACGAACTTTGGGTGGCTGGGATTTCGATACCCAATATTTTTTCCAGCGATTCATTTGAGCGGCTTGAAAGTAGTCCGGAAGACATGGCTTCATTCATCCAAAAAACAGGAATAGTCAATTGATGCAGTACCAGTTACTCAGATCGTCATCGCGTCCATACAGCCTGACTTCTGCAGCTTTTCTCGCAGCTGCGGCAGAACTTCCAGACAGGATTGCAGCTCCTTGCCAAACGCTGCGATCTCATCCTGAAGTGCAGACAGTCGAACAGTCTCATCACTCGAGCGGCGCTCCAGACTTCCGGCCGCAATCGTCAACGAGCCTGCACACAGATTTGCAGCCACACCCTTCACTCCATGACTCAACTGAAACACGGCGAACCGATTTTCATTTTGCACAGCCGTCTGCAAATCACGCAGGGTTTGTTCGCCACGCATTTCGAACATGTTCAGCAGTTCGACGGCCAGTTCGATGTCACCAAAACACTGATTCAAAAGGACCTCTTCGTCAAAAGCTCCCTGAATCGACGCACTGCCAATCGCGGCGCGCTGAGGTTCAGGAGCCGACCGTACGGATCCGCGAGCCTGTGGAATCGGCAGCCAGTGCAGCAGGACTTCCGTCAGCGAATGACAGGTAATGGGCTTTGTCAGATAGTCATCCATGCCGGCTTCAAGGCACATCTCCCGATCTCCGGAAATCGCATTGGCCGTCAAAGCGACAAGAGGCAGTCGACCGCCCAAACGCGCCATCCCGGTTCCCTGACTTTCAGCCTTGCGCACTTCAGCAGCGACCTGCAGACCGTCCATCAGCGGCATTTGGCAGTCCAGCAGGACGAGGTCATACTCCCGAGTCAGCGATTTTTGCAGAGCCGCCAGACCATCGGACACCACATCACATTCCAGCCCAAAGCGACGCAGGAATTCACGAACGACCACCTGATTGATTTCGTAGTCTTCCGCCACAAGCACTCGAAAGTCTTTCGTCTCGCCTTCCGCCACTGCGGCTTCTGTCAACTCGTCACTCGTCGAAAGAGTTCGCAACGGCATTTCGTAAGTGCTGTTCACATGATCCTGGACAGGCGGATGTAGACAGCACGTAAACCAGAATGTGGAACCGATCCCCTCTTCGCTTTCCATACCGATCTCACCGTCGAATAACTCGACCAGACGTTTGCAAATCGCCAGCCCCAGTCCTGTGCCGCCGAACCGCCGAGTTGTACTGCCGTCGACCTGCGAGAATACCTGAAACAGGCGATGACGACGGTCCAATGGGATCCCGATGCCGGTATCCGAGACCGAAATTCGCACTGTCATTTTTCCAGTATCAAGATCTGTCTCAAGCAGCTCGGCTTCAGTCCGTACGCGTCCTTCTTCTGTAAACTTGACCGCATTGCTGACAAGATTCAGCAAAATTTGACGCAGCCGATTACGGTCGCCGGAGACCCACATCGGGACGCCGCCATGAAGATGACAGGCCATTTCCAGACCGCTCTTCTGAACCGCTGGGTCCATCATTTCGCACACATCCCGCAGCAGACGGTGCAGATCGAAGTCCACAGCATCGAGCTCCAGCATGCCCTGTTCAATCTTGGAAAAGTCCAGAATCCCGTTGATCAGGCTGAGTAAACAATCGGCAGACGACTGGGCGCCGCGGACATATCGCAGCTGCTGAGAATCCAGCGGCGTTGTCGACAGAAGCTCAAGCATCCCCGTCACGCCGTTCAGCGGCGTTCGGATTTCATGGCTCATGTTTGCCAGAAAATGGCTTTTGGCTTTGCTGGCACTTTCTGCCGCCGCAATTGCCCGCGTCCTTTCATCCACAACGCGAGCCAGCTTTTCCAGATGGTGTCGCTCATGCTCTTTCATGATACTCTTGGCCGTCAGTGACATCGCCATCTGCCGGATCTCGATCGCATCAAACGGCTTTCGAAGCACGAGAAATTGATCCGTACGCCCCAGGCGATTCACAATCTGACGCCATGAATAATCGGAGTAAGCCGTGCAGATCACGACTTCCAGCAGAGGATCAATCTCCCAGAGCCGAGCAATGGTTTCGATGCCATCCCAACCGGGTGGCATGCGGATATCCACAAACGCCATGCGATAGGGCCGATCGTTCGCAACGGACGCCTGAACGAGAGCCAGCGCTTCCTGCCCCTGATAGGCCGAGTCGATTTCGAAGCGAGTATCACAGGCGCTCCTTTGCGACAATTCACTGGTAGCGCCAAACAGTTCAAGTTCGGCTTGTTCCACTTCTCTGTTAACACAAGGTTCCAGCAGCTTACGAAAATCCTGATGAATGGCCGCATTGTCATCGACGATCAGAATTCGAGGAGCCGAGGCAATCATTGCTGTGAAGTTTTCGCTCATACGTACTGCTCTGCCTTCTCATAAGAACTTGTGTTCACAGATTCCGTCGCAGAAGAAGCATCCGACCGCGGCTCTGAACTCGCACTGAGCTGCTGAGAACGTCGGACAGCTCGTGGAATCGAGATGATGAAGACAGCGCCCAATCCAGGACCGTCGCTCTCCGCCCAGATCTCACCGCCCATTTCGCGAATAACATTGGAACAGTAGTGAAGCCCCTGACCGGATCCCTCAACACGAGTCGTGTAGCCCTGTGCGAACAACCGATTCTGAACTTCAGACGTGAAGCCGACCCCTGAATCTCGTAGTGAGATCTGCAGACTATCGTCAGCGAAGATGTCGATTGCGATTTCCAGCACATGTTCACGATCAGCGACCGACTGCATGGCCAGGAATGCGTTCTTTTCCAGATTCACAAGAACCTGTGCCAGCCGACTGCGGTTCAGATGGAACTCAGGCAGGTCGCCCGCAATAATTTTGACCTGTGCGCCCGTCTGCTGTTGCAGAGCGGCATTGAGCAGCAATGATTCTTCCAGGAGCGATATCAGTTCCACGCGCTGACGAAAATCGGAGCGACGTGCGTGCCCCTGTTGCGAAGCGATGGCATCCCGAATATGGCGGATCGTATCCTGCAAACGCCGAAGTTCTTCCAGGTTCTCACAGCGTTCGCGTTGCAGCGTATTGTTCAGCGACACAAGGTAATGCACCAGCTTGGGACCGCGAGGATCCTGACTGAAGAAGTGTGCCGCCTGCGGAGCCTGCTCGGCCAGCATCAGGGTGGCCATCTCCAGTCCGGACAGTCGCGAAGCGGTCAGACGATCTTCCACAAGCTCAACGCAGCAATTAGCGGTATTCACCGCGTTACCAACATTGTGTAGAACTTCCGAAGCGATTTCGGCCATGCCTGCACGATGAGCGGCCGCCTGAATCTTTTCACGAGATTCCGCAAGCTTCTCCACCATACCGTCAAAACTGCGAGCCAGGATCCCGATTTCGTCTCCCCGAGTCGACTGCAACCTTGCATCAAGATTGTCCGTCTCGCCCACTTTTGCGACGTGGGCAGCCATCTTCTGCAGCGGAGCGACAACTCGATATCGCAATGCCAGCCCGGTGCCAAACAACATCGACACAACACCGATCAGACCACAGATCGTGGCCAGATTGGCAGTGGCGCGTCCCTGCAGTGAAATCGTGCGAGGAATCAGCAGCGTCACTATGATCAGAGGCTTTTCGAAGACATCGTTATGAACAATGGATGCTCGCAGAGTGGCCTTATCAATCTCGACTGTCTTTGCGGCAACACCGCTGACTGGCAGACTGGTTCGAATCTGGTCCGAAATGCCTGAGTTGTTAAAATCCAGGATCGCCAGATTGCTGGCTGCGTGAATTTGTTCCGACAAATCGGCCGTCACTTTGGGGTTCAGAAATCGCCCCATAATGACCGAGCCACGCACCGGGCCTTCGCGTTTAGATGTCAGAATCGGATGTGCGGCGACCAGAAGTGGACCGAAGCTGGTGTGGACCATCCCTTCAAGCGACTGATCTTTGTCAGAAAAATCCGTAAAAGGACTGCCGGCTGCCTGTATCATCGCGAGCACTTCCGGAACTGCTCTGGGCTGTCCGCTTTCTGGAGCAATGCAGCTTGTGGCGAGCACTTCCGATTGGCCATTGACGATCGCCAAAAAATCATTGCCCGTTGTCTGATGAAAAGACCGCGTGAGATTCGACTCCCGGTAAGCTTCATTCCCGTCTGTCACGAATACACAGGTGTCGTCCCACGCCGCGTAGTCTCCCGCCAGCATGGAAATGGTTCGCGTCTCCGCTTCGATCGCCTCAATACATCGTCCCAGACTGTGAACAGCACTTTCGCGTTCAATGCTGGCAAATGCCGGCAGCATGACATAGTGCTGCATCGCCCATGTAGTGCCGACGAAAAACGTCGACAGGGCGACCAGCAACAGCGTCATTTGATAACGAATAGACATTTCCACCCAGTTCGTGCAGACCTGTTCAGTGTTCGGACACTTTCCGATGATGATATGACTCAACACTTTGTTTAACGCTAGAACACGTTGAGGCGACAGGCCTACACATGTTTCTGGAATTCAACGTGGCCCGACCAAGTGCGGGGATCTCCTGCCGACGTTACGATGTCAAGTGCGGAAAAACCCTCTGGGTGCGATTACGCCTGGACCCCACGGCCGACGTAGCCGAGGATCAAAGTCGTCCAGCATTCACGATTTTCTGCATGGGCATGTGTGCGCCGCCGGTTTTGATCGCCTGCGTTCAGTCGTAACATTCTTCGAGAAAGTGATCCGTTGAATTCTGGAACTGCCGAGTCTTCCCCTGCTATTTCCCAAATCGCGGCGGCCATCTTAGGGCGTCACGCGATGCCGGCGGCGGCTCTGATCCTGGCTGTCCTCGTCCTGCCAGCGCCGCTGACTGAAGGCGACGCGGGCGCTCGAATTGGCTTCCTGCTGTCGATTTCCGCCCTGCTGGAAATGACCCACGGGTTCCGTCGCGCAGAGTACAAAGATCAGAAGTCCGCCTGGATCAGCGGCGCAATCTCACTGGGCCTCGGCACTGTGCTGATGAACGCACCTCTGTTTGCAACAGAAGCACTGCGCCTTTTTCTGGCTGGCTGGTTTGGTCTGGATGGACTCCGAAACCTGGTCGCTGCGGTTCGAGGCCATGATAAATACAGCTTTCGTTCGAGAGATCTTTTCTACGCCATCGTCAATATGTTGATCGCGTTCACGGTCCTTCGGGTGGATCCACAGTGGCTGATCTGGGCGATGGCATTGGCCGCTTCTTTTCGGATCCTCTGCACTGCTGCGACAATGGCTCAGTCCAGGCTGCTGACGGCGGAAATGTTGTCAGAGCCTGGCAGCCTGACCGATGGCCTGCCGGATGATGCACGCGTCCAGCTGGCGGCCGACGAAATCGTCAAGCAGGAACTCGCTCGAGCCAGCGTCGATCGAAACTGGATCGGCAGTTTTTTGTTGACACTGCTGGCCATTCACGTCGGCCGCATGGGGTTTGACCGCACGTTTCTGGGCCTGATGTCGCCTGGCTTTGCCGTCATTGGCGATATGTTTGCAGGGCTTCTCCTTGCGTTTCTGATTGTCATTCCGGCGATCGTCGTTTCCAACCGACTCACTCGCCGATTGGAAGGCTTCGCGTGGGACTGGTGTCTGCAACACAGCTCTGGCATTCTGCGCTGGCTAAAAACACCTCTTCAGTCTCTGCTGACCTTTCGCCTGCGTCAGGTCATTCGGCTGCGTCACGCGCGATGTTCTTACGTCACGGCTTTCAGTCGCGGTCTGCAGATCGGCCTGCCCCTGGCTGCCATCATCGCTGCGACAACTCCCATGTGGGGCATGAGCTGGTATTTTGATACAGAAAACTGGGCCGCCGGAATCTGGAATTCCTGGGCCGAGCATCGCACCGACACGTGGCGCGAAGCAATGGTGACCGCAGTGTCCAAAGAGCTGCCGCTGGACACTGCGGAGACTGCTTTCTCTGTCTCGCCCGAGGGCGTGCAGTCGGATTCTGATTTTGCTTTTATCGTGATCGGAGATCCGGGCGAAGGTGATGCTTCACAGCTGAGTCTCAAAAGTCAGCTGCTGACAATTGCGGCTCGAGATGACGTGAAGTTTGTTGTGATCTCGTCAGACGTTGTCTATCCCACAGGTGCCATGAAGAATTATGAAGCCTGCTTCTGGCTGCCGTTCATGGGTGTGACCAAACCTGTGTATGCCATCCCCGGAAATCACGACTGGTATGATGCTCTGGAAGGCTTTGCTGCCACATTCTTCAAACCTGATGCGGCGCGCATTGCTATGCGGGCGCGAGTGGAAACAGATGCCAGAATCAGCAGCACAACCGAGTCCCATATTGAAGAGCTGATCGCCCGAGCGACTGATTTCCAGCGGCAATATCAGGTTCCTACGCAACTACAGCAGGCCCCCTACTTTCAACTGCAGACGGATGACTTCGCGTTGTTCGCCGTCGACACCGGAGTCGCTAAGCAAATCGATCCTGTCCAGTACGAATGGCTCGAGGCAGGACTGACCGCCGCTCGTGGCAAGAATATCATGGTCGTTCTCGGACATCCGTTCTTCGCCGGTGGAAATGATCTGACGGTCCAGGACGATCTTCTGGAAACTCCGACGGAATTTGCACAACTGCGTTCGTTACTTCGCAAACATAACGTCTCCATCATCATGGCCGGAGATACGCATGACCTGGAATACTATCGCGAGGATTCCACGGATTCGCCTTCGGTACACCATTTCGTAAACGGCGGTGGCGGAGCGTATCTGAGCTTCGGCACATCGCTTGATTGGCCAAAGACACCCGTCACTTCCCACTGGTCCTTCTTTCCCAATCGCCAGCAAGTCGTGGAGAAGATCGATGCCACAACGCCGATCTGGAAACGTCCGGCCTGGCTTTGGACGCGGTATCTTGGTGGCTGGCCGTTCTCGGCAGAGTTCCTGTCGGCCGCGTTTGATTCCAACACAGCTCCGTTCTATCAGAGCTTTGTGGAGGTTCGTGTAGAGCCGTCAAAGAATCAAATTCGACTCATTCCCTACGGTGTCCACGGCCAGTTGCGTTATCGGGATCTGCAGCAGTCACCAGACGCCTCTATCGCGAACCCGGACGAATCAGTGGAATGGACAATTCCGATGCTGAAACAACCCTGATGTATCAAAAGTTTAAATTTTTCAGCTGCCCTGCCCTTCGTGCAGAATTCCTGATTCCACTGTTTCCGCAGCCTGCGCTCAGTTCTACAATCGACGTGCTCTGAGCGATCTGGCGATGAGCGCAGTGTCTTCAATTCTTTCCTGTTCTGTTGCTCGCGGTTTCAATCATGACCGTAGGATTTGTACGTCCGGATGTCACTGACATGGTTCTGCGCGTTTTCGAACGCTCAGTGCATCCGGAGCTCATTGAAACCCTCTGCGAAACCACAATTCCCGTTGGCCGCAATCAGGCCACACTGCGTATCAGTCGCTATGGGCACGCAATTGAATTTCGCACAAACGGAAGAATGGTCACAGAAATTGCCACCAGCAAATTTGCGCCGCTGCCAGTTCAGGGTCGCATGGTGGATCGCCGTCTGATCGGCTATCGAACTCATATGTTCGACAGTCCCGGCCTTCGCTACCACTGCAGTTATCAGTTGGAATCGCTTCCGGCCGAAGTCTACTTGCAGGTTCATCGTGAGATGCAGCTGGACTCCCGCAAAGCCATCCTGAAAGCTTCGCTGCCAGGTTCCAGTCCCAGCAGTCCAGACTGCCTCAGCTACCTTATGAGCGACCTGATCCCCGAAGGCCTCGTCGTCCACTCGTTCCACACCTACCCCGACAACGGCGCCGTGCTGAGAATTCAGACGCTGTTTGAAGTCCTGTAGGTCGATTGGTCTTCCTCTGATTGACCTTCAGCGTCGAGTTGCCTTCGCCGCTGCGGCAAAATTATCGAGACTCGCCTATTGACACCTACTGTTCTGGCAGTAGATACTGTGCTTGCAGTACGTCTTGCACAGGAGGGTCATTGTGGCGAAGAAGAAGATCAAGTTCATCGAACCGGCGGAGTTCGAACTTCAGATACTGGGTGTTCTGTGGGAACACGGTCCAGCAACGGTTCGTCAGGTGCTGGAATGGCTCTCGGATGGCAAAGAGCGAGCCTACACGTCGGTGCTTTCTGTCATGCAGGTCATGCAGAAAAAGGAACTTCTGAGCGTCGCCGATGAACGTGACGGACTGGCTCATATTTTCAAGCCCATGGTCACTCGCGAACAGGTGGCCGTGCCGTTGCTGCAGGGGCTGGTCCGCAAGATTTTCGGCGGCAGCACGAAGACAGCGATGCAGCATCTGTTGAACTCCGACAAAGTCGACCGAAACGAAATCGATGCGATGCGCAAGCTGCTGGATGATCTTGAAAGCCGCGTCAAATGAGCCGAACGAACATAGTCGCCTTTCGCTCCGCGAAAGTAGCGAACATACACGTTACTTTCGCGGAGCGAAAGGCGACTATCGAATGACGTTCCTTACCAGCCGCAAATGCATTTCGGTTGATTTCATTACCATCGGACCACAATCATGCCAGACGCCATCACACTGCTCAGTGAAACGCTGATTCGAGCACTCGGTCACTCCCTGTGGCAAGCCGCGCTGATCAGCGCAGCAGTATGGTTCCTGCTGCGCACGCTGCCCGCGAAATATGCCGAGCGTCGTTACGCCATCGCGTTGGGCGGATTGGCAGGCATCGTCGCGGCCGCATTGGTCACGTGGTCCGTGTTGAGGCTGGAGCCGACAGAATCCAATAGCGATGGGATACAATACCGTCGCCCAGTGGAACAGACTGTTCGCATTTCCGACTCTCCTTCGGCATCGCGTCAATCCTCGCCGGCAGAGCCGCAGGCAGAAGTCGCGGAACTCGCCGAGCACACTGATCAGAACCCGACGTCGTTCGCTGCCGACGCAACATCATCGATCAACCCCAGCAGCCCGATCGTCGCTCGCTGGCTGGCCGTGATCTGGCTATGCGGCGCCGTTGTGATGTTGTTGCGAGGTCTCACCGGATTCGTGATCGCTCGCCGCTGGCTGGTCGAATCTGCTGCGGTGGCTGAATCCGGTCTGCAGGAACTCACTGAGATCGTGAAAGAACTCAGCGGCCGACTCAAGCTGCGACTAATTGTCCGAATCGTGCTCAGCGACCGCATCGACACGCCGGCCGTAGTTGGCGTTCTTTGGCCGGTGATCATGGTGCCCGTATCGATGCTCACCGGAGTTCCAGCCGACCAATGGAGGATTATGATCGCTCACGAGCTGGCTCATATTCGTCGCTGGGATCCGCTTGTCAGTCTGATTCAGATGGTGGTCGAATCGCTGCTGTTCTTCAATCCGTTCGTCTGGTGGCTGAATCGAATCATTCGAGCCGAACGCGAAGCCTGCTGCGATGCCGTGGCCGCTCGCATCTGTGGGCAGCCGATGTCCGTCGCGAAGACTCTGATTGACGTTGCAGCGTCCATCCATCGGCCTGTGATCTCTTCGGCGCTGGCCTTTGCTGAACCGTCCAGTGAAGGCGAATTATCCGATCGAGTCCTCCGTCTCGTTCAGCCCGACCGCGCGCCGCGTTTGAGGATCTCATGGCTCAGTGTCACGGTGGTCATGGTGGCCCTTGCCGCCACGTTCATTCTGCTTCAACGCGGAACCGACATCGCCGTGCAGACGGCCGCCAACTGGATGTCGCCAAAGGAACGAGTCGAAAAACTCGTGCAGCTTGAAGCTGAGCAAAACGGAAACTTCGTTCCGGCAAGGGCAGCCTCAGCGGATGGTTCACGTACATCCGATGACCCCAACGCCGGCAAGATCGCCGTGCATGTGATCGTTAAGACGGACGATGGCAGCAAGATCACGCCAAAGCTGACGCTGCACTATCAATCGCGTGCAGGCAACAATGGTGTTTCCGGGGCTCTTGACGGTCTCGATGCGGAAACTGTCGAATACAAAAAAACTCACTACTTTCGTCCATGCCGACTACTTATCGGAGCTTCGCATCCAGACTTTGCCGCCGTCAGTTCCCCGGTCGTTACGCTAATGCCGGAAGCTAAGGAAAAAACGATCGAGCTGATCCTGACCAGAGGTTCGAATGTCGACGCCGTGGTTACAAACGAACATGGACAGCCCATTGCTCTGGCCGAAATAATGTGCGCTGCTGTGTTCGGATTTGGCGGCAGTTGGTCAGGAGGAGGTCCGCAGAGAATCCAAACGGACGAAGGTGGCCGACTTAAGCTTTCACGCATTGCTAATGCAACGTATTCCATCGAAGTCATGGCGAACGGGTATCAGCGGCTGAGGCTTACCCAATCGCTGGAACAAGCCGTATCGACGAATTCCAATGAGCCATTCAAGTTGGTGCTCAAGCCTGCACGACCGGTGTCTGTTCTGATCCTCGATAAGGAAAGCAGTCAGCCGATTGGCAATGCCAGGCTGCGGATCACCTATCGCAAGTCGGCGAAAGAAGGAATAGATTTTGGATTTAGTCGTCGCTGGGCAACGCCTGACCCCTGGCTGGACTATGCGATCTCTAACAGTGATGGAGTCGCGGTGCTTGACCAACTCGAAGACGACACTGTCTACACCTTTGCGGTTGTTACCGAGAGTTATGGTGTTGGAGTTTTCGAAACAAAAGCTGGCGATGAGGAACGCGCGATTTCCCTGAGCCCGGAAACGAAGATTTCGGGACGTCTCACGGGCGATTTGCAGCAACTTCAAAAGTCGACGGATGTTGCAAAACCCGGTTTTCAGGTTTCGGTCCGGTCCCGCATCGGATCGGTGTCGCAGGATCTCTCGGGCCTTTATTGGGTGTCGGTTGATCCCTCGGGCTACTTCGAAATTGATCGTCTGGCACAGGGTGAACGATTGACGCTGGAACTCCCGAATGAAAAGAAGGAACTGCAGATCACGGAATCGATGACGGAGCTGGAAATTCCTCTTCAGCCAGTCGAGTCCGAATCCAGCACGCCAGTTCGCGACGTCGTCATTCGCCTGACCGGAACAGATCCTGAGGCTCCGGCTCAGGGCACGCTGTTCGTTAACTGGAGCCATCCCACCGCTCGCATGGATGCCCAAGTCAACAACAACATGCCGGTCACCTCCAATGAAGTCCGATTGAAGGTTCCCGTGGGGGCTTTCCTCAATTTCCGGCAGGAGAGCCTCGCCGGATACCACATTGACGATCAAAGCCAGATCGCGATTCTACCAAGTTCAACCCCGCAGGTGATCGAAGCTTCCGTAACGGCTGTCGGTGGAGTCTACGGATCGATCAAGCGAGCTGACGGAAGTCCGGCCGACCGCGGGTTCGCGACTGTTCTGGCGATGGAGTTACCGCCGAGTGAAAAGGATTCGAGCCGCGTGAACTCGCCCTATTCGCAGGCCGGTTTCCAGTTCATGAAGTCCGTGCCGTTTGGCGGTCGCTACCGTCTTCTGGTTCATGAGGACACCGACGACGCTCACGTATGGACGGTCAGCGAGGAGTTTACGATCGATGAAAGCAACCCGATCGTGAAGATGGATGTTGTCCTGCCAACAGGTCGTGATCTCAAGCTCCATGTTGTCGATAAAGACGGAAAGCCGGTGGCTGCTCAGGCGGTGAAATTGTCGTTCAGCTTTACCCAGAAGCCCGGCGGTCTGCTCAGTCGCAAATCCGTGCAAGTTTTTAGTAGTAGTTCGTTTGAAGCGACGAGCGTCACAGACTCCAATGGCATCTGTACTTTTCGAGGACTCTCAATCGATCATCCGCTGGAAGGCATTGAGCTAAAACTCACGGCGACGACTGAGCCTGGACCCTACCGGGGCAAGTCGCAGACAATTTCGCTCGCGGAAACCAAACAGCCGGTCAAGATCGTACTGTCGCGTGGACTCACCGCCAGCGGATATCTCATCGACACCGCGACCAACAAGCCGGTGCCCAATGCCGAGATTCGCCTGATGCCTCAGCAGTACTCTGCTGAGAGAGAGTATCAGGGATGGGCGAACGCCAAAACAGATGCCACGGGCCGCTTCGAATTCTCCGGTCTCGAACCCATCGAATACAGAGGCTCAATTAATGACGCCTATCCCAAAGGCGCGGTGCTACAGCCACAAAGCGATGGCGGACTCAGCATTTCCTATCCCGCGAACGTCCAACAACTCAACCTGACCCCAACAGATCCACCCAGCGAACCCGTCCGCTGGGAAGTGATTCTGGATCCTCGAAGCCGCTGGATTAACGTAGGTCGATCTGTCCTCAGATCGACACGTGTGCAACCTGATCCGCCAAAGCCGCCACGTTGACGTCTTATTTCAAAAAGTGACAGGACGTAGGGTGTGACAAGTTCGCCCTGGCGAACGCAGGCACACCATTTCGCCGCCATGTGGTGTGCCTACGCTCCGCTGGTCACACCCTACAAAACACACGGCCAATGCCGCTCTTCTTGCGAGGCAGGCATTCGCATAGCCGCGCTCAGCGCTGATCGCACTCTGCATCCATCACGCACCGCGAACGAATGCCGATCTGGGGACAGATCGGCGTACATTAACCGCAGCAACTGCCAGATGGACCGGCTTCGGCGGAGCAGCTTTTGTCATGAGGCACGTTCCAGAGTTCCAGCAGCTTTGACGATTCATAATCACCGGCTGTGATCTGGAAGCCCAGGTCATTGATCATTCGGAAATCTTCCTCAGCCTTCTGGCCGGGCGTTGTCAGGTAATCGCTGACAAACATGGAATTCGCCGGATACAGACCCAACGCCTGCATCGATCGCAGGTTCACTTCACGACCACCGGCAATTCGCAGCTCGGCCCTGGGATTGGTCAGGCGAAACATTGCCAGAACTTTCAGACAGAAACGCGGATCCAGTTCGCGAACAGCCTGCAGTGGCGTGCCGTCAATCGAGTTCAAAAAGTTGATCGGAATGGATTCAACCTGCAGCTCGGAAAGTTTCATCGCGACATCAACGACATCGTCATGAACTTCGCCCATTCCCACGATCATCCCGGCACAAAGTTCCAGACCTGCGCTGCGGCAGATATCCAGCGTCTCCAGACGGTCCTTGAACGTATGAGTCGTGCAGATCTCTTCGTGAAATCGTTCGCTGGTATTCAGATTGTGGTTCACTCGATCCACACCGGCGGCCTTCAGCTTCAGCGCCTGATCGGGCTTCAGCAGACCCAGGCAGCAGCAGATGTGCAGACCATAAGTGTCTTTGATCTGACGGACGACATTGGCCACATGATCGACTTCACGATCGGTGGGCCCGCGGCCGCTGGCAACGATGCAATACGTACGAGCTTTGCTTTCCGCGGCCTTGCGAGCCCCATCCATCAGGCGTTCGGCATTCAGGAACGCGTACTTTTCGATCGGCGCTTCGGAGATCTTTGATTGAGAACAATAATTACAGTCTTCGGGGCAAAGACCGCTCTTGGCATTCTTGAGATAATAGAGCTGAACGGTCTTACCGAAGTACTCGCGACGCACACGAAAAGCGGCATCCAAAATCGCCAGTAACTGGTCGTCATCTGCCCGCAGAATACGCATTGCATCTTCGCGAGATAACGATTCACCGCCAAGAACAGCATCCGCCATCTCATTCCATGACAGGGCGCTCGGGGAAAATTCGGCAGACACAACGGGAGCTGAAACAGACATTCCGAAATCACTTCACTTGAGGGAACAAAAACAGCCAGACAAATCTGAAGCCCGGTCATCCAGGCGGGAAGAAGCCGAACTTTTCAAAAGGCGAGCCTCTGTCGTCTTCTCAGGTCGCGAAGTTTACCGAATGCCAGTCCCCGTTTCACGCATGGAACGGTCGCCCGTTGTTGTTTGCACGCTTTTGACGGTACCATGCGGGTGGATTTGCCAGTGAATTCGAGTCAAGTGGATTATTCTTGTGGCCGATTTTCGTCGAAAACGCCGTCATCTGAGCCTGCCCATCTGGAGCAGTGTGCTGCTCATGACCGTCAATATTGCGCTGATGGCCGTGCTGATCGTCCAGCTGGCTCGCCAGAGTTCCTGGCTGGCGCTGACCCTGGGATCGATTGCTTTAGCGATCAGTCTCTTCGGAATTTCCTTCTATTCGTTTCTGACGATCAAGGAAATTCAGCTGAATCGGCGTCAGTCAAACTTCGTCGACAGTGTCACTCACGAACTGAAAACTCCGATTGCCGCCTTACGCTTGTACCTCGATACACTGCTGATGCGTGAGCCTGCAGCGGCGGACCGCAAGGATTTTTATGAGACCATGAATTCCGAACTGGGGCGTCTCGATCGCCTGATCAACCAGTTGCTGGAAGTTGGTCGGCTGGATGCCATCGGCCATCAGACGGAGGCCGAAACCATTCATCTGGAAGACCTGCTGCGGCAGTGTGCCAAGGCCGCCTGTCTGCATGATAAGCATGAGTTCAACGACGTGTTTCGTTTTGAGGTCGCTCCGCTGGCATTGACGTCGCGGCGGCTGTTGCTGGAAATGATCTTCGGCAACCTGCTGGACAATGCTGTCAAGTACGGTGGAAAACCTCCGAAGGTCACGGTGCATGCGTTCTCACGCGGACGGGATCGAGTCGTGGTGCGAATCCGTGATAATGGTGCCGGAGTGGCTCCGGAAAACCGGCGTCGCATTTTTCAGATGTTTGTCCGCGGCAGCGACGAACTGCATCGCACCAAAACCGGGACAGGCCTGGGACTGTACATCGTTCGTACGCTTGTCGGGCTACTCAAGGGACGAATCGTCGTGCTCGACGCGGAGTCCGGTGGCGGCACTGTGTTTGAAGTGACATTGCCAGGTCGGCAACTGGATCTGCCTCAATCGGAAAATCGCGAAACTCACAGCCGCGTTACCGAACTGGCTTTATCAGCACAGGAGAAACCACAATGAGAATTCTGGTCGTTGAAGATGAAGATGCGATCGCCAAAGGCCTGCGTTTCAATTTCGAACGGGAAGGTTATCAGGTCGATCTGGCCGGAGACGGCCCAACGGCCCTGGAGCTTTACGAGTCCGCTCAGCCGCCGGTCGATCTGGTTGTCCTTGACTTGATGCTGCCACTGATGAGTGGCTATGAGATCTGCAAAACCCTTCGTCGGCTGGACTGGGAGATTCCGATCCTGGCAATGACGGCCCGCACGTTGTCCGAAGACAAAATTCAGGCCTTCGACTGCGGCGTCAATCAGTACATGACCAAGCCGTTTTCGCTGCCGGAGCTGCTCAGCCGCGTTCGAAATTTGCTGGATCAGCGTCGCCGCAGTCTGGAGCGACGAACTGTCCGGCCGACCGAAGACGTCGTGCGATTTGGCGACGTCACTGTGAACTTCGGCAGGTTTGAGATTCGTCGCAAAGATGAAGTTCAGACCATGACGACTCGCGAGCAGGAGCTGCTGCGATATTTCCTGGAACAGGACGGCGTGGTGCTGTCTCGAGCTCGCATACAATCGGATGTGTGGAAGGATTCGGCCGACATCTCCAGCCGTTCCATCGACAACTTCGTGATGCGGCTGCGACGCATGATTGAGAACGATCCATCATCGCCTCGGCACCTGCTTTCCATCCGCGGCACCGGGTATCGCTTCGTCCGCGAACGCGCCGAAGAACCCGGTGCAACGGAGGAGTCATAGTCGTTGTTTGCTCCGCAAACAAAACGGATTGTGGAGTGCCGCATCCACGAAGCAGAAATCATCGAACTGTGTTTTTGTTGCTGCTTGTTTAAAGCCTTGTGAGCTTTGCGGAGTGCACTCTTGCATCCGTTTCTTTCGCGGAGCGAAAGACGACTATGGTCACGCCTTCAGCGATTCCTTTGCCACTCGCATCACATTACCACCGATGATCA
>QWOO01000195.1 GCA_003669615.1 Planctomycetota bacterium
AATCGCATTGTTATTCAGCATCCAGCTCAGCCACCGGATGTCATCGTCGTTGGTGCGATCTTCCTGCCACGCTGCGACCGATCGCAGCATCATCGTTCGATACTGGCCCGCCACATCCGCAAGAGACTGAGGCGTGTTGTCTGCAAAAAGTGGCAGCAGCTGAGTCAGCTCGTCATGAGGAGAAAACGGCGCCACATGTTTCATGACTCGAGTGAGATGGAACCAGCTCCGAGGATCGGCGACCTGCTCTTCCGAGCACGCACCACCGAGACCCACTCGAGGAGGAAAATTCGGATTGCTCGTCTTCGTGGCGTACTCCACATAGACATGGCGATCAGTCATCCCGCCGAGACCGTCGACCATCTGCCACTTCGGGAGTGCGTCGGCAACATATTGCTGTCGCTCGGTCAGAAATGCGTTGTCAACAATTGTGCGGCGAGCGGCAAAATCGCCGCCCGCGACTTCAAAGCTCAGGTGGCCGGCTCCGAACGATTGAGTCAGTGGAGTGCGAACTGCTCCGTTCATGCGAGGGGAAAGTGAGTTCGTGCAGAGGCCGCCCGGAAGGATACTGTCGATCGCCTTTTCGCCGGACAAAGACACCACAAAATCACCCCGTCGCACAATCTCGCGAACACCTTCCCCGTCGACCGACCAATGTTCCGGTATACCGTTGCGAAAGTCTGCCACAAGACTGAAGTGGGCAGCGTTTTCGTCTGCCCGACGTTTGCTCTCTGCAGCATAGATTTCACGTAGAGATTTCCACGTCTCGGGCAGCGACTGGCCAGCAGCGGAGGCCGTGTGGATTGCGGCCCATGCGTGAAGAGGATCCTCCAGCGGACGATTGGGAGTCTGGCCCATTAACACCGACAGCGAATCCGCATTCAGATTCTGCAAGTCTTCCTGCCAGCGGTGGGCCAGCGCGGCTCGCAATTGCTGCTTGATACCTTGTAGTTGCTGTCGGAGATCGTTGTTGCGTTCTGGAAGGTCAACGGTATTCGTCACCCAGCGAGCGTTCATGAACAAGCCACCGAGCGCGTAATAATCCTTTTGAGAAATGGGGTCGAGTTTATGATCATGACAGCGTGCACACGCAATCGTGCTGGCGAGAAACGCCTTTCCGAACGCGTCGATTTTGTTATCCAGCATCTCCTGATGGATCCCATTGAACTCAGCGCTGTCACCGTGACGTTTTTCTCCCATCTGAAAGAACATCGGGCCAATACGCGACTCATTGATCCCGGTAGAATGGTTCAAACGCGGCGACGAAAGCAGATCCCCTGCAATCTGTTCGCGAACAAGTTGATCGAACGGAATGTCGTCGTTGAAAGCGCGAACCAGGTAGTCACGATAACGCCATGCGCCTTTGGCCGGCATGTCCCATTCGTAGCCGTAAGTATCCGTGTAACGAACCACATCCATCCAGTGCCTGGCCCAGTGCTCACCGAAATGAGGCGACGTCAGCAGTCGGTCAACCAGTCGCTCCCACGCGTTGGGCATCGTATCGCTTAAGAATTCCGTCAGCTGAGCCTCGGTTGGCGGCAGGCCGGTGACTGTGAAATAAGCACGCCGTGCCAGCGTCTTACGATCGGCCGCCGGTGCGAGTTCCAGTTGTTGCTCATTCAACTTCGCCACGATAAAGCGATCGATATCACCGAGTTCCGTTGCGGCGGCCGGTCGTGGAGACTCGTGAATCGCAATGGGCTGCAGGCTCCACCAATGGCGTCGATCCTGGTAAAGCGCTTCGAAGGTTTCGTGAGCGACGTCGTTGGTATCCGGTGGAACATCGCGAGGATCGAAGGCACCGGAAGCGATCCATTCCTGCAGAGCCGTAACTTCGGAAGGCGACAGTTTCTTGCCGGGTGGCATTTCCAGGCCTTCATATTTCACCGCAGACAACAGCAGACTGTCGTCAGGATGCTCGGGCACCAGCGCCGGGCCGGATTCTCCTCCTTTCAGAACGGCTTCTCGAAAGTCCAGCCGCAGACCGCCTTTGATTTGATTGCTTGCCCCGGAGTGACATTCGTAACAATGTCTGACGAGCAGCGGGCGAATGTGCGTTTCAAAAAAAGCCTGCTGTTTGCCGGTCTCGTTTTTGGTCGCGTCGTCCGCCTGGGCGAACGCGGGCAGACAGAAGCCGCTGAGCACAACCGGGACGGAGAACAGCAACACCAGGGTTCGCCGCAATTCCACTAATCGGCAACACTGAACCGTCTGAATCTGCAGCCAATTGGGATTGCTGTGTTTAGGGCGCAACATGCTGGTGGGATCCAAGCCGGAGTGTCAGGCCGGCAACTTCAGAATCAAAATGTTCAGGGAAGACTCTCCATGTTGGACCTTGAGATTCAGTAAATCAAGTGTCAATAAAAAATGAGGCTTGCCAGAGTGCCCTCGCACCTCTCGTGGAACAGAATGTGTTGTCAATGAAAGATTCAAATTGGGGCATCGTGCTTTTGCGATACGGACAAGACCATGTGGAGCTGCCGTGGCCTGACACGGCCATTCCACGCAAGGGCTCAATGGATGGATCACTCCGGATCAGGAATCTGACACGTCCCCAGCAGTCGTGACAAGATTTAACCTGAGATGTATCATTCGTTTCAGGTCGCTTCTGAGTCGGCATTGATTCCGCAAAGGTGGTCTTCACCATTCTGCAGACTCATATACTGCACGGTGCGGAGCAGTGAAACACGTGTGTGCGTCCGCGTGATTGCCAAACGCATCGGTCGCAATTCCTTATCTGACTCATGCCTTTTTCAATTTCTCTCCAGCTGTTTTGGACGCCAATGAACGTTCGCATCGAGAATCGCAAAGTGTTCGCGTTTGGAGCAAATTGGTCCAGGTTTCTTTCAACCGTCGACGACCAGCGGATAGAAGCAGCAAA
Organism: Planctomycetota bacterium; assembly: GCA_003669615.1. Taxonomy (GTDB): domain Bacteria; phylum Planctomycetota; class Planctomycetia; order Planctomycetales; family Planctomycetaceae; genus SXXK01. The sequence continues at coordinate 2,882 of QWOO01000195.1, forward strand.
GGCATCGTTATTGGCCCTGCTCAACGATTTTGATTTGAATTCAAAGCGGGTTCTGGACGCAGGAAGCGGCAGCGGACTGTTCAGCCTGGCAGCAAACCATTTGGGGGCTGAAGTTACATCGATCGATATTGACACTCAATCTGTCCGCTGCACGCACGAAATGCGAAGTCGCCATGGAAACAAAGTGGATACATGGGTGATCGAAGAAGGGTCAATTCTTGATAAGGAATTTCTGTTTCGACTTGGCTCTTTCGACGTTGTCTATTGCTGGGGCGTTGCACACCACACAGGGAATATGTGGGACGCCATTGAAAATCTTGCCGACCGCGTAAAGCATAACGGCAAGCTTGTTCTCGCAATTTACAACGATCAGCTCTACGTGTCCAAAATTTGGAGAGCCATAAAGCATTTTTATAATCGCATGCCTGCCGCGCTTCGTCCGTTGTTTGTTTTCGGGATCGGAAGTGTGCTGGCTGCAAAACGATTTTGTGTCACGCTGGCAGCAAGCCTGCTGCGATTAGCCACTCTGCGGAATCCCTTTGTCCCTTTCATCAACTGGCGAAACGACGTTCAAGGCCGTGGAATGCACAGTTGGTACGATCTAGTCGACTGGGTCGGCGGATGGCCATTTGAAGTTGCGAAACCTGAGGATATTTTTCGTGCTCTGAGAGACAGGGGTTTCGTGCTGTCAGAACTGACGACCAGTCAAGGCCACGGCTGTAACGAATTCGTGTTTACCAAAGCGGTCTGAATTGACAGCATCGCAATAACTTTGGGTCCCACTAAGTCGGTTTCGTGCAGTCAGGTCCCTGGTGGCGTTTTTCTGGCGACCGAACAGAATGAATGATGCAGCATCAGAGATCGTGCTCCGGCTTAGCATCGAGCTTGTAGAAACTGACTGCCTCAGAAGGAAAGGCGAAAATATGAAGACGCTCTGCATGCGTATACGACTGCGGCCGGTCTTCGACCGCGTGAACTGCGGTACCTGCATTCGCGTGCCACGCTGCTGCAGATTGTCGGTCGCACCCAGGAAGCCACTGAGTTGCAGACACAGGTGGAAGCTCGTCGAGTCGCTGAACGACAGCTGTATCTGATCGTCAATGGTGGAGGATTGGGTGACGGGTCCGCAGTAGTTTGCAACGACATCAGCCGGATTCAGCGAATACTCGGAAAGAATCTTCAGGCAGAAGGCTGGGCGCTGTTAGGAAGAATTCGATCGAGTCAGTAAACTGCGATCTCGGACTCAACACTTCTTCCGTGACGAGCGTCCCATGCGGATGAGCACACACGGCCGTCCGAACAGCCGGTGCGTTTTCTCTGCCAACTGTTGCGGGCCGTTGATCATCGCTCGGGAACTTTATTTAAAAACGTCGAGATTCAAAGTGGGACTGTTTCAATACGAGGCTTTGTTTCAGGATCTGTCGGAACGAGGCCATTCGGAATGGGCCACTCATTTTCGTGAGCGTTCAGAGCAGGCTCTGGCCCTCGATCGGCATGGGAAATTGGGCGAATGGATTGAAGCATGGAATTCGCTGCCTGATGTGACCGATACCAATCTGGATGCGGCACGGGATGCTGTCACCATTCGCGGCGCATTGCCCGCCGATACTCGGCAACAGCTTGTGGAGCTATTGAAAAGTTTCCATCCGTGGCGGAAGGGGCCGTTCGAATTATTCGATGTGCCGATTGATACGGAATGGCGATCGTGCCTGAAATGGGATCGACTGGCGCCCCATGTGGACCTGCGGAATCGCAATGTTCTGGATGTCGGCTGCGGAAACGGCTACTACGGATGGAGGATGTTGGATGCAGGCGCCCGCATGGTAGTCGGGCTCGATCCTTTTCTGCTGTTCCTGATGCAATTTGAAGTGGTGAAAAAGTACGCACCGGCCGCGTCTCATTTTGTTCTGCCGCTGACCGACGCCGATCTGCTGAATCGGCCGGGAGCATTTGATGTGACGTTTTCCATGGGCGTGCTGTACCATCGCACGAGCCCCATCGATCATCTTCAGTCGCTGCAGCAATCACTGACGCCAGGAGGCGCTTTGGTTCTGGAAACGCTGGTCATTGAAGGTGACCAGTGCAACGTTTTGGTTCCGGACGATCGTTATGCCAAGATGCGAAATGTCTGGTTCATCCCGTCGGTTCCGATGTTATTGCGTTGGCTGCATCGTTGTGGTTTTCGTGACACCAAGGTGATTGATGTTTCACGAACGACCCGGGAAGAGCAGCGACGTACAGACTGGATGACCTTCGAATCGCTGGACGATTTTCTGGATCCCCTGGATCGACAACTCACTGTCGAAGGGCATCCCGCTCCGATGCGTGCCGTGATCACCGCCAGACGAAAATAGATTGCTAAGGTGCGACTGCCGCTTGTTCTGGAATAAACCGGACTCGGTTTCCAAATGCTTCCAAATCCATTTGGCCAGCGGCATTTGTGGACAAACGCAGGCTGGGCACCGGGATCTGCGCCACTACCGAATAGTTGAACAACCGCGTTCCCGTCAAACGTGACACGCCTTCAATCGAATACCGTTGACCGGTCTGCAGGGCCAGACCGGGAATTGCTGCTGCATTCGCTCGCGGCTTATTGGAAACGGTTAGAAACAACATGACGGATTCAGTGCCGTCAATGCACGCCAGACCGGTCTCTTCAGCTGGACGGATCCAGGCCGTTTTCCCCGAGCGACGATTTATGGCTCGCAGTTCCTTGCGAAAAGTTTGAGCGCGAATTCCATAGAGTGCGCCGCCCATAAACATCGCATTTTCCTGGCGTTCGAAGACGTAGTAGTTCACAGGGTCCGAAGCAATCGCCAGTTGAGCGGTTGGCAGTTCTTCAGCAGCGGAATCCGTCTCCATTGCAAAACTCAGCAGCGTTGTTTCCCCGGTCAGCAGATTTACCGTGTGGAAACTCTGGTCCTCAGTAAACGCCACCAGTGTTTCTGCATCCAGAAACTGAGCCCACGTCATTCCGGTCAGTGGAACCGTGCGGAGAACATCGCTCGTGACCGGGTCCACCCACTGCACAGAGCGTTCAGCATCCTGTGGTGATGGCGAGTTCCAGATGACCAGTCCCTGAGGTGTGCCCTGCATAACTTTTCGAAGTGTCTCGGACCCTTGATCGATCAAGCTCGAAACAATCGGCAGACCGGTCACGGCGTGGACAAGAACGAGATCACCTTCATGTCGGCGAATTAAGATCCGATCTCCGCAGACGAACACGCTGCTGGCCACACTGAGTCCGCTCACAGCCCACAATCGTTTGCCGGTGAGAGAATCAATGACTTCCAAAGTCCCTTCCGACCAGAGACAAAGCCAGCGTGTTCCACCGCCACAAATTCGTCTTCCGAAACCGCCGGAGAACGCTCCGTCAATCACGCTCTGATAGTCCTGAAATCCTCGCTGCATCTGCAGATTCGTGCGATGACTCATGATCCCCGGCATGTTGCGAGTCCAAAGCCAGCGACCATCCGCTACGGAAAACGCGGAGAGGCCTGTCAGGTTCTGCAGAACCATCACGCTGCCGAAGCGATAGAGTTCCTCTTCTGACTGAGAGAACGGATTTTCGTTGCCTCGAATTTTCAAAGTCCATGGAGGAAGGGAGGGGTCTTCAATCGATTGAGCCAGCATTGCCCCCGGAGTTCGGCGGCAGGACCAGTCGAATGCCGACAGAAAGTGATCAGACGCGAACGCCGGATCCACGGAAACAATTCCGGGCGTTCGATAGGCCATTTGTCCGGTCGTACTGACCGGCAACATTTTCCACGGCTGATCGACATTGTTCTGCCAGCGATCCGCCAGCAGTGCCCGCACATTGATGGGTGCCGCGGGCGGCTGTTGATTGAAGGGCACCTGCAGTTCATGGCGCATCACCTGCAGTAGTCGCTGAACGATCACTTTCTGCGGGCGGTCGTTCGCAAATGTGCTGTCGACCATGACTGTCGCCTTATCAAAGACCGCGGAGATTCGGTCGCCGGTTGGCGCTGTCTGCGAGTTGTCTTCGGCGGACAAAGTCTTTCGAGCCGCGGCCGCTGTCAGCAGATGCAGAGTCGTTTCATTCAGAACGCCCTGAGACAGCCGCTCCTCAGCACGCCGCAGGTATTCGTCCGTCAGTTCAGGAGCCTGCATTTCGAGGACATCCACGTCGTCGAGACTTGCCATGGATTTTATAATTTCCGCACGGTGCGATTCGTCTGCATTCCGAAGCTGCTGCCGCAACTGTTGAAGCAGCCATGATCTGAACGGGTAACGCATGGTCTCTGACGCTGCCGTCAGTGAACTGAGTTCCAGCGGATCTTCGGCCGTTGTGCTCTGCAAAATCTTCTTCAGACTTTCACCATCCGGTATCTCCACCTGCTGCACAGTTTCATCGTCCTGCAGAGCGTTCAACAGCATGGGGATGACATTTTCCGGGGACGTTCGAATCAGCAGCTCGAGCCGCAGATACTGCACAATTGCTCGTTCTGAAGGGGTGGCAGCAAGCGATAAGACTTCTTCCAAAGCGGAATTTTCTGCCGCGTCTGCCGACAAAAACGAACCGAGCGCAATGCGGAAACGAACTCGTCGAGCGGGCTCGGCATTCAACGCATGCAGCTTCACTTTTCCAAGCGCATCCTTCGCTTCCTTCAGATGGCCGGCTTCCAGCAGAAACCTGGCTTCCTGCAGAGGATCAGTTTGATCGGGACGATCGACCGGTCTGGTGGCCAGCAGTGCGAGGTGACCCGGACTGTAGCTCACAATGTTGTCACCGCAGGTATACAAACCGCCGGTCGTAAAACGAGGACGCAGGCCTTTCAGATTCTTCGTCAGCCGGCCATCCGCCAGCGTGATGAGATCCATGGAGCCGTCTGACAGAGGAAGAAGCAAAGAAGCCCCGCTGCGCGCTCCGGGGCCGACAGGAACAGTCACGGCAGAGTCTCTGTCCAGCGTCCAGAGATTCTCCAGGCTGGGCAGGCGAATGCCCACCAATGATGTTGCGGAAGCCACAACCATGATCTGTGGATCTGCATAGACAATGGTGGTGGCATTGTCACCGAAAGGCGTGGACCGACGCGAATTTTTCGCAGTGTCTGTCTTGCGAGCCGCAAAGTCGGATGACTTCAGACGCACCTTTCCGTTCAGAGGATCAAGTACCAGCAATTGATGAGACTCTGAACTGGAAACAACCAATGCATCGGCAGAAAGCAGAGGAGGTTGAGATCGCCACGCTTTCCCGAGGGGCTGTAATGGCATCTGAAGAAAGGTGGGATTGCGAAACGAACGAGCCCTCGCATCGCTGCGAGACGCGGTGGGCAATCGTCGACTCCAAAGCGGCGAATGGGTCAATGCATCAACGGCAAAGATCCAGCCGGTCGTCGTTGTTGTGAACACAACGCCGGCATCCGCTCGAGTCTGTGCTGCGAGCAGCTGCCGAGCCGGATCCTGAGCAATATCGATATCCGGATAGGCCAGCGGCAATGACCAGCGAAGCTGCCCGGTGGATGACTTCAGGCATGTCAGTTGTATTGAACCATTGCGCTCCACGATCTGAAACAGTTCCTGCCCCAGCACCGCAGGAGGCCCGGCAAACCAGGCCATAGCCAGTTCATTGCCGAATTTCTCTTCGACAGGCGGCCCCCCCATGGTCCACAATCGTCGACCGGTAGATTTCTCAATGGCAATCAGTTCCCAAAGTCCAATGGGTGCGTTTTCGCCCTGCCCCATAATCGCACGCATGCGAAAGTTATCATCACGAGGCGCAGGGGTCGCTGCTTCTCCGTTCTGGCAGACGGCAAACAATCGTTCCGAATCAGACGTCATCCGGCCCACAATTTCGTTGCGGTGCATCAGCTGAATTTCGGGTGAGTTCAGAGCTGTGTTGACCGAATTGTCATCCATCCGCAGCGGAAACAGCGGAACGTCCTCGTCCGATTCTTCAATCAGGACTCGCGGCTGAAGAATTGTGCGAGTCCAGACATGTCGGCCCGACTGTCGATTGTAGGCGGAAAGCAAAAGTGGCGTGCGAATGTAAATGTGTCGTTCGTCAATCTCCGGTTCCCACGCAGTCCACGGCAGGATTCCAAATTCCGCTGAGCTTTGAACAAGGTCCTGAGATTTTCTCATCGCACCCACATTCAACGGCAACGACTGCATCCAGTGCACAAACTGGTGGGCATCAATCTGCGTGGGCAGCGTTGCGGCCAGCTCGGCTGTCGAATCAGCCGCGTTCTCTGGTGACGTATCGTTGGCGGACGAAAGTGCGTCTGATGAGGAAGCGATGTCAGCAGGTTCCGCGACTGGACCGACGGGCTCTGTTTTCTGTATCTGTTGTGCCTGAGAAACGGCAGATTCGGCGGACGTGGCTGGATCCTGCGGAAGTGCTGAAGATCGAGCGTTCGCGATCGTTTTCTGATTCTCCAGACGAGCCTTCAGTTTCTCGGCCGCTGCTTTAAGATCGGGCTCCGCGTGCTCTGTCAGCAAAGGCGTGAGCCAATACCTGGCAGCCAGCGCATGACCTCGATCCGCATGCACAGCAGCCAGCAGGAAGTGAGCGCGAAAGGCGGCTTTTGTACCGGCATACTGCTGAAGAAACGGGAGCAGTCCCGAATAGGAATCGGTCGCCAGTGTTCGTCGCAGCGCGTGTTCGGCTGCGGCATTTTCCTGCTGAAAATCTTTCAGGATCTCCTGTCCGGGATTCTGAATTCGAAGAGCCAGGTCGCGATGAAGAGGAACGAAGGTACCACGTGGATCGGGGATCATCAGAAGCGGGTCTGCAGCACGCAGCACGGTCAGAAGATCGCGAGCGTCACTCCATTTTTCATTTCGAAATGCAGCAGACAAATCTTTCAGCTGTTTGACGACTCTTCGTTCTGTATAAAGTCTCGACAGGTCGTCGTTCTCTTCCCCAGCAGGCGACTGCATGCCTGGAAGTTGCGGGAGCTGGGCCAGAGCAGCAGCCGGCTGCAGAAGCGAAATCCATAACAGCATGACCGGATAAAGCAGCGAGAGTGCCAAAGGGCAGCGAGCGGATTTCAGAGGCCTTTCGGAGGCTTGCCGCAAGTGGGATGTTACCAGGTGAAAGACATGCATAGCCGATTCCGTTTGCCGCGCCTGATCTCAATCCGTTCCAGGACATGCCGCAGAGTCCCTGATCTGAAACTCTGCAGGGCCGCCCGGCTCAACGCAGCATACGAACTGCACGCCGGTAAGGCGAACACCAATTCTGATCTTCAGAGAGCCCACGTGCATTCTTCGTGCCCGTTTTGAGCAGACAACTGTTTCGGCGGATAATTGCCGCAGCGGGTAACTGCCGCAGCGAACTCGGCGCGAGGAAGTCCGCATCGCGGTCGACGCTGCGGGCCGCAAACAGTCGGCAGCGGTCGTTTACTTCGGAGCCGTATCGAACGGTTTCAATCCATCCGCCTCAGATTTTACCTTGGTGCTGAGAATCAGCTTCTTGCCCGGCTCGTCCACGATCAGAACGAGTGGATCACGTTCCTGAGCGTATTTCTTGATGATCTCATGCAATGCGGCCTGAGCAGTGACGGTTCCCAGATCGAAAGTTTGCGGCATATTCTGAGTGAACCCGGCACCTTTCAACGCGTCGCCATCAATCACAACTTCCGTCTTGATCGATTCACCAATGTAACCAAACGCTTCCTGCAAAGGTGTTCGCCGGAAGTCGATCAGTACCTTCATCTGCAGTCGGTCGGCAATCTTGTCCGGGACGGAAGTGTTGCCCTCTTTTGCGACCAGGACTTCTTCGTCGAAATTCGTCAGCAGTGACTGGTTCCATGTCAGCAAAGTGCCTGCAGCCAGATTGACGGAAGCCTGACGCGGAAGAATAGTCACCAGACGCGCACAGGCAGGAGCGACATGAACCGTGGTACCGATGTCCAGCGCCTGCAGCATTGCTGGAAACCGTCCGATCATCTGGCGCGATCCGACGGTTGCCGGTTTCATTTTCTTCACTCCCGCCAGCATCTCTTCGGCAAGGCGGCTGAACTGAAGCTGCGCATGCCGCTGAACTTTCAGGACGGAACTGTCGGACGTATTGTGCAGCAGAGTTTCCATGTAAAAATTGGGCTCGAGATGCATGCTCCACGAAACCGTTTCGACTTCGTTCCCCAGCCAGACAACAAACTTGTCGGCCAGTGTCTGAAGCTGGGCCATGAAGACATCTTCACGATGAGAGTCCAGAATCTTCAGATCGAACAGCAGCGTGACATGGCGGTCCCGATCCGATTCCTGCAAAAGAGGCTCCATGTCGGGTGATGCCAAAGCCGAATCCTGACGCGACATGGCCAGTTCTTCAGACATGGCCACAGGCGCAACGGAGAATGTTTGATCATCAATCAGCAGAAAGCTGAAATCGGTAGAGTCGTAAACTTCCACATTCGGATCCGGCCGTCGTTGTCCTTTGAACCGCTTCATGAGATCCGTTTTCGTCTGCGGTTCTCGAAGCCGCACAACTGCCGCAATATCCGGGGCAGACATCCTCGCACCGAAATTTACGGCAAAGGTAAGCTCTGCAATTTCTTCCGGTTCAAACCGAGTCCTCAGGCGAATCTGTTCCTGCAGCCAGATCCCCAGATCCCCGAGCGTGGCCTGAAACTCCACGGTTGTACGGTCATTTTTCTTCCACAATTCCTGGGGATGCAGGTGACACAGCAAATGCGGTGTGAAGGGAAGATAGTCGAGCGGAATATTTTTGCCGGATGTCGGGCTCAGCGACTGCACTGTTTCGTTGGAAGTCGCCAGTTCTACCTTCTTCTGTTCCCAGCCAACATTGACTGCGGGAGCCTGTTTGACCTGCGTGGCCTGTTGTTTATTGAACTCGAATGCCGCGTAGCCGCCAGCAACCACAACGAGAGTCATGATTCCCATCGCAATCAATCCCGTGCGGCGACTACGACTGCGTTTCTTTACAGGCTTGCGCTGCGTCGGAGATGCCGCCGTGGGAGAAGTGGATGCGGGAGTGGCAAAATCCAACTCCGCTGTGGGGGTCGTGCGGGCCTTCGGTGAAAATGCAGAACTGTCTGCACTACTGTCGGTTGCTGCCGCAAAATCGAACGGATTGACAGCTGGGTTTGCGCTGGCAGCTGGTTCCACGGATGAAGGACCGAACGGCATGGACGGCGCGACAGGGATCGATGGTGAGGCCGGTGGAAAATCATCAGGAACCCATTTTGCTGCCTTACCCATTTTGGGTGCCAGCGGCAGGACGGGAACATCGGCCAATTGGAGTGGTACTTCGTCTTCGACAGGCAACGCCAACACAAAGCGGTGGGCGCACTTTGGGCACTTGGCTTTTTTACCGAGGAGACTCGTGTCGGGCAGCTTCAATAAAGATTTGCAGGCCGGACAGGGAATCGAGATCGCTGGCATGATAAAGTGACCCGGTCAAAAAAACTGTCGATAAAGAAAGGCCGAAATTTTCGCGAACACGTCGCGATCTGCATTCGTTCGAAATTCGACGGCCATTCATTGCCTGTAGTTTGTCATTGAATGTGCCCACAGGCAAGCAGAGTTCCGAATGGGAATGAAACGGTTGTTAAGAGCAGATGCGAGTTCCGTGGTAGCGTTGGCCCAGCGGTACTCGGTTTGACAGGGAAATAGTCTTCCCGGCGGCACCAAAGTAATCGGAATGCTGCCCTATCCCGTCACTGAGCCGAAATTTCTGACGCGTTCCGCTACTAAATTGAGGGCGACGAGACGCGGGTTCTGTCGTCGTGGTTTGCAGAATTGCGTGGCTCTTACGGTACGTCTGTTTTAATGGCTGTTGTGTCTTTAGCGTCGGGCCACGGATCCGGACATGTCTCCGTCACGATCTCACGAATCGCAAGGCGATCCTCGGGCGACAGATGAGCGAACTGCGGCCCGTTGTCCTGTCCGGACAGGATTGCATCCAGTCTTTGCCAGACGCGTGTCTGAACTCCGGCTGGCAGCTGTTGAAAGGATTCCGAACCGATCAGAAAACTGCAAGGGTACAGAAACAGCCGAGTCTTCAGATCGAATTGTCGGAGGTTGCG
>QWOO01000256.1 GCA_003669615.1 Planctomycetota bacterium
GTTCAGACGGTGCATGCGAATCGCACGCTGAAGTTGAATGCTGGCAGTGTGTTTGAGAATCTTGTGGGTGGCTCGGGCAACGATACGTTGAGGGGGAATTCTTTGGCGAACATCCTTGTCGGCAATGCGGGTGACGACACTCTGAACGGTGGTGGTGGTGGTGACATTCTGATAGGTGGTCTTGGGCTCGATACGCTGAACGGCGGAGAGGACGAAGACATCTTGATCGCCGGCTTCACCACGAGCGATTCCCTGTTCAGCAATCTGAATGTTCTGCTTGCGGAATGGGTGTCCGTGAATGCTTACGACGCACGCATCATCAATCTGCGAGCTGGTGTGGGGGCTCCTGCCGTTTCCTTGAAGGCGACAGTCAATGTGCTGAATGACGCGAGCGAAGTCGATTCACTGGTCGGTGGCAACGGAACCGACTGGTACTTCCGAGCACTCGACGACGTGGTCACGGGTTTAGTCACTGACGAAGTTCTGGACGTTCTGTAATCACGGCGGCTGCGAGCGGACGGATCAGGGCGACTGCGCCACAATAGCTAATGCTGCGCGGCTGCTCCGCAGCCAAGCGCAATTGTATGGAGCGAGCGTTACGTTTCGGCCGGCGATGACATCATGGTGGCAACGAAGTCTATTGACGAACGCCCGAACGGGCATTGCATGATGTGATAGCTGGCAAACCCTATTCAATGCCGCAGGATTTGGGATACCTGGCGGAACCGAGTCCACTCGTGGATTTTGCCTTCAAGCTGGTGCTCGGAAGTCCGGAGCATTCCGGGATCACGATCCACTTTCTGAACACGATCCTGGTCGGTCAGCCACGGATCACTCAGGTGGAAATCCTGAATCCGTATCTGGGTAAAGAATTTGACGATGACAAGCTGTCGATTCGCGGTATCTTCAGGTGACTGCCGAAAATGTGTACGATGCGTCCCCGGCAGAACGCCGGGCTTGTCAGAGAGTATCGTGCGTCCGCAACGTTTCTCAGGCGGCTCGCAATGAACGGGCATTCGCGGCCCACTGGATCCACTCAGTCACTTCAGCAAGGTCCGGCTTTCTTCCCGTTCTGATAATTCGCTCACCTTCTTTGGTGCGTGAGAACGGTTCGACCACTGCGAAAAGTTCTGCCGGCTTCTGAACGGCAAGGCTTTCCGGCGTGATGATGTGGCAGGCGACAAGAATCTGAGCATCGTGTCCCCGCAGTTCCGGGATCTGACACATCAGCCGCGATTGTGCCTGCCATTGCTGAATGATCGAAGTCGTGATTCGACGATGGCTGAGCTTTTCCGCGAGCCGATCAGGAGCAATGCTGAGAAGATCTTCTACCGTGCGAATACCGATGGCTTCCATCATTTCGGCCGTGCGAGGTCCGATGGAAGGTGCCTTCTCCACTTCGCTGGTGCGGCTCAGAAAGAACCGCATGCCGCCGATTCTTTCCGCTGGTGCACTTTCGTCCGTTGCCGCATCCACAGGGTTTGTGCGAAGCCGAGAAACCTGGCGCTGTCGACGTGCTTCGCGTCGAGCCCGACGGTCCTCTGTATTCAGGTCCTCAGCAACCCGACGGCGACGCAGACGTTTGGCAGGATCAGCTGTTTTCACTGCACCGGAAGTTACGGCAGCGGCAGCGACGGGGGCCAGGCTGCGAGGTGCAGGACGAACTGCAAACCGAGAGCGGGTGTGACGAGCATCATCCAGAGTGCGCGTGAACTGACCAAACCGTGCCCAGTTTATCGCCTGCTGCCGATCAATTAATCGACCGCCGCGACGAAAGCGACTGCCGGCTTCCGATCGCTGAAATTCACTCACGCGATCATACACGGTTTCGGGTCTCAGCTTACTCAGTTCTTCGACCGAATGAATTCCGGATGCAAACAGCAGAGCCGCATCACCTCGACGTAGCATCGGCACTCGAGTGGTCATTTCCGCCTGGCCTCGCAGCGCCTGAATTCTGTCGACGGGCAACCGAAAGCCCTTCAGCCGAGTGGCAGACTCAATCTGAGGGACGGTGCGAGTCAGCATGTCATCAATGGTCGTGATGCCGGCAGACCGCAGCGCTTCCAGTTCTCCCAATGTAATCCCGGCAAGATCTTCGACACCGTGGTCAACTTCCAGATAGAAGAGCCAGTTTGTTGCTGTTGCATCCGACTCGGCAACCACTGGTGGCGCAGGCGGCTGAAGATACACGATTGGTTCCACCACCGGCAGCTTAACTTCCGATCGCGGTTCGATATACGCGTGAAGCGGTGCGGGGGCTGGAGCTACAGGAATCGGCACCGGGACCTCTACAGGTACACTAAAAAAGCGTACGTCTGCATCATGCTGCGCGAACAGATCGCGGACCTTTGAAGATGATGTAAACAATACGATTTGCTGACCCTCGCGAGCCACTTCGACCAACAATTTAACACTCTGAATGGCCCGCATGTCGTCTGGTGAAACGAAAACATCATCAATGATCATTGGAACTCGCCCCTGCATCGGAGCACGCGTTTGAATGAGTGCCAGACGGAGGGCCAGAGCGACCTGATCACGCACACCGTGAGTCAGTTGAGCCAGTGTTTGGGGTTCAGCATGGCGTGCCTGATGAAGCAGCAGTCGATCAGGAAGCATCGCTGTAATCTGCTGATACTCGCCTTCCGTCAGACGCTGGATGTATTGAGAGGCCAGTTCAAAGACTCGCGAATGACTGCGGCCTTTCAGTCGCTCAATCACTTCACGAAGACTCAGTTCCGTCCGATCGAGCTGACGACGCTGGTCTTCCAAAAGACTGACTTCAGCATCCAGCTCAGCAATCTGAGCACGAAGGTTGTCCAGTTGTTCCAGATTGGATCCGCCGGCAAGTTCCTGACGCAGTCGATCCAGCAACAGGCGTTTGCCAGAGACGCTGTCTTCCAGTCCCGCACGTTCGCTCAGCAGAGTATGTCGTTCAGCCTTCAGCGACTGGATTCGTGTTTCTATCTCCAGCACGGAACGATGTTCTGACGTACCTGTGAGCAGGTAAGTTGAACTGTCATGATGGCCCGAGAATCGGCATGCGTCCGTGAATTTGGGAATCGCCGCTTCGGCCAGCACATTCTCAGCGCGAGCCAGTTCTGTGCGCAAGGTTTTCAGCTGCTCTTCCAGCAGTCGTTCCATCTGAGTCGCATCTGCCAGCCCGCGTTGCGCCGTCAGACTTTGCAGACATTCTGCTTGTCGAGTGGCAGACTGTTCGTGCTGTCCGAAGTATTTGCAGAGTGCGGCAACTTCCCCTCGCAGTTGGCGGACAACGTCGGAGTACTGCGCGGATTCGGTTTCGTTTAGGCCGTTGATTCGCTGTCGGTCAGAAAGAGTCTGTGCGCGTTCTTCGAGCCGTGAAATAATGGCTCGAATGGAACGGACCGAGTCGTCTGTGTGCAACACCGTTTGCCCGGCTGTCGGTAGGGAATCAACTTCTCGAGCAATCTGTGTCCGTATGCCGCGCCACGCATCAAGCCTCGCGGAAACAGCAACGATCTCATTTTCCAACTGGGGTCGATTCAATGCGAGCCCATGCCGCTGACGCAGTGTGATCAGCAGTTGCTCAAGACGCAGGATCTCGGCATCAATCTCACGAATGTTTGCGTCAGTGCGGTCGATAGACACCGTGAGGCCTTCGATTTCTCGCAACAGTTGTTCAACGCGAGCCGCAAGATCCGACGAAGGCTTGCGCAGTTGAGAAATTTCTCCCTGCAGTTTTCCCTGTCGCCGTCGAAGCTCTGAAATATGATGAACAACGCCGCCGTGAATACCATTGCCGTCGCGATCTCGAACAGCCTGAGTCAGGGCGGCCTCGGCCTGACTCAGTTCTGTCACGGATGTGCCCCCCGCGACTCCGCTCTCGATACACAGTCGAGTCAACAGGTCGAATCGATCGGCTTCATCACGTCCCGGCGAAAAGATCTCCTGGAACACGTCATCACTCACCCACTCCGGCAGATGGTTGTCCTGCCGAATGCCGACCAGACGTTCGTTCTCGTCTGACACGGAAAAATTCTCCGGGCCCGCCACCGTCCACCAGCGTCGCAAAGTTCTCGGACCATTCTCTGTCAAAACTCGCGCTGACCCCGAGCCCAGAGTTCGCTCCGACGAAGTCAGCGTCGTGTTTCTGCGGTAGCCATGAAAAAGCTCTCTCACGAACTGCACGAAGGCCGATTTTCCTGAACGGACTGGTCCGAAAAAGACGGTCATTTTCTCCGAGAGATTCTCGACGGCCGTGTTGGCAAGGGGGCCGAATCGATCAATTCGTACATCTGTGAGCTGCATTTTTCGCCGTCCTGTAAAACGTCGGATTCAGGAGAACAAAGTCGAAGAAGAAAATCAGTGATGCTGGCGCGGGTAACCGAGTTTAAATACTAAACCACGACGGATGTCACGCGACACGGCTAAGGACATTCAGCCCGACCGCCGCTTCACTGCCATTGCCCAGCGGCAATCCTGAGATTGCGCTGATCATCGAATCGCGTTGTCCGTTTTTCACAAAGCGATCACGCACGATTGCGGAAAACTCATGCGTCACAAGCGACTGATAGCCAGACAGATCGACAAAACTGCTGTCAGAGAAGCGAATTCGGCAGGGCCATGCTCCTGAGTGTCCTGCATGCACGCTGGCTCGAAGTTCCTTTAGCAAATCCACTTCGCACAAGGATTCTGTTTCTGACAAAGTCATCGCCAGCTGACCGTCCACGACCCATTCGACAACCGTTGTGCATCGCTCTGAAGTTGCCAGCGCGCGACTGCGTTCACGAAGTACGTCGCAAAGTTGCGAGACGTGCAGCCCGGGCTGACACCTGACAACCTCCTGAGTGAATCGGATGACGTCGGTCGAACAGAATCGAGCTGTCATTGTCTGCCGAGACAAATCCACTTCAACCAGTTGAGCACCGAAGTGGCCTCTTTCCAGCGGTGTGAGTGCCTGCGGAGAACCGGCCGAAAGGCGAAGCAGACGGTCGTGTGCTGTGGCGACACCATCAAAAGAGTTTGTCGCGGGTGAAGGCATCGTTGAGGGAATAGCGACGTAAGCCAGGTCCGCAATCGGTCGGGATGTATCGATCGCTCCGACTTCCACAGTCAGCGAACTCATCGCCGCAGGAGCAGATTGCGCGTTCACGGCGCAATGAAAATTTCCGGTGGGGTCGGTCCATGCATCCAGTCGTTGTTCACGATTCACCACGATGGCGTCGAGACGACTCAGAATAGCCTGATCTGATTCAGGGTGCCCGGCAATCACAAGCCGGATCCCATGTTCTCGCAATGAACTGGTCTGAGTCATTAGCCAGGCGACTGCGAGTTCCAGGTCCTGTTCCGATTCTGTCAGACGTCCCGCAATAAACAGAAACTGACATCTGCCAGCAATGGCGGCTTCAATGACGTTGGTGACTGCGGTTCGAACTGCAGAGGCGGCAGTTTTTCTCAGCCAATCCGGGCATTCTGACAAGCCGGCTACTGGTGAACCGAGACGTAAAGCATCCGTATGTAAGAATCGGATAACAGACATCCATGCCTCCCTGCAGTGGATTGGTCGTTGTGCGAATTGGCCCGCTCTTGCAGGCTCAATAGAATTTCACTTGCCGACGACTGTACAACAAGCCCACTAAGGCCACCAGAGCATTTCGGCAAAATCTGCCGAAGCCAACCTGTGTTGTCTTCCCAGTTTACTTATTGTTCGACTGCGGCATCAGGCGTCGGTGCCGGAATCCAACGCGAAATTAGATCGACAGGAATGGATAAACTGCTGGCGGCATAAGGGCTTGCAAGACGTTACGTCTTCACGTTGCTCGGGAGCGAATGCCCATGCCAACTCCAGAGACCCGCGGCTTATTCGTCGAGACGTCGGGACAATGCAATCCGTTTTCGCTCAGGCTCCACCTGCACGACGCGGACCTTCACAATTTCTCCGACGGAAACTTCTTCGGCCGGATCGCGCACAAAATGATCGGCAAGTTGTGAGATGTGAATCAGGCCATCCTGGTGAACTCCAACATCCACAAAGGCGCCGAACTTAGTAACGTTTGTGATCACGCCTTCCAGAATCATGCCCACTTCCAGATCGCCGATCTCGCTGATCCCTTCGGAGAATGTCGCTACCTGAAACTCATGACGCGGGTCACGGCCAGGCCGTGCGAGTTCATCGATCACGTCGCGCACGGTAAACTCGCCCGCATCAGGAGAGACAAACTCGGTTGCTTTCAATTGCGACACAAGCTGATTGTTGCCAACCAGTGTTTTGGCATCCGCTCCCAGTTTCTGGGCCATTCGACGAACGAGCGGATATTGTTCGGGATGAACTGCGGAATTATCCAGTGGCTGCGATCCTCCTCGAATTCGAAGAAAGCCGGCCGCCTGCTGATAGGCCTTCTGGCCCAGGCGAGGAACCTTTAGAAGTTCATCACGCGATTTGAAAGCTCCGTGTTCGTCTCGGAAAGATACGATTCGTTTGGCCAGCACAGCGCCAATACCGGCGACGTAAGAAAGCAGCGCGGGACTGGCCGTATTGGCATCTACTCCGACAGAGTTCACGCAGGATTCGACTTCTCGATCGAGCGCCTTCTTCAGCATTGTCTGATCGACATCGTGTTGATACTGACCGACGCCAATCGATTGAGCGTCTATTTTCACAAGTTCTGAAAGGGGATCCTGAAGACGGTGTGCAATACTGATGGCGCCGCGCACGGTGACATCCAGATCGGGATATTCGGCGATCGCCGTTTCACTCGCGGAGTAGATGGACGCACCCGATTCATTGACCATCACTTTTGTGACATTCAACTTGTGCTGTCGAATCACGTCAGTCACAAATTTCTCAGTCTCTCGCGATGCGGTGCCATTACCAATCGCCAGCAATGTCACCTGATACTTTTGAATCAGTTTCAAAAGTGTGGCGGCTGCTTGTTCGATATCAGAACGAGGAGGCGTGGGATAAATCGTTTCATTGCAAAGGAACCGTCCCGTTGCATCGACCACGGCAACTTTGCATCCCGTCCGAAATCCCGGATCGATGCCGATCGTCACCTGAGCGCCGGCAGGCGGCGCCATCAGCAGATCTCGCAGGTTTTTTGCAAAGACGTCAACCGCCTCTTTGTCGGCCTTTTCCTTAAGAGTCTGCAGCAGTGTGTTCTCTGCAGAAGGCCGCAGCAGCCGGTCATAGCAGTCCTCAATCGCAGCCTCAAGTTCGGCTTTGAATTCGAACTGAGGATTCGTGATCAGCCGATTCTTCAGGTGCCGCTGATTATTGTCATCATCCATGGCCATGCTAACGCGAAGGACGCCCTCCGCCTCACCTCGCTGCATGGCCAGAAAGCGATGAGCCGGCATTCGCGAGATTTTTTCGCGGCAGTCAAAGTAGTTTTCAAACTTACTGCCTTCTTCCTTCTTGCTCTTTTTAGCCGCGCAAACGATCTCTCCACTCTGTGCCTTCTCAACCATCCATTGGCGGTTGGTCGCGTTCTCCGCCCATTGCTCAGCGACGATATCGCAGGCACCCTGAATGGCAGCCTTCTCGTCCGCTACGTCCTTGTCCGCGCTGATGAATTTTCGCAGCAGTTCCGCTCGTCCGGAGGTCAGTCGCTGCTGGTTGAACAGGATATCCGCCAGCGGCTGCAGGCCACGTTCTCGAGCGATTGCAGCGCGTGTTCGTTTCTTCGGCTTGTACGGAAGGTAGATGTCCTCCAGCTTGCGAGGATCGGTACACATTTCAATCAGCGCACGCAGCGTTGCGTCCAGCTTGCCCTGCTCGGAAATCGTTTTCAGGATGGTGTTCTTACGAGCTGCCAGGTCTTTGGCTCGAGCCAGCATGTCTTCAATGGCGCGCAGTTGGCGTTCGTCGAGGCCCTTTGTGACTTCTTTGCGGTACCTCGCGATGAAAGGGATGGTGTTGCCTTCATTAAGAAGTCGAACTGTGCCCTCGACCTGGCCGACGGAAAGATTCAGATCCGCGGCCGCTTGTTTGCAAAAGACATCCGGGCGAAATTCAAAACCAACGTCATTGTTGGATGCAGGATTGCTCATAGTCAGACGTGCCAGTGAATTCAGAAGTTGAATCGGCCCTCTTCGAGCCACGGTGGATTGATGCCTGTTTTGACTGGAAACGGCCGGAACAAAACGGTAGCTGAACTCGTGAGAATGCAGAACCCCGTCCGAATTCTCAAGAATCCGGCTACCTGGGAAAGTTTTGTAAGGCTTTATTTAGTCGATTCGAGCCAAAAAAAAGGCTGTGATCAGCAGATCACAGCCTTAAAAATGCTTAAATTTTTAATGCGCAAGATGGGATTTGAACCCACACGAGTTTCCTCACACGCCCCTCAAGCGTGCGCGTCTGCCAATTTCGCCACTTGCGCTTAGAATAGCTTCTCAGGATCTTTAACAGTGACAGCCGTGAATCGACTGAGGTAAGTCGGTGTGGTTGTCGTCGATCCCGCGGAAGTCTCGGGAGGATATCAATGATGCGTTCTGAGATTCAAGCCGACTGCGGTTTGAAGGCGGATCACGCACAAATTCTTCCCGGAATCTTGCCGCACAATCGACACATTCCCGAGACTCTGGTTCGCAGGCCAACGATTCCTCTGATCTTTTTGAGTGCTGAAGGCCCGAATTCACGTGTTTTTAAAGGCCAGGTTTGAATTCAGCTGAGGAAACGGGGGTGAATTGATTCTCATCTTCGCAAAGCAGGCAGGCTCTTGAGTTTCCGGCGACTTGTCGTCATCATACGGACCTCGGGATCCAAAGCCAGTCGTGTGAGATGGTCTTCCATTTGGCAGGGATTTTGTACAAAGCAGCCCCGCGATTGGTCATGAATTCAGGGCATTTTCCTGCATCGGACTTTGGAAAAGGGCGAAAGAAGAATTCGGAATGGCGAAGGAAGAAGCAATCCAGGTTGAAGGTAACGTGATCGAGGCTCTCGCGAACACTCAGTTCCGCGTCGAGCTGGAGAATGGCCATCAGGTTATGGCTCACGTTGCTGGCAAAATGCGAAAGCACTTCATCAGGATTGTGCCTGGTGACCGTGTTGTGGTCGAAGTTTCTCCGTACGACCTTAAGCGTGGTCGTATCGTCTATCGAGAACGTTAGCATCTGTAACGCTTTGACGAACCTGGCTCCCGCATTCCCGTGAACAGTATGACTGACACCGCACCTTCGCTTCCGTTCGTGCAACTGTTTACGGATGGTGCATGCAAAGGCAATCCAGGACCCGGAGGCTGGGGCTGCATTCTGCGTCATCCGGCGTCCTCCACAGAAAAAGAATTCAGTGGAGGTCACCTGATGACCACTAACAATCAGATGGAACTTCAAGCCGTCATCGAAGGCCTGAAACTGCTGACTCGCAAGTCACGAGTGGAAGTTGTGACCGACAGCACCTATGTCGCCAAAGGCTCCAAAGAATGGTTGCCTGGCTGGAAACGCAACGGCTGGAAACGCAAGGATGGCAGCAAGCTGGTGCCCATCAAGAACGAAGAGCATTGGAAGCAACTGGATGCTCTGCTTAGCAAGCACCAGATTACTTTTAAGCTTGTCCCGGGCCACGCAGGCCATCCTGAAAATGAACGCTGCGACGTGCTGGCTGTTGCTGCCGCCGAGCAGGCTCGATACTCCAGCACCTGAGAGGCCGTTTACAGTTTCTTGAGGACTTCCGTCACCTTGTCTTCAAACAGCTTTTGCCATTCCGGGCCTACAAGAGTGTCACAGTCCTCCTGCGCATATCCTGTGTTGTTTCGTTGAGCCGCGGTGGGCGTGTAGTAGATGTATCCGTTTGTGTAACCGGCGACAAAGGTGAATCGGTGAGGTGATGCCTGCTTGATGTTCAGCCCGATCTGGACGGTCAACTCACCGGGAAAAGTTACAAGAACAAAATCTCCGACGCGGATTCCACCCACTTCAACATCCAGCATATCGGAACCTGCAGCCTGATTTTGGGCAAGATGCTTTTTCAGAAGTTCAAGATTGATGTTCAGGCGAGTCAGTTTTTCCATGGTCTGAATGTTTGCGATGTAGGCCTCCATGTTGGCTTTGTTTTCCGCATCCATTTTGAGCATGTCTACTTTGCCATTGGCTTGATCAAGCAAATAGCGATGCGAATAGTAGCCAGGGAAATCACCGGAAACGCTGTACTGGACATGCAGCGGCAGGAACGTCTTAAAATTCAGGCTGGTGCCGCGAAATGATTTCAGCAGGCGCGTCTGCTCGGACTCAATCGCCGCCATGCGCTGTTCGATGTCAACAGCACGAGGGAGTGCCAGCGATTCATTCATGATTTTGAGTTCCGCGCTATTGGACATTTCAATTGTCTTGAGTCCTCGCATCACATTCAGGCCCAGCATCGTGCCAAACGGTTCACAATCGCGAGGACCGTGGACGTCTTTGTAGACGACCGGATTGATGTCGCCCGCGCAGCCCTGAATGAAAAATGCCATGACATCCGTGCCGAAGTTTTCTTCGACAACTCGGGATGCAAACGCCGGGAAATCGGCTGTGTTGCCTTTGCTCGGCACTCCCTGAATCGGGTGGCATGCAAAGTTGTAGACCACGGCCAGCGGCGAACCATCTTTTCGATCCAGACGCAGCAGGCCAATCTCCGGATCCACCGGGCCGATACTTGCGACCTCTTCGTCCCAAGGCATCGCATAAGCATGCCGCACATCAGCTTCACTGCCATCCTTCAGCAGCAGGCGACGGTTCTCCATGATCCGCACTTCCTGGCTGATCCCAGTTCCGGCCGTCACCGGGACCATGTTCTTCCACGCTTGCTCGACGGCCTGAATTGTGCGCTGATCAACATCGGCACAGGTCAAACCATGGCAATGGCTGGCGTTCACAAGAACGCATTCCGGGGGAATGCTGAGCGATTGCTGTAACGCGGTGCGGACATTCTGAAGATAGTCGTTGCGGATCGGGCCGATCTCACCAATCGCAACTGCATCGACCGTGATTAATACGGCAACGGTAGTGCCCTGTTTCAAAACCAATGCTTTCGCATACAGCGGATCATTACTGACGACCGCCGGATCAGAAATGTCCACTTTCGCAACGCCCGCCAGAAGTTCGGCATTGACGACTGGGTCAGGATGCGGGGATGGCGCTGCCATGGCGGTAGTGATCAGCGTGTTCATCGCGAGGCAAAGCAGAACGCACTGGATTCCAGAAGACAATCGTCGGCGGGATAGACAGGAGCGGCGTTCACTGCGGATGTTCTTCATGGGATCACCTTTTGTGCTGCTGTGGGAAAAATCGATCTCCCAGGCACATTAGCAAATCACGCGCAGTGCCGCCTTCTAGTCAAGACAATTTGCGAAAGCAGACGCCAGGAAATCGGGTCAATGCGGAAGTGTGGCAACGCCCTTCAGGGTGAAGAGACAGACTGCTGAATCAGCGTCGACGAATTGGTGGCCGCTTTGCCCTCAGCGGATAAATTTTTCCATGTGATCTCGCACGGACCGGCCATGCAGTGGAAACACGTCGTTATGACCGGCCCCTTTTAGAACGTGCAGAAGTTTTGGCTTTCCAGATAAAGATTTCTCAGGTGCCAGATCGTGCAGCCTCTTCCCCATGAACAGGGGAATGAGCGTGTCCTGGTCACCGTGAAACTGAAGAATCGGACAGGTCACGTTGCCGATATGCCTGTCGGATCGATATCGATCGAGCAGCACGAATCGCACGGGCAACCAGCGAAATCGATTACTGGCTGTTTCCAGCATCGAGGCGAACGTGGCACACAGGACGATGCCAGCAGGCGGTGTTTCGTCGCCGCATTTCTCCGCAGCCAGTTGGACGGCCACTCCACCACCAAGCGACTCACCAACAATCACAATTTGCGACGGCTCGTACTTCAGTTCCTCAACCGCATGCTTCCATGCGACATGCGCGTCACTGATGAGCGCGGCCTCAGATGGTGAGCCTTCGGAATCTCCATAACCGTGGTAATCAACGGCCAGAACATCCGCGTTCAGCGACTTCGCAATCATATACCAGTTGCCGCGATGCGCGCGATGTCCACCATTCCCATGGAACAGCAAAATCAGTCGGTCGGATTTTTCAGCAGCAGCCTGCAGATACCAGCCGCGAATCTTCACATTGTCAGGCGTGGTCAGCACGACGTCCGTGGCCGCATGAAATGTCTGCGTCAGTTGTGGAAATGCGGAAGCGTCCAGAGACTCGGCTCGCATGGCCGGATACATCATCTGACGCTGAAGAGACGCAAACACCGCAAGAACTCCCAGAAAGATCAGCAAAGCGTTGCGAACGAGATGCATCAGACGTCTCCGCGCGGTGATTGGTTGAGATTGTGCCGGAACGGCCCTCATATCGCAGACGTCACTTGCGGAGATCGTATTCCTTGATCTTGCGGTACAGCGTTCGTTCGCCGATCTCGAGCATTCGGGATGCTTCTTCCCGATTGCCATCGGTCAGATCAAGAGCTCGTTCGATGTAGTATTTTTCGACTTCCGTCATGGGCTTGCCAATCAGGGAGTCCGCGCCACTCGTGACGTCTGCATCCGGCTCGGCAAGCTGGTCCTTTACGAGGACGGCAATTTCCGGCGGCAGACCGTCGATATCCAGCACACCATCGGAATCCAGCACCAGCATGCGTTCAATTGTATTGCGCAGCTGACGAATATTGCCCGGCCAATGATAAGCCAGCAACGCTTTCCGGGCAGCTCTGGAGAAGCCCTGCACTTCGCGACCCGTGCGTTTGGAAAGGTCGCGAAGGAAGTGTTCCATCAGCAACGGAATGTCGCCCATGCGTTCGCGCAGTGGCGGCAGGAAGATATTGACGACGTTGATGCGGTAATAAAGGTCTTCTA
>QWOO01000071.1 GCA_003669615.1 Planctomycetota bacterium
ATCACCCATTCCCGAGCGCGCTCGGCGAACCGCGTTTGAAACCGCTTCCACCGCTTCGTGCTGGTTGATCATCCGCTTGTGGATTTCGTCTTCCATCCGCAGCAGTTTTTCGCGTTCGCCCTGCATCATGCGTGAGACGGGGATATTGGTCCACAGGCTGACGACCTTGGCGATGTCTTCATCGGTGACTTCTTCACGCAGCAGACGATTATCTTTGTTCGTGTTGAGTTCCGCCGAACGAGCTTCCATCTCCTTCAGCTTCTTCTCTGCGTCCTTCAGTTGTTGCTCAGTCTTTTGTGCGTCAACGAAGTCTTCGTTCAGCAGCGTCTGCTGAGCCCGCGAAAACGCCTGCTGAAACGCCGTGCGGAGTCGTTCGATGTTCTCGCGAAGCGGCTTGATGCCGGAGATCGCGGCCTTTTCGGATTCCCAGCGTGCCTTCAGTTGATTGGTGGATTCTTCACGCTCGGCAATCTGACGTCGCAGATCGTGCAGACGTTCTTTGCTTTCTTCGCTGGTCTCTTTCTCCAACGCCGCGGCCTCAATCTGCATGCGAGTCAACCCGCGAGTCGCTTCATCGATCTCAACCGGCATCGAATCGATCTCCATACGCAGTCGGCTGCCGGCTTCGTCGACGAGGTCGATGGCTTTATCGGGAAGAAATCGGTCGCTGATGTAACGATCCGAAAGAGTCGCGGCGGCGATGATCGCGTCGTCCGTGATTCGCACGCCGTGATGACTTTCGTAGCGATCCTTCAGGCCTCGCAGAATTGAAATCGTGTCCTCCACGTTCGGCTCCTGCACGACAACCGGCTGGAACCGGCGTTCAAGAGCCGGATCTTTTTCTATGTGCTTGCGATATTCGTCCAGCGTTGTCGCGCCAACGCAGTGCAGTTCACCGCGAGCCAGCGCGGGCTTGAGCAGGTTGGAGGCATCCATGGCACCTTCGGCGTTGCCAGCCCCGACGACGGTGTGCAGTTCGTCGATGAACATGATGATCTCACCGTTCGACGACTGCACTTCCTTGAGCACGGCCTTCAGCCGATCTTCGAACTCACCGCGATACTTGGCACCGGCGACAAGTGCTCCCATGTCGAGCGAGAAGACCTTCTTGTTCTTCAGGTTCTGAGGCACGTCGCCGAGCACGATGCGATGAGCCAGTCCTTCAACGATCGCCGTCTTGCCCACGCCGGGTTCGCCAATCAGCACCGGGTTATTCTTACGCCGACGTGACAGCACCTGGATGACTCGTCGGATTTCCGTATCGCGGCCGATGACCGGATCGATCTTGCCCTGACGAGCGAGTTCGACAAGATCTTTGCCGTACTTTTCGAGGGCCTGAAATTTCTCTTCTGGATTCTGATCCTGCACGGTTTGTCCTCCCCGAATGGCCTTCACGGCTTCGAGCAAATCTTTTTCATCGATGCCGTTAAGCTGCAACAGTCGCTTGGCCTGATCTTCCACCTGAGTCAGCGCGATGAGCAGATGTTCGGTGGACGTGTATTCGTCGCCCATCGAGTCGGCTTGCTTCTTTGCCGCATTCAGCACCTTGATGGTTTCCGGTCCGGCGTTGACACCTTCATCCGTCGTTGAGGAAGACTGCGGCAGGCGAGCCAGTTCACTGTCGACCATCTTGTGAAGCTGAGGAAGTCTGACGCCCATCTTTTGGAGAATGGATGTCATCAAACCGCCTTCTTCATCCAGCAGCGATTTCAACACATGCAGCGGGCGCAAAATGCGATGCTGCTTGCGTTCTGCAATTTCCTGAGCCCTCTGAATGGCTTCAGAGGCTTTGACGGTCAGTTTTCGAGGATCAAAGGCCATAGTAAGAAACTCCGGTAGGCTAACCCGCGGACGCGGAAAGAAAGGACCGCCTTTCGACAGGAATGGACAGGCCGTGTGACATGGCGTCACACATTGTCTCATCCAGACGGCGTTTCCTGTGAAAGCAGTTTTCGTGCCTGTCAAATTGACTACGTTTTCCGCCAGGATTCGCACCCGCCAACGGCCAACCTGACGCCGTGGGGACCACAGAAACGGCCTGCTGCCTTTTTGGCACTGGCAAGGCACAATTCTGAATCGCGCAAATTCGCGTTTTCAAAAGTTCAGATGTCAAACCTGGCTGAAATGCGCACCACACAACTTCGAAGCGCCGGGGCCGACTTATGAAAGGCGCCCGCTGCCAATAGCGTTGTCACTATCAAGCAGGATGGACAAAGAGCGTTCCCGCCGGCGTTTCACATGCTCGGGACAGAGTAGCGACACGGCAAGAACCATACCTGCCTTCATGTCAATTACCGGCAAAGAAGGTCCATGACATCCTACCGTCTGCCACAGCATCGCATTACCATTGCACAGGATTTCGATCAACAGGTGCACAGTAATTGACAGGGGTTTCGATGATGCGATTGTTGCAAACTGCCAAATGGATGACCGCCGTAGTTCTCGTGTCTCTCTCTGTTCAGTCGCCGGCTCGCGCGCAGGAATCTGTGCCGGATGGTGTCGTTTTCGAAAAGAACATTGAGTACTCGAATCCAGACGATCAGCATCTGCAGCTCAATATGGCGCGCCCGAAAGAAGGGACCGGACCGTTTCCTGCGGTGATCTGCATCCACGGCGGTGGTTTTCGAGCAGGCAGTCGAGAAGGCTTCAATGGACTCTGTCTGCAACTGGCAGAAAAAGGATACGTTGCGGTAACTGTGTCCTATCGACTTGCGCCGAAGTACCAGTTTCCCGGAGCCATACATGATGTCAAAGCTGCGGTGCGGTGGTTGCGTGCCAATGCAAAGACGTATCACATCGACCCGGATCGAATTGGGACGACCGGCGGTTCCGCTGGTGGCCATCTTGCGCAGTTTCTGGGAGTGACGAGTGGCGTTAAGAAGTTCGAAGGCGATGGCGGAAACGCTGAGTTTTCCAGCAGCGTAAAATGTGTCGTGAACTTCTACGGACCAAGCGACTTCACGAAGTCTTACAATGCCAGTGTTGACGCGAAAGATGTATTGCCGCTCTTTCTGGGTGGCAATCTGGAGCAGGAACGTCATCGTCACATTGAATCGAGTCCCCTGTATTGGGTAACACCCGAGGCTGCTCCGACCTTATTTGTGCATGGGACCAACGATGCTTATGTGGCACTCGAACAAGCCGAATGGATTGTCGATCGCATGCAGGCCGCCGATGTCGAAGCCACTTTGATGACCATCGAAGGAGGCGACCATGGCTTTCGAACTTCAACTCCGGATGTTCAGCAGAAAATCGAGAACGCGCGCATAGAGTTCTTCGAGAAGCACTTGAAGAATTAGAACGCCCAATACGATGCGGCTTTTGATAGTCGCCTTTCGCTCCGCGAAAGAAGTGTGTGCGCAACTTTCGCAGAGCGAAAGGCGACTATCATAACTTCATACGCTCCCTTTGAACTGTCCATGAACAAGGCTTTGATTCCATGTTTCTCAAGAGCGCGTGCGGAGTGTATATGGTCCAGTTAACGAAGCACCCGGTGAGAACAGCATCTCGTTTTTACTTCGCGCTCATGCTGACGTTTCTGTTCCTCACCTCCGAGGCAAGTGGGGAATCGTTTGTGTTCGTGAGCCTGCTGGAACAGCGGCAGATTGTGACGTTTGCACGCGATGCCGAAACGGGGCGGCTGGAGCGGCGGCATGTCACCGACTGTCCTGCGGAACCAGCCTTCACGACCGCATCCAACGACGGACGTCTGCTGTTCGTCGCTCTTCGAAGCTCCGGGCAGGTGGCCGCCTTTCGCATCCATCCGACGGACGGCACACTCTCTCTGATCAATGCCGTCGCCGGTGGAGACGATCCAGCGTTTCTGATGTCGGACCGTTCGGGAATGTTTCTGTTGACCGCTTACTATGTCAGCAACAAGGTGAGCGTGCATCGCCTTGCTGCAGATGGCCGGTTGTCAGAATCTCCCGTGGCATCACTGCCGACAGCGGCCAACGCACACGGGATTGCTGTCGATTCGCTCAATGAATCCGTCTACGTCTCGCATACCGGCGCGAATCGAATCGACCAGTTTCACTTCGATGCGAAGTCAGGGCAACTCACACCTCTGGAACCACCGTTCGTTACCGCGAACCCTGGACAGAACCCTCGACACGTCGTTCTGCATCCGAACAATCTCTGGGCGTATTGCAGCAATGAGGCAGGCGGCAGCGCGGAAGATGGAGCCTCCTTTTACGTTCGAGATCCCATCACGAAAACATTGACACTGACACAATCGATGTCGTCACTGCCTGCAGACTTTGATGCCATTCAGAATTCCACCGCTCGATGCCTGATGACACCCAATGGAAAGCTCCTGTACGTCGCCAATCGTGGCCACAACAGTCTGGCCGGCTTCGCGATTGATTCGACATCCGGTCACTTGAATCGCATCTCCATCACGCCGACAGAAAGAGTTCCGCGGTCGTTTACGATCACGCAGGACGGACATTTTCTTTATGCGGCCGGCGAGGCCAGTGGTCGTGTAGCCGGCTATCGGATTGAGGAAACGGGTGAACTCCGAGCATTGGAAAGCGTCGATTCCGGCCCCGTGTCGTGGGCCGTCCTTGCCGTGGAAACGCGGCCCTGAGTTTTTCACGGCGGTACCATGGCATCAATTGCCTGACGGTTTTGATATAGTTATTTCCGATACAGCGAGCACGAAGTATCGATTTGCTGAATACTGACGGAGAGTGTATTAATAACCAGAGAGATGCGACTGCAATCCATCCCTACTCCACCGAGGGACTGTTTGAGGAACCTGGTTATGAACTGGTTGAATTATCACCATCTGATGTATTTTTGGACGATGGCCCGCGAGGGCAGCGTCAGTAGAGCGGCCGACAAACTGCATTTGTCTCAGCCCACAATCAGCGGACAGCTGCGACAACTGGAGAACGCTGTCGGCTGCAAGCTGTATGAACGCATCGGTCGCGAACTGCGACTGACAGATACTGGCAAAATCGTCTACGAGTACGCGGAGGAAATCTTCACGACTGGCCAGGAGTTAATGCACCGGCTTAACGGGCGGCAGACGGAACAGTCTTTGATATTCACCGTCGGCATTCCGGACTTTGTCTCCAAGCTCATTGCGTATCGCCTGATTGAGCCGGTCTTCCATCTCAGTCAGCCGGTGCAGCTCGTGTGCTATGAAGGCAAGCTTCCGGAACTGTTAACCGATCTGGCAATGCATCGACTGGATCTCGTTCTATCCGACAGCCCGGCGGGCTCACAGGTCAGTGTGAAAGCCTACAACCATCCGCTGGGAGAATGCGGAGTGAGCTGGGTCTGCACACAGGATCGACTGGAACAGCTGCGTTCCGGATTTCCTCAGTCACTCGAAGGTCAGCCACTACTTCTTCCAACTCAGAACACTGTGCTTCGGCGTTCGCTGGAGCAGTGGCTGGAAGCGCAGAACTTTGTTCCGCGGATTATCGCGGAAGTCGAAGATTCGGCGTTGTTGAAAATCATGGCCACGCAGGGACTTGGGATTGCCCCGGTTGCAAATTCCATTCTGCCAGATGTCGAAAAGCAATATGGACTGCACTGCCTGGGTGAATTGGCTGGCGTCACTATTCAGTTGTTTGCGATCAGCGCGGAACGCAAGGTGACTCATCCGGCTGTGAAAGCCATTTCAGACGAAGCCAAAAATCGCCTGTTCCGTTAGATTGAGAAGTCATGAGATTGGCTCAGGCACCCTGAAGAGCTGGCATTCGTAAATGCATCCCTCACCATACTGCCGTGAGGCGATACGATGGTTGTCATGGAGTCGGCGTCCGTTGAATCCAGTTCCGATAAAGGAAGTCACCCTGACAGCGAGGGCAGTGCTATGAAATTCATGTTCGAGCTGGATCAGTACGTCCCGGAAACTGTGCGAATCAGTACGGAGTGGCGAGCCACTTTTCGCATGGCCCGATATTCGGCATCGTTGAGCGAAGTACGAATTTCGGTTCGCAGTCCCGCTGGCAATGCGCAGTCTGGCCGCTATGAGTCCGTTGTGTGGGTGAAACTGGCGTCCGTACATCGCATCATCGTGCGAGAAAATTCTGCCAGCCCGGCGGAATCCGCCCATCTCGCCATTGATCGAGCGGCTTCGGCAGTCGGCCGCTATCTTCGCCGCACGAAAAACGATCAGAATTTGACACAGGTTGCTGATGTGGAGTCGCCGCATCAGGAGCAACCCTGAAGACGCCCGCTGCGTAAAACACTGAACAAGGCTCGGATTCGGCCAGCCAGCCTCATTGTGTGAATGTCACCCATCCACCGTTCGATTTTTCGATCTAGGTTCAAACACTCAGGCCCGCTATAAACCGGAAACTGCCCTGATCGCAAAAACGGAGATTGGACAACGTCCGGTCTCACACGCGCCGCAGAAGCGATGGTTTGTTGGCATCACCGATTCGAAACAAACGCTCCGAGCAAAGGATTGCTCCCGTGTTGTGGATAATCACTCTGATCGCAACGCTGACACTTTACTGGATTTATGACGGCTATGGCCGCTTCCTTGCGATGGTCTGCTGGCTGACCGGCAAAGAGACCATCGTGAGATCGGCAACTCCGAAAGTCCAGACAGCGGATTGCATTACCACATGGCCAACGGTCACAGTCCTGCTGACAGTGCATAACGAGTCCGCGATTATTCGTCGCAGAATTGATAACATTCTGGCATGCGACTACCCGCCGGATCGGCTTCAGGTTCTCATCGCGTCCGACGGGTCTACTGACGCCACCAATTCAATCGTCGCAGCCATGTCTGACGCACGAGTGTGTCTGTATGAGAGCCCCGGACTTGGTAAAACGGGGACTCAAAATGCGGCCATTCGAAGCATTCAGTCGGACATCATTGTCTTCACCGACGCCGACATTCTGTTTGAACCCGCCTGGCTCAAGGGAGTCGCACTTCGATTCTGCGATTCGGCAGTCGGCGCGGTTGACGGACGTGCGATCTACCGAGGCTGCTCGTCGGATGCGATTCAGGTCAATCAGGGGTACTACTGGAACTACGAACTAAAGCTGCGCTGGCTGGAATCTCAACTGGGCATTCTGGCAGTCGTCGCAGGCGCCTGTTTTGCTGTTCGTCGAAATCTGTTTATTACGATGGATCCGGCGATTGGCGAGGACTGCATCGTGCCTCTGGATATCGTGAGTCAGGGATTTCGAGTCGTTCATGAGCCGCAGGCGACTGCGTATTTTGAAGCGGAAGAAGACAGTTCGATCACACTGCGTCGTCGCATCCGTATGACGCTTCGCAACTGGCAAGGCACATGGACTCGCGCGTCGCTGCTGAATCCCGTTCTCCATCCCGGATACGCATTCGCGTTGTGGTCGCACAAACTTTTACGCTGGCTGTCGCCCGTGTTCCTGGCAATCGCGACATGCAGTTCACTGGGGCAGTTTATTTTGGAACCCGGAGTGGTCTCGTGCCTGGTGTTTGCACCCTTCGGGCTGATGTTTGCTCTCGCCGCAATTGGCTGGCGCCTAACGGCCTCTGAAACTCGCATTCCTGGCGCCGGCACCGCCTACAGTTTTGTGCTCGCGAATACCGCGTTTTTGATTGGGATTTGGCGAGCCATGACCGGTCATCGCATACATTCCTATCGGAACGCCTGAGAAAACGATCAGATCTCATAAGACCGAAGCTCGCATTTCACCAGCAAAAAACGGGAAAAAGAATCGATCTTGAGGCCACTTCGGATTGGTGCCAAACTACCCGCTCAGGCCGAGACTTGTGCGACAAGGATGAATGGTGGACCGCGGGCGAATTCAATTTGCTGGAACTCTGGTACAGGCTGTTTGCGCAGCCCAGTGTCTGGGACTCTGCGTTTCGATTTTGCTTAGCGCCGGCTGCCTGTCATCACCCCCGAAAGCACCTGTCACTGGCGGAAGTACCGTGCAGATCTCCGACGATCAACGCGACTCCGTGTGGGAGCGAGCGGTCGTTGTGCTGAATCGAAATCATTTCCAGGTGGCTCGCGAAAGTAAACTGGAAGGAATCATCGAAACCGACTATCGCGGTGGATCCAGTCTGCTGGAACCGTGGCATCCGGATTCCGTCGGCTTCCAAAATCGCCTCGAGAGCACTCTGCAGTCCATCCGACGCCGTGTGACCATCAACCTGCAGTCGTCAGGTGCAGGCATTATGACGGTGGCCGTCCGAGTCAATAAAGAGATTGAAGACCTGCCGGGGCTCGCCGCCGTCTATGAAGGTGGTGCGACATTTTCTGAGAACCAGCCACTCAATCGAGACCTTGATCAGGTGGTCGGACAGTCTGGCCCGTCACGCTGGTTGCCGGTCGGGCGTGATCCGTTGCTGGAACGAAAAATACTCTCCGAAATTCAGGGCGCTTACATTCCGTGATTGTGCTGATGTTTCCAGGAGTGTTGACGAGAGATCACTATGCCGATCCTGCAGACACTTCCCGTGACAATTGAACTGTGCTGCGGCGGTATTGACGATGTCCGTCTGGCGGTGAAAGCCAAAGTTGATCGTATCGAACTGAACTGCGGAATGGCGCTGAGCGGACTGACGCCATCCGCATGTCTGACCAAAGCTTCCAGAGAAGTTTTCTCAGGTCCGACCGACGCTCACATATCAAGGGTTATCGTCTGATGCATGAAAGGCCCCTGCTGCCTGTCGTTCAATCGTGCGACCATTGCGCGGCCTGCTGCATCAGAACTCCCGTGCCGCCTTTTCAGCCAGGAGAAGAAGAGGCATTGAACGTACCGGCTGAATGGCTGGAAGCCGTACATCTTCGCATCGCCGCCGATCAGCACTTTGATCTGATCCCCTGCGTTTGGCTGGACATTGAATCGCGTCGGTGCAGCCACTACGACTTTCGTCCGCAGGCGTGTCGTGATTTTGAGATCAACAGCGATCTGTGTCGACTGTCGCGATGGGACGAAGGGCTCGACTAAACCCGGCCAATTGATCGGAACCGTTCATTTCTTTTCACCAAGGAAAGCGGTCAGCCGCGGTCGCAGTTTGCCTTCAACATCCCTGGTCCAGCATTCCCAGACAACAAGAATGGACCAGCCGTCATTCTGCAACTTGCGACGGTTTCGGCGATCGCGCAGCACATTCCCCTGCCGTTTGTTGCTCCAAAATTCCGAATTCGTGGCGGGGAGAACTCGACCATAACGGCAACGGTGGATATGCCAAAAACACCCGTGGACAAAGATGATCTTACGATGCGCAGGAAACACAAGATCGGGCGTTCCGGGCATCCCTTTGACATGCAGACGGTAGCGGAATCCCATGTGATGAACGAGTGACCGGACGATCATCTCGGGCTTGGTGTTTGTCGACCGAATCCGTGACATGTTGCGAGAACGCTGTTCCGGAGAATGAACATCGACCATGAGGGAACCTGAAAGAATCTGGAATTGCAGAGGACAGCGGGTTGGGTTCGGTTTAGACTTCGAAGTTGTGATTTCTATTTCTCGCAGAGTATTGCATTGAGGCTGCGACATGCCACTCCAGATCATTTCCAGAATGCTGATGTTCAGCATCGCGTTCTTTTCCGAAGAAACAGTGGACTACCAGAAGCAGGTCCGGCATGTGCTTCAGGACCGCTGCATTTCCTGCCACGGTGCTCTGCGACAGGAAGGCGGCCTGCGGCTGGACACGGCCGCGGCAGCCATCAAAGGCGGTGACAGCGGAGCAGCGATTCAGCCGGGCAAAGCGGCCGAAAGTGCGATGCTGGATCGAATCGCGGCAAAGGATCTCAGCGTCCGTATGCCGCCGGAAGGGGAACCGCTAAAGCCTGAAGAGATCAGTGCCATTCGCCTGTGGATCGAACAGGGTGCAAACGCGCCTGCGGATGAAGTTCCCGAATCGGATCCTCGAGAGCACTGGGCTTTCAGAACTCCCGTGCGGCCTACGGTCCCGGTCGCTCAGAATCCCGAATGGGCCGTCAATCCAATTGATGGATTCGTCGCCGCCATGCATCAGGAAAAAGGAGTGACGGCACAACCCGCAGCCGATCGTTATACGTGGCTTCGCCGAGTGACTGTGGATCTCACTGGTCTGCCACCGACGTATTCGGAACTGGATGCGTTTTTGAACGATCAGTCACCGGACGCATGGGAAACAATTGTCGACCGTTTGTTGGCAAGTCCTCAGTATGGCGAGCGATGGGGTCGTCACTGGATGGATATCTGGCGCTACAGCGACTGGTGGGGACTGGGTGCGGAGGTCCGGAATTCTCAGAAACATATCTGGCACTGGCGAGACTGGATCATTGAATCTCACAACGCTGACAAACCATACGATCAGATGTTGCGCGAGATGCTGGCGGCTGATGAGTTGTATCCCAACGATCTGCAGACGCTGCGTGCTTCTGGTTTTCTGGCTCGACAGTATTTCAAGTTCAATCGTACCAGCTGGCTCGATGAGACCGTTGAACATGTTTCGAAATCGATGCTGGGTTTGACCTTCAACTGCGCGAAGTGTCACGATCATAAGTATGATCCATTTTCGCAGCGTGAGTACTATCAGGTCCGAGCGATCTTCGAACCGTATCAGATCCGAACGGATGCCGTTGTCGGAGAAATGGATTTCGAAAAGAATGGAATTCCTCGTGCGTTTGACTGCAATCTGGACGCCCCGACGTACGTTCATCGGCGCGGGGATGATCGAAACCCGGACCTCGAAAATCCAGTCACGGCCAAAGTGCCTGCGTTTTTGGAACTCGACGAATTCTCAGTCAGTCCGGTTTCTCTTCCTGCCGAAGCGTGGCAAACCGGACTACGTGCTCATGTGCTGGACACTCTGGTGAAGACATCCGAAAAACGCATTCAGGATGCTCGACTGGCGCTCGAAGCGGCTGTCGGAAAACTTGAAGAAGCGGAAAAGCGGGCTCTGCAGAAACCTGATGATGCGGAAACAACCGACGTTGAACCGCAAGTGCTGGTGCAGGACAATTTTGCAGCGGAGATACCCGATCGCTGGGAGCAGCGTGGTGGAAAATGGTCCTATGCAAATCAGAAACTGCTTCAGTCTCAGACGGGAACAGCCCGAGCCGCTTTACGCCTGAAGCAACAGCCGCCGGCAGATTTCCAGGCGACTCTGCACTACACACCGACGGGCGGTGACATCTGGAAGTCGGTTGGTATTCGCTTCGACGGCATCGGCGACGATGGTGATGAGGTGATGATTTACCTTAGCTCCTATGCGGGTGGTCCAAAGTCACAGGTCTCATTCCGAGACAAGGGCAATGCGGCTTATCCAGGCGAAGGCGCTGAAGCTCGACCGGTAAATTTGAACGAGCCGCATGAATTGACCATTCGAGTTCGTGGAAATCTGATCAATGTGATTGTGGATGCAAAACCATCAGTGGCGTATCGCCTGCCGGTGGAACGTCGTCCGGGTAATCTGGAACTCATTGCTTTCGATGCCACGGCCGAATTCCTGTCGTTCACGCTCAGCACTCTGCCTGCGTCTCAGGCCATGACCGATGCGCCAGGCAAACCGGCGGACTCCGCTGTTCCGGTGGATCAGGCCCAATTGCTCGTCAGTCTTGCGGAAAAGAACGTTGCTGCCGCCGAAGCCGAGTTGCCTTCTCTTCACGCTCGCGCAAAGGCTCAGCGTGCGCAAGTCGAAAATCCGGGGCAGCCCAGTACCGTCGATCTGATCGCAACGGCAGTTAAAGCGGAGCGGACGGTAGTCGCACTTCAGGCAGAAGCCTCGGCCGTTCAGGCAGAGCTCAGCGTGCTTCAGGCCACTCATGAAAAGAAAGGCGAAGCGGAGTCCATGCTTGCGGCAGCGCGGACGAAAGCGGACGAAACTCGCAAAGCCATTGAGGCTCCGGGCGATTCGTTCTCGGCTCTGATCGGGGCATTGAAGACTGCGGAGAACAATCTTGAGACTGAAGAATCACGCAGAAAACCGTTTCCATCTTCCAGCACGGGACGGAGAACTGCACTTGCGAAATGGATGACGGATCCTCGCCATCCGTTACCAGCTCGCGTTGCCGTGAATCACTTGTGGGCACGCCACTTTGGTCGAGGCCTTGTGCCAACGGTCTTTGACTTTGGACGAAAAGGAACGCCTCCTTCACATCCGGAGCTGCTCGACTGGCTGGCAGTGGAGTTTGTTGAAAGCGGCTGGAGCATGAAACACATGCACCGTCTGATCGTTCTTTCGCAGACTTATCGCATGACGTCCTCAATCGCGAATGCGGCACCGCAGAACGTGACGAGCGACGCTGACAACCGATACTATTGGCGGCGAAATCCAATACGCATGGAAGCTCAGGTCGTCCGGGACAGTTTGCTGTCACTGGCTGGCGAACTTGACCTGACCCTCGTCGGCGCTTCGATTCCAGTGGCGGAGGAAACGTCGCGACGACGCAGTCTGTACTTTGTGCATTCTCACAATGAGCATCAGAAGTTTCTCTCTATATTCGATGATGCGAGCGTTCTGGAATGCTACCGCCGCGCCGAGAGCATTGTTCCGCAACAGGCACTGGCGTTGGAAAACAGTCCGCTGGCAAGACAGATGGCGGAAAAAATTACGGACCGAATTGAGTCCGCTCAGCAGCAATCGTCCTCGACCGCTTCCGACGACCGGGATTTTATCCGTCAGGCTTTTGTAACAGTCCTGGCCGCTGAACCCAGCGAACTCGAGTTAGCCGCATCTCTGGACGGACTGGAGCAGTTCACACAGATCGCGTTGAGCACCGGAAACACGGACGCTCAAAAACGTGGACGGGCCAATTTTGTCCA
>QWOO01000101.1 GCA_003669615.1 Planctomycetota bacterium
CAATTGCAAAACCTCCGCACGCAACTCGACAACGATTGCTGCCAACTCCGCGTAACTCGGTCGTTTTGCTCTTCCGCCCATGAAACGCGATGTATCACACAACTCATTTCTACAATACCCCGGTTTTCACGGCAGAATGGACGGCTACTCGCCGACAGCACTCACCGGTGTAATCGTCAGCCTCTGCTTCTCGATGATTCCAGGGCCGCCTTTGGCTGTTTCGGCGACAGTCAACATATAACGGAATCTCAGCAGAATCCGCCCGGTGGATGGTTCTCGTACCGCATCAATTCGTGACGGATCGCCGGCTGAGCGAACGATTTCGACTGCATTTCCAAAGCGATCGGTGATTGAAGTCAGATATGCGTTGGTAAAGCCCGTTAGGCGCGTTGCAATGGTGTTGAAATCTCTGAACCCGTAGACGGTTCCATCTGGCATCGTTATGGAATAGGAATCTCCGTAGGCGACCTGGCCAGAAGAGGCATTCACCGGGCCATCAAATCTCCGCACGATTACGCCAGGCATGTCTTCCGGGCTGATGTAGTCAGCGGATTTAGCGCCATTGGCTGTAAACACTCCCGTTGTACCGTCTGCACGCCGCCATGCGATCAGCGACGCCTCTCCCTGGCGGTCCGAGTTGACGGTGATATTCACTTTCCGTTTCCAAAACCAGTTGTGCCTATACGTGACCGTACGAACGGTATTTGCTGTGGTGGTGGCGATCTCCAGCTGTTGTGCGAAGGGATGCATCCAACCGGAGCCAAAGTCACTGAGATTGGTGACATTCACGACTCGATCTGCCGTACCTGCCTCGCTTCGAGATGAAGTCCATGTGCGTGTGAATGGGATGGATAACCCGGGAACGGAAATCGTGAAGTCTGTGTCCGATTTTCGCAGAATGCCCTGATAGGCATCCGAGGTCAGTGTCGAGGTTTCCTGCAAGGATGCGTTGGAAGTGGTCTGACCGTCGACCGAACCGATCACGCCTCCGTGCAGCACAGATCCATCGGCATCTGACATCAGCAGCGATTCGACTAGCGGGGCATCTGAGACAGAAGTCCCCGGATATTTTTCCTGCAGCCAGCCGATGCCCGTCCAGCCATTCACAGTACGGAACGTCTGGCTCACGGTCACCGTGGCACCAGCGTCCAGCTGCTCTTTAATCGTGTTATACGCTGCGGTGCGGTAGATTCCTGTACCAAAATTCAGAAAGGAGGACAGCGTAGAAGATGGGGCAATACCGGGATTCCACAGGTCAAAGTATTGGCCACTGGTATTCTTCGAAAGTCGTCTGACGGTGACGTTGCTGGCGTGAGCCAGCGACAGAAATGTAAGAGCCGCCATGGCGGGCTTGTCAGTAAGCTCTGACAGTAGTTCATTTT
Organism: Planctomycetota bacterium; assembly: GCA_003669615.1. Taxonomy (GTDB): domain Bacteria; phylum Planctomycetota; class Planctomycetia; order Planctomycetales; family Planctomycetaceae; genus SXXK01. The sequence goes on from QWOO01000101.1 coordinate 1,383, forward strand.
CACGGGATGCCAGTTCCAGCATCGTCAGCAAGGCTCGCGACTGCTGCGCCGCATCCTGCGGTGACGTTGCTGCACCGGTTCGCGGGATAAAGAATAACTTGCCCACCGCAAAGTCTACCGATAGATCAGTTGGGGCTGCGTAGTAGACGGAATCCGGCCGAAACTTTACGGAATTTGAAGAGGTAATAAGTCCAACGGTGACCGTTGGACGGATGATCAATGCCTCCGTCATACGGGAAATGTCACGTTCGGCCCGATCAGCACCTGTTAAAAGTCGTACAGCAGCATAAGCCCGAAATTGTCCGGATATACTCAGTCCATTGTATGCCCCTGGGGGTGCGCCGGTTGCCGGGTCGACGAGAACCTGATCATAAGCTTCTGCCAATGCATCGCTTGCATCGCCGAGATCAGCAGCAGAATACTGTCCAGCACGCAGAATGACCTGAGATGAACCCAGAATTGGCAGAGTAAAAGTTTGTGCGGGCTCGGCGCCGCCGTTTGGCACCTGAGTAGTAACTTTTAGAGTGAGCACATTGCCGTTGAAACTGGATAGAGTCGCTGTTTCGTAAAGGACGTCGTCAATAAGGAGCTCGGCAGTGCGTCCGTTGCCGCCTGTACGTACAACTATTCGCTTGCGACTGAGATCCGTGATGCGAGTCGGTGTTGTCTGTGGGCCGCCCGCCGGACGCGCGATCTGTACTGTACCACCGTCTCTTCCCACAAATGTCAGCGTCGCCGTCTGATAGTCCGCAGCGTTCCAAACGGTGCTCTCTGAACCCGGTGAAGCGATAAGGGTGGCAACTGGATTACGTAAGGAGTAGAGAATTTGTCGTGTTGCACCAATGGAGTTGACCGCAGCAGGCGTCGTTGGAGCTGAATTGTGAAGCCTCTGATCGATCAGCCAGCTCATCGGGCTTACGTTTAGGATATCTTTCCCCACGAAGTTGATATCGTCGATCCAATGCTGTGCCGGACCTTCAACAGAGATTCCAAATCGCCCCCGGGTAAGCACATTGGACATATTGGCCGGAGTGGGCTGCGAAAGAACGCTGACCAGTTTTCTGCGAGTAATGACCCCATTCAATGAATACTGGACATAGGCAGTGATCGTCATGTCGTCGATAAGCAGCCGAATATGCGTTGGCAGGTATCCCGTTGTACTGAACGCAGAGAATGGAGCGAATTCGCTGAGCGGGGCAGTTGTGGAATCCACAGTGAGTATCAGCGGACTGATGTCACGGCCGCGTCTATCGTAAAGCCGAATATCGCCGGGATTACCTTCCGTCCATTCAAGTCCAACCTCATAGTCATCCGTTGCGCGACCATAGACTCGAAAATCCTGGACGGTTGCAGCGCTGGATGTTCCCGAGTTCAGGCAAATAGCCGTAATGCTTGCGGATACTTCTCCATTCACGGCCTCGGTCGCAATGGCTATGTTGGCGGGCGTTCCATAGGCGGTCTGAATCTTGTAGTCAGCCAAATTACCTTGAGGTCCCACTTTCGGCCAGGCCGGATCCGTTACGACTGTTCCACCTCCCGACAGAAAGTTCACGGCTGAGGGCATTGACGGCAATTCGTGCTGCGTCGTGGCGCCGCCACCATCAAAATCAGCTGAGAACGACGACTGAGGCGGGGCAATCAGGGCTTTTAGTTCATGGCTGCTAAACAGAGCCGGAACTGTGGCAGGATCGGCGACCAGCATTGTCTTGAGTGAAGGATTGATATCGACCCATCCCAGGCCTGACGCCGTTGGCATCAACGCCCGAATCCATGCATGATCGATTTCCAGACTTCCACCAACCAGTGACGGATTCAGTCCCGCAGCGGTGAACCAATCCATCGAAATGTTCGCTGTGCCCAGCCATTCTTTGGCCTGAGACTCCGTGATTCGCATTCGCCCGGTCACAAATCGGACGTCTGTCAGCGGGGAAGAGGGATTGGACAGCAACGAGCCCACGAGATCTGCCTGGTCCCAGGCGTTTCCGGATTTGGTCGATTCAGTGCCCGCGACTCCTTTTCGAAGGCCTCGATACCCTTCAAATTCAATGGTATTGCGAATGCGTTCGACTGTTTCAAGAACAGACCGCGATCGGTAGTTGAAGTCAGCAACCGTAATATTGCCAGATGAGAGGGGCTTAACCCAGGACCCAAACGATTGGCTTGACCATAGCGCCGGAACCGAGTATCCGGTTGCGGTTGCAATGGCCACGGTTGATATCCCATTCGCGTTGAAGCCGACCAGATCTGCGGTTCCATCAGCATTCATATCAAAAGGAACGGTATTGCTCGGCATACCGCTGACCGGCATCCATGCCTGCCCGCCCACTGACTCAGAGAGGGATGTGTCACTGCTAAACACGACTCGAAGATTGCTTCCGTGCCAAAGAACAACATCGTCCTTTCCATCGGCATCCACGTCCGCGGCCATGGGAGACCATCCAACAGACGCGTCCTGCATGAAAGCAGGTGTTTCAAGTTGTTGTGTAACAAACGAAGTCCCTGTGGAGAGATGGACAGACCATGAACCTGAGGGCTGATTATCTTTGATCAGGATGTCCTGCCGTCCGTCTCCATTGAAGTCAAGGACAACCGGTCGATTATAGTTCCCGCGAAGCTCGATCCCATTTGTCCAGACAGCTTGCTCGAAAGATGTCCCTGTCGACAGAAATACGTTCCATTGCTGGCGTACGAGATTGAAAACTGAAATATCGTCGCGACGGTCACCATTGAAATCACCAACGAGGTAGTTCCGCCAGGGCGACACCGTGCCGTCTGGACTCAATGCCACTGAGATCGCGTACGCGGACGACCACTGCGAAATTCGTCCGTCGAGGCTTGTCCTGACAAAAACGCTGTACTCTCCATCAGCCAGAGATGCCAATGATTCACTGATCGTGTTGAGGTTGTTGTTGGAGTCGCTTTTCGTAAAGGAGAATGCGACCGTTGAAATCGCCGATGCGCCAGATCCGGTGCCATTCCGCACTACCCGTACCTCGTATGTGCGGTTGTTCAGTTCATTCGACGATTGGATCTTGTTCCACGACAGGATCTTCGTAGTACTATTCCAGGTGAGTGAAGGGAGATCGGGATTCAAAGATTGAATAATGGGCGCAGCCAGTGGCTCAAAGACGCTCGATGGCCGAGACAGCAAAAGGGGCCATGAGCCATTGTCCATCTGCGGCTGAACAATGTCGGCGCGTCCGTCACCGTTGAAATCTCCTGTGAGGAGCGATGCTCCGGATGTTGATGAAAAGGGAACAAAGAATCCGCCTGGTCCGCCCGAACTCCATGTGCTCGTCGAAAGTGTCATCCCACTGTTGGTCATGACAACCATCGAGTCATCGGTCGCATTGCGCCTGATGATATCCATGTCACCATCACCATCCACATCAGCTATCAGCGGTCCCATGACATTCCGGGGAAGCGTTGTGGCCTGCTTTCCGGATGCCGTTAAAGCATTGATTGCGTTTCCATCGAACGAGAAGACCGGTCCCTGGGACCACACAGGGGCTGCGGATGGAGAGGGTCGAACGCCGACATCGACACGAAATAAACCGGGAACAAGACTGCCCTTTATCAGATGGGAGTAAAGTCCGGTTGTGACTACGCGCGACTGCTCACGAATCGCCTCCTTCGTACTGCCGTCAGCATTGACTGTTGCAATGCGTATGTCATGAACACCGGACTGGCCCACAGTCCAGACTACAGCAGGTCCTTCGGTCTGTTGCAGGATTTTTATTTGCGATGGCAGAGTGGTTGGGCCTGAAGGGGCTACATTAAAATCTGTTGATTGCACCGTCAGCGTCTCATTCCCACGGAACATAATCTCTACGGTGGCGGAATAAGTCCCGGCAGGCAAAGGAGCAGGCAATTCACAGGAGGCACGCGTGAGCCCGCTGATTGGCGTAATTGCCTCCACGCTGGGAGTCACAGACTTATCGATCAGGCGGAACCTGTATGCGACAGCATCCGGAAATTCGGTCCATTGAAATCGAGGTTGATTTGAATCGGTCCCGGAAACCATCCGCACTTCAGCAGAGCGATTGACCATGAACTCCCGAAAATCGGACCAGGCGGGCCCTGAGGCATTGTTTGAAAATCGTGGTTTCACCCAAATGCGATAAGTTGCCCCCTCCCGGAGACGTTCGCCCAATTGGAAGGACTCGGCGAATGTGTATTCGCGAATAAGCTGCGATTGAGTGGTAAATCCATTGCCGGAAATACGGTCAACCCAGACATCGTAACCAACTGCCCCAGCAACCCGAGGCCAGTCAGCCGTCATCCCGTTAACTCTCTGGGCAACGGTCGCCTGCTGAGGTTTGTAGGTGGTGGCTGTTACGCCAAATGGAAGTGTCTGTACTGAGGCTGAATTGCCTGCACTGTCCATAGCTCTGACAGTCACCCGGTAGTTTGTGTTTGGCGGCAGCACGAGTGCGTCAAAGCGTGTAGAACGAGTTCGTTCACTGGAAACGACCGCGCCTTCAAGAGTTTGTAGAATAACCTCGTAACTGGTTGCCCATGTAACAGGGTTCCAGACGACAGGGGTGACGCCATTGACTTGCGAACCGCTGGGACTGGAAATAAGTTGTGGCTTATACGTATTCGACGTGACCGTGAACGAGATCCGGGAACTCCAGCCCCAGAATCGGCCTTCTGCGTCGGCCGCTCGAACGCGAGCGGAGTAAGTACCGGGCAGCAGAAACGTGCCGCGGTATTCCGGGGTTGCGACCGTCGCCGTGGTTGTGGCGGTGCCCAGAAGTTCAACCTGATATTTTGATGCGAGGGGAACCTCTGTCCAGGAAAGCCCATAGCCTTTCGCCAACGTCGCGCTTGTGGCTGTCCAGCTGGGGATTGGCGATTGTGTTCCAGTGACCTCGAAATCGACGGTCGGCGACCATCGCGTCGGATCGTTAAGATTTCTTACTCGGACCTGATACTCGCCAGGCTCCAGGAGCACGTCATATGTTCCGCCTTTCAAAGCCTGAGGTGTGGTGTTTGTAATTTGGACGTACGATCCCGACACCTTCTTTCCAAGCCAAAGGTAGTAGTCCTGAATTCCGGGCTGTATTGTCCAGGCCAGGCTCACCGGACGCCCTACCCGCGGCCGACTTGCCGCAGTTGCTGAAAATGGTTTTCCGGAAACGGTCAGCATCTGTGGTGTCAATTGCTCATAACTGAATGTGGACATCGAGGCCAGTGACATGCTGCCGTCGAAGCCTCGCGCCAGAACTGACACAGAATACGTTCCCGCTGCCAATGGCTGGTTGATTCGGTAAACCTCCGTACCGCCGGCAGCCACCGTTGGGCTAAGTGACGATTCCAGCACCACCGACTGTGGCCCACCCGCAACAAGGTCAGTTCGAGTTATCGTGACATCGAAACTTCTTGCAGGGTCCTGAGCAGGCTGAATCCACTGAATAGTGACGGGAATATCTGCTGTGACAACAGTCGGTATTCCCGGAGACATCACCAACAGCTGTCGTTGTTCAAGCGGTTCAGTTTGGCGGTCAACCTGATAAATGTCAGGGACACCAAATCGGCGACAGGATCTTTTCGGTGTTCGACGGCTACTGAATTGGCGAAGCTGAGATAGTAGTGACGAAAACAAGGCATTAGTGCGATTCAAGGCAGTGTGTCCTGGAAAGTATTTAGAGGAACTTCATTGCTTGTCAGGCAGTTCGATCGGGAGGCCGTTTAGAGAATGGATCGTGGGTGAGACAAAGCACGGATAGCTGCAGGAACGCGTCAAACTGATGAACACCGCCATGGGGCGATCATGTCTGAGGCGTGAGTGTTGGTAAGCGGCTAATGGTCATGATGTGAATTGGTGTGAAGAATCATAAGTAAACGTAGTAGTGCCTTAGCTAATAACCAATGCAGTGTGATCATTCTTGCAGTATTGCGGAGCGTTTTTCAAACCCGTCTGCCATTTTGTTTGAATTTTTTCAACTCCCCCTAAGGCGTGCATCGCAGCATGGCGAGGGTTGTTTGGCGAGCAAGTGTTTTGGTCCCCAACGCTCCTCCTCAGCAAAGGTGAGTAACAAAGAGACTCTCTGAACTATCGATCTCGCGTCGAACCACCCAGCATGGTGGTGAGCATAAAGACGTGCGTGTCGTCGCTCGCCGTCAACGGCTGGTATCGGTGACGAAGCGGAGTTCAGCCAATGCGATTCTGTGGACGGTGATCTATGAATCCGACAGTCTGGATCGCCGCATTCGCCAGAAGGCGACTAACTCCGCCGGAGCGGTGACGGCTCAGCAGAGGTTTCTGTATGACAGCAATGCACTTTCGTCCCTTCGCCCCTCGAGGGACCGGTTTGCGTTGCATCGGCGTGTTGAGTCGCCGATGCGGCCTGGAGGGCGGATGAGAGGGCGACTCAGGAAGTCGTGATCGTTCTGGATGAGCGGCTGGCTGGGGAGTCTTATCAGGAGGTTGATCATCGGTGCCTGAACGGTCCGTTGATTGATCAGGTGTATGCGGATGAAACTGTTGGCAATGGAGTTCTGTGGTATCTGCCGGATACTCAGAATACTGTGCGAGACGTTGCGCCTCCAGTCGGAGGCATCTTCTGACGTGGAGTGCATCTGCGTTCCGGTGACGGCACCCCACAAATGCAGCAGAGGAAGCTTGATTTGTAACCACCAAAGACACGAATGACACGAAAGAAGCGCAGAAGATTCACCTTGGCCTCTGCCCACTTTTCGTGTGTTTCGTTGTTAACGCTGCACTCAAGCAGGCCAATACGGAACCATATAGCATCGCAGCAACCACGAAGAAGTCTAAGCGTGGGGCTGAACCCACGTCGTCGCGGGCATCTAGGGCGGATGGATGTCTTGGTTGCAATGGTATCGTCTGTGTGTTGAGGGGCTCGCCGGGGAGCCTGAAATTTCGTAGAGATCGCAGGTGCAGGGAATAGTGAGCCTGGCTAGACTGCAGCTCCCTGGCTTGCTTCCACGAGCTGCCGAAATCTTCACTGACCGAAAGATGCCCACTATGAAGATCCACCGCTTTGTTTTGACTTTGCTGTTTGTTTTTGTGGGAACAATCGTACCTGCTCGGGCTGAAAAACCTGTAGATCTTGCAGGCGGGCTGAAGCCGCTGGCTTCGATTCTGGCGGGCCGAGAGGCGAAGTTTGATCTGTCGGGCAAAGTCGAAATGCCGATCGATGGCAAGGCTCAGGCCATTGACATCAGCATGGTCCGCTACGATGCCGAAAGCTTCGACCTCGTGCTGTCGCATCCGGAATATGCACTCACCATTCGCCGTCGCGAAGACGTGACTGCTCTCGCACTGCCAAAGCATGGAACGGTGTTCCTCGGGGAAGGCGAAGTCGCCAGTGAAGACAGCCTGAGCCCGGTGGCGATTGCCGACCGATTGATTTCCGATCACTCGAAGCTGACGCAACTGCGATTTGGTCTGGGCATCCTGGGTGCCGGTGACATTGAGGCGACTCTGCGAGGACTGCTGGCCAATGCCAAAGTGCAGCAGGACGCCGCTGGAACGTTCACGGCCGGAGGTGCCAAAATCTCCTTCCCCGCTGATCAGACCATTGATGCCAAAATTGATGGCGTGCATGTTTCACTGACGACAAAAATGGAAGTCAGCGCCGCCCCGTCTGCCACCGAATGGCCGGGAATGAAAGTGACCGACCTGCCACGAGGAGAACTCGAACGGACATTGCTGCGAGGAGTGCGCCGCGCGACTGAAATCCTCCAGCCGGGTGATTCACTCACCAAACCGTCCATGAAGCCACGCTCCACCAACAACGGGGAACTGAAATGGGTGGATGGGCAGCGAGTGGCCGTGCTGTGGGGAACTCCGGAGCAGATCGGAATGGCGCATGGTGAACTGCTGCCTGAGGAATCTCGTCGATGTATCGAATCGGTGCTCTACAGTTTCGGCACTGCAAACGTCGTTCGTACCGGCCGCTGGTTCCGCCATGATCTGGAAGACGCGTATGCTCGCCTGTCGCCCCATATTCCTGATCGACACAAGCGAGAAACACAGGCTCTGGCCGCATCGCTGGGCCTGGAACCTGAAATTGTGGAAGTGCTGAACGTGTTCCCGGAGTTGTTCCACTGTTCAGGTTTTGCCGTATTTGGTTCAGCCACAAAAGATGGCAAACTGTATCACGGCCGAGTGCTGGACTATATGACGACGATCGGCCTGCAGGATGCAGCCACAACGTTCATTGTTCGGCCTCAAGGTCAGATTGCATTTGCCAATGTTGGCTACGCAGCGTTCATCGGCAGCGTGAGCGGCATGAATGCCGAAGGGATTTCTCTTGGCGAAATGGGCGGCCGAGGCGAAGGCAAATGGGACGGTGCTCCCATGGCGACGTTGATGCGACGAGCCCTGGAAGAATGTCACACTCTTGCGGAAGTGCAGCAGCTGTGGACGGAAAGTCCTCGCACCTGTGAGTACTACTACGTCTTTGCTGATGGCAAGACGAATGAAGCCGTGGGTGTCTCGGCAACTCCTGAAGCGATCGAATTTATCAAACCGGGTCAGAGTCACGAGCGGTTGGGTGAGGGGATTAAAGATGCCGTCGTGCTGTCCGCCGGCAGTCGTCTGGAAGAGCTGCGACGTCGAGTCACCGAAAAGCACGGACAGTTTGATGTCGAGCTCAGCCAGTGGCTGATGAGCCGTCCGGTGGCGATGGAGTCGAATCTGCACAACGTGCTGTTCGTTCCGGCAGACGGCGTTCTTTATGTCGCCAACGCCAGCCATACAAAGCCTGCTGCAGATACAGCCTACATGAAAATTGATCTGAAGAAAGTGCTGAGCGAGATTCCGGAAGCTCCGCCTACAAGAGCGGCCGCGAAGTAACTCAGCATGGACATTCTTGTCTGAGATTTTCTTCGCGTCCTTCGTTACCTTCTGTCTAAGAATTGATTTTCAACAGAAGTAAACGAAGGCAACGAAGAAGGTTGGACGGTGTTGGGTGGTGAACGCTCATCGGCAGTGATTTATTGTGGACAGGGTGGGACCAGCGAAGTGCCGGCCCACCATGTGGAGTGCTTCAAACTGGTGTGCCTGCGTTTGCCAGGGCGAACTTGTCACACCCTGCGGACGCCAGCATTTGTAGGGTGTGACAAGTAAGCGAATGCGAACGCTGGCACACCAGTGGTTTGTCCGCTCGAGTCCACAACCCACTTGATTTCGGGACTGTTACTAATCCTCAAACAAGCGAACATTTTAGCGATTTAAGAAATTATATCTGCGCGTAGGGCGTCGGTCGCGGTTTAGCGCGACGATTGAATCGAGTTGTTTGTTGTGCATTGATCGTTGTTTCTGTTGTTGAATTTCTGTTTGGGAGCGGATTGCCGAAGACGTCCAGGTCTGCGGCTCTTGTGTCGATCTGTTTCCAGACCGACGGCCGTAAGCTAAATCCGCAGACTGTCGCACAGTCGAAAGAAGGCGGGCGTCAGATCCGTCCAATTCAGCAGGCGATACCCGACCTTGCGAGCGTGCCGGATGATCTGACACGGCACATGGATCATCAGGTCCAGAAAGGTGCGAAACTCCATCGTCAGCAGTCGTGTGCGTTCGGCTTCGTGCTTCGATCGATGGCGAGGTGAAATCGGCAGCAGCAGAGCGGACCACGCTTTCAGCGTCCATGCGAGCGACGTCATCAGCATGTACGCACCGTTGCTCAGCAAGTTGTCTGTCGGAGCACACAGCGAGCGAACGCCACTCTTCAATTGCGCGATTAAGTTCTCCTGGTCGCATCGTTTGTTGCAACTGAAGACGATCTGCTCTGATGTGACGGACTTGTCATCGTTGCTGATGTAGAAGAGATAACGAATCTCATCAAAAAGAACGGCCTCGCCCCGTTCTCTGGAGATATTCTTGCGAACAACGATCATCCGATAACCGCGATGGCAGGCCGTCGGCTTGTATTCGAACTCGGCCACGTCTTCGTGTTCGAGTTCCAGATGAAGATAGCCGCGTTGGCGAATCATCTCACGCTTCACGTTCACAGGCTTCGCTCGTTCGGTCGTCTTGATGGTCCGCTGGGATCGCTTCAGCGGTTTCCATGCGGATTGCGGTAAATCTTCGGCCAGTGCTTTGAGATTCGGTCGGTTCTCGTAGCCAAAATTGAACTTCACGCCCTGCTCATTCCAGCGATCCAGATGCTGGGTCTGACTGAACTTGCAGTCGCCTCGCATTCGGATGCGTCGAAAGCCGGCCTTCGTGCAGACGTCGATCGACTTGTCGAGATGACCGGCCGCATCCTCGGCGCTATGAACATTACCCGAACGATTGATGATCGCCAGAACTTCCTTTGTGTTCGCGAAGCTGACGAGTAACGGATGATAGCCCCAGATTCCTTTGAAGGAGATGTCCATGCCTTCCTTGCATTCACCGGTTGTCCCGACGATGACTCCATCAACATCAATGACGGCCTCATTGAAAAACGCCTCGGGCTGCTGACTCCAGACATTCAGTCGCGCCGCATGAATGGCCGAAGTCAGCGAGTCCAGATCATCCGACGTGAACCTGCGACAAAAGTCTCCGGCTGTCGTGGGATCAGGAATCGAATCCGCTCCAACCGCGTTCAGCAGAGCTTCGTTGTTGCGTAGCAGTTCGAGATGTTCCAGCCGCGTTCCTCCGCACAGCATGTTCAGCACATGAGCCATCACATGATCGGATTCCTGGTACGGAGCATGCACTTTTAGCAGATGAACTCGTCGATCGATCTCGTTGACGAGTCCGGTGTTTCGTGCCAGCTTCATCATCATGCCAATCCCGCCATGACCGATCGCGTGAACTCGCTCTGACAGTTCATAGGTGATGGCATTCGCCCCGATGACCGTCGTGGAATCTAATCCTCGAATAAACCGGAGTTCACGAGCTCGTTCCAGTCTCTTAAGAACTCGACGCTTGCGTCTTGCGACCCTGTTCGCGACATTTCGTTTCACCTGAGATCCTCCTTGTTGAGATCCGTCCTGATTCGCTGTGATATCGAATCTACGCATTTCCTCAGGGAATTCTCAGGCCTTTTCAAAATTTCCAACCGCACTGGCGAACGAGTTCGCTTGGTTGAGGGCTAGAACTTCACCGAAACACTGCGATGGAAGCCATTCGCGTGCTCAACACCAGAGCCGGTTCTGTATCCACGCCTCCAAAGAAACGAAGCCGCCTCAGAGATACCACTCTGGAAAACCTCGGGAAGTCGATCGCCATCATTGGGGGCGTGAGAGCGCCGAAGTCGACGCCGCCGTCCCAGGACTCAGCACAAAACTGAGGCGATCAGGGTGACAAGGAATGTGTCTGGCCAGTGGTTTTGATGAATCGGCAGCGCTGCCGATTCGGTTGCGGTGACGGGAAATCCTGAACGACTACCCGGCTCCCGAATTCAGAAATGGACGGTCCTCCCGGGCACGGCCCAGAGGG